>JAAYCT010000013.1 GCA_012729635.1 Clostridiaceae bacterium | reverse complement strand
TCGAGCCCCTCGAAAAACGCCGCCTTTTCGTCGTTTCCCTTATTTAAGCAGTATTTACTGTCAAAATGAAACGAATACCCCTTCCCGCGCTGCTCGATCCGCAGGGCACATCCGCCCTTGTAATACATGCTGATATAATCTTTCCGGATCTCCATGCAAATATCCGGGTCATGCCGTGTCTGGTTCAGGAAGAAGCTGAGTTGCCCGGATTTCAGGTCTTGGATGAATTGGGGGGAGATGGTGCGCATGGGGATACCTCCTTGATTAATGATTTGACATCACACCCATCAGCACGTGAAAAAACTGTATTCAATATGATTTTCGTCGCAGAACTCCCTCAATTTACTGCATCCGTCCATGCCCGAAAACTCCCGGACCAACACGCCTGCAATGGATTGCTTTTCGGGCGTTAAAAGCGCGAACAGGCGCTCCGTGTTTTCGAGGTCGAAGTCATAAAAGTATTCGTACTCGTCCTCCCCAAAAGTTTCCCTGGGCGCTTCACCCAGGTCCTGACCCGAGATCTTCAGACAGCCCTCCGACATTTCGGCGCTGACAAACACCTGCACATAAGGCGTTTTCTCGTCGCACAGCACGAGCCTGTCAAAAGGTTGCGCGTGGCCTTCGTTGTCCGGCTGTTCCTCGATGATCGGATCGCTCGAATCCGGCTTGAGGATGTTCTGTGTCGGGCGATCGACCTCGATCGATTCTGTCGATTCCCGCTCGCTGCTGTCTTGCGCCGCTCGCTCATTCTCTTGGAGCGAGGCAAAATCTTCATCCGTGCATCTGCGAATAATAATCTTAATTCTTTCGAGCGGCAAGGGAGCATCCTCTTCGGCGAAGTATTCGATTTTTATGATTTCCGCGACGGCGGTTTCGCCGGCACTTCGAACCGGAACAAGAACCGAATCGCCGATTTGCAGTGTGTCGTCTTCCGTCCTGTAGTAATATGATTTCCCGCCGCCAAAGACCACACTGCAGAAGATATGATCACCGCTTCTCCGTTTCACTTTGCCGTAGATCGACGGTCTGACGATTTCACCCCTGCCGCAGTAATCCATTATGTCCTGAATGTCCTCCGCCCATATCGGGAAATCCTCCGGCAGTCCGTTTTTGTCAAAGGTCCCGGAAATGACGCGCGGCTTGCCGTACAGATATTCCACGGTGATGGTAAAATCTTTGGAGTCGTTCGAGTCGCTTGCAACATCCGGCGGATCACCTTGGATGCTCGAAAAAAGATCAACTGAATAGTGTGCGTCCAAAAAGGCGGACATTACTCTATTCGCATGATAAGTCCTTGATACTTGGCAGACGGATCCGATTTTTTGAAAATATACTAATGTCTCAGCAGCGCGATCGAGAATGATTCTTTCCGAACAACTTGCCGTAAGATAATCATCCGCTGGATTAATCGTTGATTTCCCCGGCTCTTGTTGAGTAATTCTCTGATAATCAATAATGACTTTTTCAATTCTGTCTTCATGAGCCTGACCGTCAAAAACAAGCAATTCCGGCATTCTCAACTCCTCGCGTATCACCGACGAAAGATACTCAAGCTCATCCACCAGCAGGCACAAATAACCCGAAAAGGTGAATGTTAAGTTATCCGTGTTCGTGATGAACAGCTTCCAGCCACCCTTATCCGGAGAAACCGGCGCAACAAAATCATCTCTGAAAATCTTTCCGATACACCTCAGCACAGTTTCCGCGAACATCGAGTCAGTTTTGAAACGGCGCACTCTTTTTTTAACAAATTTGTCGTCATAATAAGTAAAGGATGAGAAAAACACTCTTCCGTCCGCCGTAATGGTCAGACGTTGCTCGATCTCATTCCCCGGAAGCGGCGGATCGAAGCCCCTATAATCGGAGACGATTTTGATCTTTTTCACTTCGCCGCAAAAAACGGGCGGCGAATTCTTAATGGCTTCAGTTGATGCTTCATTACTCATACACGCCTCCGATCCATGAAACCCCTCCCGCGAACGTCTCCTCCACCAACCTCCGATACTCCTTCATCGCAAGCGTCTCCCCGAGCTCGCTCTCAAGCGCCTCACCGATCGACCGGTAATACCACCCGATCTGATCCGGATCCTTCATATTGAACCGCTCCCACAGCGCCGCACCCAACGCCCGAAAATCCCGGTGGATCGACCGGATATTGGAAAGCTTATCCGCCAGCACCAGAATCTTCACCTCGCGCCGGTCCTCCACCCGGAGCGCATCGAGCGTCTCCTGCTTCCTTATCCTCCACGTATCGCCCGCCGGCAGATCCGCCCGCTTGTTCTCGCTCTCCGCGCAGACCAGCTCCGCGACCCGACTCCCGAAAACCTCCCGCAATTCCGCCTCCGTGACCGCCGTATCCTCAATCACATCATGCAAAACCGCCGCTGCCAGCACCTCATAATCGCCCGTGATGGTCACCGCAATCGCAGCCGCCTCGAGCGGATGAAGGATGTATGGAATACGCGTTCCTTTTCGAAAAGCGCCGCGGTGCGCCTCCGTCGCGAAAATGATCGCGCGGTCGAGGATGGAGGGAGATGAATGGGCGCTTGAAAAAATATCGTCACTTGCTTTCATGGACTACTCCTTCTTAAAACGCTTTTCTGACGCGCTACTGTTCTTCTGCCCAGCTTCTTATCGGCCGCACCGCTTCAATTCTTTGACTTCCCTCCACATAACTCGAAAAGCTTCTAAGTCTTGATAATGTTATTGATCTTGTGCCATTTGATGAAAGTGCGCCACAAGCGTTCCACACTTTTTCGCCTGGTCCGTTATATACCTCTATCGCTTCGCCGGAGTTCAAGTCAATCAAAAGTACGATCAGGTAATCCGGTTTGCTTCTCATTGATACTCGATTGCCTTGAGTTGCTTTGATTTGCACCAGTCTTCCGTCGGCGGCAACTGCATCATGTGACTTCTCTGACGATCGAAAAAGTTCCAGATGATAATGATATGCTGCGAGAACCTCTCCGGCACTACCGAGAAGGTGACCGTCAATCGCGAACTTTCTTCCGGGAAATTTCGCTTCCAAGCCTGTCTTAATTTGATAAAGATCCTTCATCTGATCCCGGAGAAAGGTAATGTCTCCTTCATTATAGGACATTGGAACACCTGCCTTCAATAAACGGAATCTCACTCATCTTCTCCACACTCTTCTCCGGATCCCGCAAATCCACAAACACCACCTCCACGCTCACCCCATCTCCGGACTCGTAGAAAATCGGTTCTGCACCGACAACATCGAACTTTGGAAAAATCAACACCACACTATCCGCATCATACTTCTTTCCATAGGCGTACATCTGGTACATGTCGGCTTGAGATATGCCGTAGTTGTAGGCGCTCGCCGATAGCATCTTCCACTTTGTATCGAGTACTGTGGTATGCTCACCGGATTCCAGCACGATGTCCGGTCGGAGGGCGAAGGTTCGGGACGGCTGATCGAAGAGACTGTAGCGGCTGTCCTGCGTCTTCATCCTTACTTCGGGCGGAAGTTGTTTTCGCAGGATAGAGGCGATATAACTTTCAAATATCTTCTCCATCGG
>JAAYCT010000012.1 GCA_012729635.1 Clostridiaceae bacterium | reverse complement strand
CGTTACAATGTTCGTGTCCCACGGGATGCCTCCTGCGTGTTTGGTTTGGTCACTTAACATTGTATGTGAGATCGTCCTCGTGGGACATCTTTATTTCTTTTGCGTCACTTCATTTTACAATTCACCCATCGGTTTCCGGGTTTCCCGGCCGTATCATCCGCGAATCGCTCCAGCTTTTTCAGACGATGATGCATTCCGGATTTCCCGATCGGCGGATCCATCATTTCACCGAGTTCTTTTATCGACAATCCGGGATTTTGGACGAACACCTCCGCCGCCGCTTTTAATTCCCCGGGAAGCAGAGCGGCCTGCTCTCCGGAGAGTAATTTTTTCAGTCTTTCACCCCGAAACGCACATGCCTCGGCCTGTCTTCGCGCGTTTGCGGTATCGCAGTTGACCACGCGATTTACCTGATTCCGGATTTCTTTATCCGTCCGGATGTTTTCGAATCGAAGAAGACTGACGTGGGCTCCGATCATCGCCAGAAAATCCGTAATTCGAGCACCTTCCTTCAGGTATAAAACCGTATTTGATCCTCTTTTCATGCTTTGAGGTTCGATGTTTTCCGCATGCATCAGAAGGGTCAGCGCATGCGCGAAAAGCGGATCGCGGGTATTCAGCTCGATTTGATAGGCGCGACGCGGATCCGCCGCATTTCCGCAAGCCATAAACGCTCCGCGTAAAACCGCCCGACGAATGCGGGCAGAAGAGGTAACTTCGTCGGTAACGGATCGTGCACGAAAATCTCCGGCAATCCTCATCATTTCGTCATAACCGGCTTTGTCCGTACAGACCGCCCGAAGCACTTGACCTTCACCGACGGCCACCGTCCGCGCAAAAATCTGCTTTTCGCGCAGAAATCGAAGAAAACGATCCGCACACTCGGGCGACCGGGTCGTAATGACCCGAATCAGCCCGTCCGCTTCGACGTATCCGGAATGAGCACACAAAATCATTGCGGCAAGCTCGGCGTCCCCTTCGGACGGATGACGAACGGAGAGTTTGGATAGATCCTTTCGAATACTTTCGGAAAATGAATCCGCCGGCACGATTATTCCTCCCGCGGCTTCTCGGGATCCGGAAGAATAGCCGCGAAGCGAGGGTCTTTCCCGATATCCCGGTGATGAACCATCGTTCGAATGCCCTTTCCGGCCAGTTTGGCGGCCAATTCCTCGGCAATATACACGGAACGGTGCCGACCGCCGGTACATCCGATGCCGATCATGAGTCGAACCTTTCCCTCCCGGTAATAAAACGGCATCAGAAATGCAAGAAGCTCCGCCTGACGGTCGATATACTCCGTTGTTTCCGGAAATTGAAGAAGATACCTCTTGATTTCCTCATCACCGCCCGAAAGCATCCGAAGATCCGACTCATAAAACGGGTTGGGCAAAAACCGAACATCGTAAATATTGTCACAATCCACCGGAATTCCATATTTAAAGCCGAACGACTCGATCAAGACGGAAATCCCCTGATCATGGCCTTCTTCGGAAATAATACGATGCAGCTCCTCCCGCAGTGCGGGAATCGCCATCATGGATGTGTCAATTACATGCGTTGCGCGCTCTCTCAATTCCTGAAGCATCACGCGTTCCCGCGAAATGGCCTCCGAAAGACCGATGCCGGTAGCAAGGGGATGCCTTCTTCTCGTCTCCCGATATCGATTGACCAGAACCTGATCGGCCGCTTCTAAAAAAATGATGCGATAGGGTATCGCAAGCCGGTCGATGTCTTCGATCGCCGCGTCAAATCCTTTCAAAAGCTCGTTGCTCCGAATGTCAACGACAAAAGCAAGTCTTGAAATTCCGTACCCTTCTCCGCCCTGCCCCTTGGTAAACGTGCGCACCAGCTCCGGCAGTGTCATCGGGGGCAGATTATCAATACAAAAATACCCCTGATCCTCCAGATAGTTTACGGCAAGGCTTTTGCCGGCTCCGGACATTCCCGTAAGTATGATCAGATCCATGCGTTTTCCCCCTTCCGTCCGTCAGTTCCCGTCAAATCCGAGAAAGCATATTTCCGGCTCGAGCGTCACGCCCGTTTGCTCCCGTACCGTTCGGATAATGTAACGGGACAACTCGTAAACCTCTTGTGCGGTCGCATCCCCGGAATTCACGATAAACCCGGCGTGCTTTTCGGATACCTGCGCACCCCCGATGGAAAAGCCCTTCAGACCGGCCTGCTCAATCAGTGCTCCGGCATAATGCCCACACGGTCTTTTAAAAGCGCTTCCGGAACTCGGAAGTTGGAGCGGCTGACACGCGCATCTTTTTGCATTCAGCGCGCTCATCCGCTCCAGTATTGCCTCCGGAGCATCTTTTGAAAGCATGAGAAAGACCGAAAGAACGACCCCGCCGCTTTTTGAAAAACGACTCGATCGATATCCCATATCCGACTGATCGATGCGATAATTTCGAACGATTCCGTCCGGGTCCAGCACTCGGATGAAGGCGGTCACATCCGCAATCTCCGAACCGTACGCGCCCGCATTCATGTACACCGCCCCTCCGATGCTTCCCGGGATTCCGCCCGCGAATTCCATCCCCGCACCTCCGGCCCGGGCTACCCGTGCCGCTACCGAGGAAAGCAAGGCTCCCGCCTGAGCATAGTAAAAAAGACGGTTCGAATCGACCGGGCGCTTTGTTCCGCGGCGATCCGCAGGTTCGCCCGGAAGATCGGTGCAAGAAATTTCCCGAACGTCCGAAACTCCGTCCGAAAAACAAATCACCAGCGCATCAATCCCTCGGTCGGAAATAACGAGATTGGAACCGTTACCGATAACCATATACGGAATCTCACACCGACGTGCCGCAATAATCAGGGCAATGGCTTCCTCTTCATTTTCCGGCTCGGCGAAAATTCGCGCAGGCCCGCCGACGCGCATCGTCGTGTGCGCGCTCATCCGCTCATCCGTCCGAAGAAGCCTTACGGGATCAAGGATCCCCTGCACCTTAAGCTCCGCAGACAGACGATTGATATCCGGACCGGATTTACTCATGCCTCCACCGCCTTCAATTGGGACCCGGAAAAACGCGTCCGACCAAATCCCGTGCTGCGTTGTAGCCCATTTTTTTCACGCGATAATTGATGGCGGCGGCCTCGACAATGATTGCCAGATTTCGCCCGGGACCGACCGGGATGGTGATCGAGGGAACTTGAATCCCCAGTATCTCGGTGGTCTCATCCACAATACCCAATCGATCGTACGTTTTTCTCTCGTCCCACAACTCAAGGTTTATGACAAAATCAATGTTTTCCTGAGGCTTGACGGATGAAACGCCGAATAGCTCCTTAACATCCAAGATTCCGATCCCCCGGATCTCAATTAAGTGCCGGATAATATCCGGGGCCCGACCGAGCAGGGTTGTTTCGGAAACACGGCGCACCTCCACCTGATCATCCGCGATGAGCCGGTGGCCGCGTTTCACAATCTCAAGAGCGGTTTCGGATTTTCCGACGCCGCTTTCGCCCAAGATTAGAATCCCCTCACCGTTGACCTCGACCAAAACCCCGTGCATCGACACTCTCGGAGCCAACTCCACATTCAGGTGCTTGACCAAAGAGCTCATAAAATCAGAGGTCGCCTGATTGGTTCTCAGTATCGGAACGCCGGCCTTTTTTGCACTTAACACAATTTCACGGTGCACTTCGTGACCGCGGGTCAGGATCAGACACGGAATCTGTTTTTCAAAGAGCGCCGCTATCCTTTTTCTTCGGGACTCGGAAGAAAGCCGATCCAAAAAAGCGTGCTCCATGTTTCCGATTACCTGAATCCGGTCGGGTCCGAAATGATCGTAATAACCCGCCAGCTGAAGTCCGGGACGCGTGACATCCGCGACGCTGATCCGGATCTGGTCAAGATTTCCGGGCGAGTAAATGACCTCCAGTTCAAAGGTTTTCACGATCTCAGATAGAAATACGCTGGAATAAGGCATTGATCTTCCTCCCGTTTTATCGGTTCTTTCTTCTTGATTGGCGTTCTTATCGGTTCGGGTCACCCGCGTGATCAGAGCCGAATCAGTATTTCATGCGTTTTCCCGTCGTTGAAAAGCGGTATACTCGTTCCGTCAAGCTCTTCCCCGTCACATGCGATAATCACACCCTCAACGGATCTTCTGAACTCCGCAGGCTTGGTAATCACAACATGATACCCGGCTTTCCCGGTGTTTACCGTGTATTCACAATGCGTGTTCTCCGTCCTGAGAATCGGATCGATCCGAAGCGAATCGCTTCCGAAAGAAACGCCCAGCCCCATGAAAAGACAGAGCAGAAGCCATGTCGAGGTTCCCGACAATGTCGGCCCGATGTTCTCGCCGGTTTCGGAGTTATTATATTGCGTGCAAAACCTCGGATTGCCGCAGGTCTCATAGGGAGACGATAATGTACGGTATGGCAAAATACAGTCGATCACCCAGTATGCGGTCTTCGCGAGCCGCTCCGCGAGCTCCGTACTGCCGACGCTTCCGGCCGCTTTGAGCATAGCGGCCGCAGCCATCATATTTGCGTGTTTAAATACCGCTCCGTTCTCACGATCGCCCGCATAATAGAGTGCGACATCGATTTTCGGGGCGATCTGCGGATAGTCGACCCCGGTGCAAACCCGGAATCCGAAAGGCGTTCTCAGGTTCTTGTCCAACGAATCGAGCATCGTCGCAATCTGTGCTTCCTCCGCACAGTCCGAGAGAATCGCCCAACTGAACGAATTGAGGAAATAGGTGCCCGAGGCACCCTCCTCAATCTCCAGACCGTCTCCTCCCGCGCCGAGGTAGCGAAGACTCGGTTTATCCTTTCGGTTGAAAAGAACGCGGGCGAAATAGTCACCCTTCCATGCGTTTTTGACTAACGATTCCCGAAGCGCGACGGATGTATTCTTAAGCTCCGAAACATAATTTGAATCGCCGAGCTTCTCGAACATTCCGATTGCAGCGTCAACAGCGACCTTCAGCAGAAACCCGTTCATCACGGATTCCGAGTATTCGGACGCGAAGGGTATCTCTCCTAACTTCTTCCCGGATGCTTTCCGCTGTTTCTCGTAAAGCTCCATTTTTTCGGGTCCGCCGACGCAGTCCGGATCCACCCGCAGGCAGTCGTTCCAGTCGGCCCGATCGATTAAGGGGAGTCCGTGACCTCCGACGGAAATCTTATTCGAGTACGTGATGATGGCGCGCAGCGTCTCGGACAAGGGGCGTTTTTCCCCCGCCTCGCCGGCGACCGGAAGAACCTCCGAAAGAAAGGCGTAATCACCGGTCAACTTCAGATATCGGTCAACCGCCTGGAAAAGCCACAGCGCATCATCCGACCACCAACCGGGCTCCTTGCCCTTCCAGTAGAAATTATGATTCGCGTAACCGTCACGATACACGTTACCCGCCCATTCGGAAATGAGATCCCGGACGAAGTCCGTCCGCCCCATACCGGCAAAATAGTACATCGACGCGAAAATATCCTGAATCTCGCGAAAACCGATCTCCCGGTATCCCTTCTGTGTCCAGTCAAAGGATCGGGACACAAAGGTCTGGTAGAAAACCTGGAACGGAAGATTTCGGTTGACATAGGTCTCGTATGCCTTTTCTTCGGAATGAACCTGAAGGTAGGAGGCGTATTGTTTTGTCAGAGACTCAACCTCGCGAAGCGTCTCCGGCAAGGCCTCCGGGCTCTGATACGCGCGCAACAGCGCGGAAAGTTCTTCTTGAACCGTGACATCCTCAGTAAAGTCGGGGTTGACCGCATCCGTCGAAAGACAGACAAACTGATCTGCGCGGACCGATCCGCCGGCAGCTACGGAAAAAGGCGCGGAAAGCGCAAAGAAGCCCGGCCCTTTTCGGGAATGACGACAGGAAAGATGTTCGAGATGCTCCGGACGCTCCAGGGTTCCGGAGCCGACAAACTCACTGTATTTCGCGCAAAAACGGTCCGGGAAAACCACCCGGTCATCCTCGTGAATCAGAAACGTCGAATATCGAATATTTCCCTTGGTCCACTTCGGGTTCGGGTTGAATGAGATCGCCCGAATTTCTCCGCCCTCACCGAAGAAAACTTCGGACTGCGCGACAACGGTCGTGAAAATAATGTCCTCGCGCAATGCATGAATCTCCGATGTGCCGAACATACCGGTGCATACAAGCCGCAGTTCCCGGTCGCGATCGCCGCGGTTCTCTATCTTAATCATCTGTGCTTCGGCAGCCAATGGCAGACCCTGCTTCTGAGGAAGTAAGAAAATGGTTCTTTCGATCCGAAGTCCGCACTCGAGATCATATTCGATGATGGTGCGATTCTGGGCATGGCGACATACTGCGGAACGAAGACCTTGCTGAACGGCACTTCCGGAATAAAAAATTTGCCGTCCGTTTTCGGTCAGGTAGAATTGTCGGTTCGCCGGAAAGCCGTTTTCCTCCGGAAGATAGTCCCAACGCGTTGCCAGTACCTGTGTATCCGCGTGCGAGCGGAAAGAGCCCCGGCCGAGTCGGTCCACGACACTTTTCGGCGTGCTTTGAAGCGGACGCTTCTCATTCATCCGATCACCGATCAGAAGATTGGTAAAATAGTGCGGTCCGGGAGCGGGAGCGGCGGGGTCACAAATCAGGACACCCTCCGAATCAAGTATTCCGCCCCAGGACACGGACGATTCGGCCACGCCGCGAATCATCGTCTGCTGAGCCGCTTCGAGTTCAACCGGTTGGATATCGTTTCCCTCGGTATGGTATCCGCGCACCTTATCCCCGGAGATAACAATCAGCGCGGATTCGTTTTTGCGAAAAGCACCGTCAAAAAAAGAGTAAAGGCTGTTTTCCGCAAGCAATAGCGCAATTGCCGGCGTACATACCGGAAGTCCGGCGACGCCGGCGACGAGTCGATGATGAAGGGTGCCGACAAACTGTGCACTTACACTTCCCGGCATCGGTACGCGCGGGAAACGGGCGCGCAACACTTCTTCCGCAGTCTTCCGAGGGCTGCGGGCCCTCTCATTTCTGTATATCATAGGGTCCTCCGTTTGTTTGAATTATCGGTTCGAATCGGGTGTATCCTCCGTCGCTTTGCTTCCCGGACCGCTGGCCATTGCCGGTTCTCTCCTCTCCGTGCGCTCGGAAAGTGCGCGAAGGAAGGTCAGAATGTCCGTCATTACTTCGCCCCGATTGAGCTCGTTATGCATCTCGTGACGCCCGTCCGGATAGAGCAGCAACGTAACATCATGACCGGTTGAACGAAACCATTCGCATAAAATCTCCGGTCCCCTGCCGTACATGCCGACCGGATCCATTCGTCCCGCAATCAGGAGAATTTTCAGTTCTTTTGAGACCGCGTCGGTCCAGTCTGTGCGGCCTATGGTTCCGAGCATCGAAAAAAGATCCGCGAAGCCCGCCGCTTTGAAGGTAAATGTGCAGGCCGGATCCGAATTATATGCGTCGACGATCGCGTCATCCCGCGTGAGCCAGTCATTCGATGTTCTTTCCGGCTTGATTCTTGCGTTATAGGAACCGAATGCAATTTTCGTCAATTGTTTTCCCCTGCTCTTGGGACCGAAAATCGCGGATTGAATCCGAGCAAGAGTGCGGGCGGCACCGACGGGACCGGGTCGCGCAGTCGTTCCCGAAAGGATGACGCCGTCTGATCCGGTGCTGCCTCGAGTTTTCATATAGCATGATGTGATGAACGACCCCATGCTGTGTCCGAGAACACAAAACGGTATTTTCCCTAATCCCTCGCGCTCCAAATCAGACCGAACCGTTTCCAGCATGCGATCCATGTCGGACAACAGAAGATCCACACCGCCCCGGTCCGCAAAGTATCCGCGACCCTCTTCATCCGGTGTTGTTTCTCCGTGTCCGCGCAAGTCAAAAGCATAGACGCGAACACCTCCGGCCACCAGATCTTCGGCGGTCTTCCTATAACGGCGAATGTGCTCAAGCATTCCATGAATAATCAGAAGCGCCGAGAAAGGCGCGCGTTCATCGTCACTCCAGCAGGCGCCCTTAAGAAGAAGTCCGTCCCGGGCGGAGCATATCATCGGACTTTGAGTCAACATCTTTCACCTCCGGAAAATACTCGGACAAATCGTGTCGGTTATTCTCTATTATAACCGATAAAGCACGGACAATCTCGCCCCCGCCGAGCACTTTCTCGCCCCGGTAAAAAACGATCGTCTGTCCCGGTGTAACCGCGCGGACCGGTTCGTCAAAGCGAACCTCAACCGCTCCGTCGTCGCGCTCAAAAACCGTCACCGAAACCGTCTGTGCCGCATATCGAATCTGCGCTTCGGCGGAAAACGGATAGGATACCGGACGATCGGAGACGAAACAGAGATGATCGGCAATCAGTCGATTCGAAAATAATTCCTCTTCGCCGCCGAGCACGACGCGGTTTTTTTTCGCGTCGATTGCCGTTACGAAAAACGGCTTTTCCGCGGCAATCCCGATACCCTTTCTTTGACCGATTGTATAACGGAAAATACCCTTATGCCGTCCGATTACACGACCCTCACGGTCAACGAAATCACCCTCTCCGGTCGAAAATCCGCTTACACTCCCGATAAAACGTGCATAGTCATTTCCGGGAATAAAGCAGATATCCTGGCTTTCGGGCTTATCCGAAACCGGAAAACCTTCTTCGGCCGCAAGTCTCCGAATATCACTTTTCGGGAGATCCCCGAGCGGAAAAATCGTTCGCGCGAGCTTGGGCTGACTCAGGCCGTATAACACATAGGACTGATCCTTATCGGTCGAGGCTCGAAGAAGCCGGAACTCCTGATCTTTATTTGAATATTCGATTCTCGCGTAATGCCCGGTTGCCAGAAAATCGTAGCCGAGCTGATCGACAATATCAAAAAACGCGGAAAACTTAATCCTTTGATTGCATCGTACACAAGGATTCGGGGTTTTCCCGGAAAGGTAGGCCTGAACGAACGGTTGGACAACTTCCTCACGAAAACGTTCCTCCATATGAACCGTAAAATGGCGAATCCCCAGTATGTCACAAATCCTTCGCGCATCCCGTGCGTTCTCCGATGCCGTATCATCGGTCTCACTGCTTTCCGATCGGACGAAATCAACTCCGTCAACCTTGCCATTATCCGTAAGATCCACAGTAAAACCTGCGACCTCATACCCCGAGCGGTATAAAAGAAGCGCAGCAACCGCACTGTCAACTCCGCCGCTCATCGCGACGAGGACTTTCCCCGGTCTTCCGGATACCATACGAACGGATTGATCGGTCAAGAGCCTTCCTCCCCGATGTCGAAATTTCCGAGTCTTGTCCCGTTTGTCCCGTACAAAACGACCCCGGAAATATCGTTAGTATACGTGTTGGATTCCACCTCGTCATTACATCGAAAAGCCAAGAACTTGTCAAGGGATACATCGGTTCGAAATGGCCGGATCCGAAGGAGATTCGGGTTAATTTTTCGGGGAATTCTTCTTTTGGGTCACAGAATGGTCGCACGTAACCGCCTTCATAAAATGCGCAATGTTTGATATTCTTTTTTGATAATCGCTACTTTTTTCTTGTCGAAAAGCAGTACAATAAATGCACGGGTAAGATGGTTTTTTTCGCACGATACTGTCCGGAGAACATCGTATACACATCAAAGAGGGCGTTTCGATGAAAAAGTACATTATTTCAGCTTTGCTGATTCTATTTCTTCTTCTCTCCTCCTGTGCCGCTCCCGAAGAATCAGGCGTACCGCCGACAACGGCCGTGTCCGCGCAAAGCACTGCGGAGGCAAAGCCTCCGACGGCAGATGAGTTGCGCACCTTAATCGGCGAGTTACAGAAATCAGGCGATGTGGAAGGGCTGTATCAAGTCGCCCTGGAGCTCCTTACACTGGAGCCGGGAGATGCAGACGCGTACCGGATTGCTTTGGACGCGCTGGTCGCGATGTCCCGAGCAAATTACGAGGAAATCAACCGTCTGCTGGTGGAAGTCGTCGAAAATGTCGATGATCCCTCGGAGTTCGAGGATTGGGTCGACGATAACCGCCAGGATTTTGCGGTGTCGATGCCCTTTCAGGCAGACGTATCGCCGGAGCTTTATAATACCGTAGGCATCACGGCCGGAAACATGACAAATGCCGGAAAGTACGAGGAATTCGGAGGCTGGTGGATCAGCGGACTTTCGACTTTTCAAGGGGATTATGTCTATCTTTCTTTTCCCGGAGAGAATTTCGCCATCTATAAGATGCGCGCCGACGGTTCGCAACACGAACGACTCGGGCAACTTCACGGAACAAACCTGAATGTCGTCGGCGAATGGCTCTATTTTCAAAACCGGGACGACGAGAGTCGCATGTATAAGGTGCGAACGGACGGATCGATGTCGACTCCGATTACTGAGGAGGGTGCCGAATTTATCACGGTAGTCGGAGAACAGGCATTTTTTCACAGCTGGGAAGACGGCTGTCTTTATCGAATCAACACGGACGGGAGCGGTAAAGAGATGCTGGTCGACTCCGTCGTTATGTTTGTTACGGTATGGGACGGCTATGTGTACTATACGGAAAAAAGCGACAAACCGTCTCTCAAGCGAGTACCGATCGACGGCGGCAAGCCGGAGGAAATCGTCGAGTATAAAGATCAGCCCTATCTTATACATGATGAAAACGGCACAGAATTCTATATCGACATACCTGCGCCTTTTGTCCAAACCTATTTATTCCGAGACGGATGGGTCTATTATTTTGATTTCAACAATCCCAAGGGGATCTTGCGCGCAAGTCTGGATGAGCGAACATATGAGGTGTTTATGCCCTTTGATATGCGGATTACGTCAATTAATATTACAAACGACGCTCTCGCAATCTCTTTTTGGAATGAGCGCCCTTACGAAAAGGACGGGTTTCTCATAAGTGAAGAGATTGTCACCATCGATATGCAGACTCTGGACAAACTGAATCACACGGCTGCGAATACCGAGCCGATTATCGAAGGTCCCGACGGCTGGGTTTATTTCTTCGATGCGAATGATAATTACGCTTGGTACGGAATGCATCCCGACGGAGAAGTGATTCGGATCGGGGAATAAGTGGATTCTCATACGTTATGCCATGACACGTAACCGTCCGCATCAATGATAGTAATCCCCCGTTCCTTTCGGTTCGGGGGATTTGCTGTTTTTGATTCGGTGATCTCCGGGGCTTTCGTCAGCCCATCACGACCTCGACGATATGCTTGGTACCTTCCTCGAGGACCGGCAGAACGTTCCCCTCGATCGGTTGACCGTCGACCGTTACCGAGCGGACGCCCTTCTTTACACCGTCGGGGTTTTGGATCGAGATTTCGTACGTTGCGCCGCGGAAAACGCGGGTGACCGTATATCCCTTCCAGTCCGACGGAATACACGGATCAACACGCAGGCCGTCGTACTCGGGCTTGATTCCGAGGATTGCCTGCGAGATCGCGACAAAGTTCCATGCCGCCGTACCGGTCAGCCAGGAATTCTTTGCCTCGCCCATCCGTCCGGCATCTTTTCCGGCAATCATCTGGGAGTACACATACGGCTCCATGCGGTGAAGATCGCTGATCTCCTCGCGGAATGCGGGGCAAATCTTCTTATAAAGGGAAAATGCCCGGTCGCCTCTTCCGAGAACGGTCTCCGCAATCATAATCCACGGGTTGTTGTGACAGAAAATGCCGGCATTCTCCTTATATCCCGGCGGATACGAGGAGCATTCGCCGAGGTTGGAGTGATAGGTCTGGTAAGCCGGCTGCTGCAACACGATTCCGTGCTCGCACTCGAGGATATCGCGGACCGAGTCGAGCGCGCGAAGCGCTTTTCCGTCTTCCGTTCCGATCCCGGCCATGACGCAGAAGCCCTGCGACTCGATAAATATTCGACCCTCATCACACTCCTTGGATCCGACCTTTTCTCCGAATGCGTCGTATGCGCGCAGGAACCAGTTCCCGTCATAGCCGTGTTCGAGGATGGTGTTTCTCATCGCGTCAATCTCCGCCTGCGCCTTTTGCGCCTCATCGGACATTCCCTTCCGATTGAAAAGCGCCACCAGCTCCGGTCCGATTGCGACAAACATCCCGGCAATCAAGACCGATTCCGCGACACGTCCGTCCGCGGTCCCGTAGGTCTGGAAGGACTGTCCGGGTTCGGTCGAATGGCAATTGAGATTGAGGCAGTCGTTCCAGTCTGCGCGCCCGATGAGCGGCAGTCCGTGCGGCCCCTTATTATTGACGACGTGGTAGAACGAGGCATTCAGATGCTCCATAAGCGTCCCGGTATCCTCCGGATCGCAATCATACGGCGTCTGCTCCTCAAGGATCGAGAAGTCTCCGGTCTCCTTAAGGTAAGCGGCCGTCCCGGCAATCAGCCACAGCGGATCGTCGTTGAAGCCGCCGCCCAGATCATGGTTCCCCTTCTTCGTGAGCGGCTGATACTGATGATAGCATCCGCCGTCCCGGAACTGCGTCGCCGCGATGTCCAGGATACGCTCGCGGGCGCGCTCCGGAATTTGGTGGACAAAGCCCAGGAGGTCCTGAGATGAGTCGCGGAAGCCGAGGCCTCTGCCGACGCCGGACTCAAAGTAGGAGGCCGAACGGCTCATATTGAATGTAACCATGCACTGGTAAGGATTCCAGATATTGACCATGCGTGCGGTTTTCTCGTCGTCGATCTCGACCTTGTAGAGATTCAAAAGACGCGACCAATACGCACCGAGGGCGGCAAGCGCCCGATCGACCTGCACGTCGTCCGAAAAATTACCGATCATCTCTGCCGCCGGCTTCTTGTTGATGACGTGCAGAGCCTCCCATTTCTCTTCAACCGGCAATTCCACATATCCAAGTATGAAGATAAACGATTTCTCCTCGCCGGGCTTCAGGGTGACGTTGATTTGATGGCTGGCACAGGGCTGCCATCCGTCCGCAATCGAATTCGTTGTCTTCCCCTCGAAAACCGCCCGGGGTGCATCGAAGCCGTTATACATTCCCAGAAAATTCTCAAGCTGTGTATCAAATCCGTCAATCGGCGAATTGACGGAGAAAAACGCATAGTGATTCCTTCGCTCCCTGTACTCGGTCTTATGGTAAATTACGCCGTCCTTGACCTCCACCTCACCGATATTGAAGTTGCGCTGGAAGTTGAGCATGTCGTCCGACGCATCCCAAAGACACCATTCGCGAAACGAAAAAAGGCTGAGACTTTTTTCGGAAGATGAGTCATTGCGAACGGTCAGTCGGTTGATCTCTCCGTTATAATCCAGCGGCACAAAGGCCAGAAGCGACGCAGTGACATCGTTCTTGGAAGAAGTGATTCGCGTATATCCGAGTCCGTGACGACATTCATATCCGTCAAGTTCGGTCCGGGTCGGCTTATAGCCCGGATTCCAGACGGTGTCTTTGTCCTTGATATAGTAGTAGCGTCCACCGTCGTCTACCGGGATATTGTTATAGCGGAATCGCGTTAATCTTCGAAGACGGGCATCCTTATAAAAGTTATAGCCGCCTGCGGTATTTGAAACCAGTCCGAAAAAATCCTGGTTTCCGAGGTAATTGATCCAAGGGAAAGGGGTTCGCGGTGTATCGATGACATACTCTCGATTCCGGTCGTCAAAATAGCCGAATTTCATAATAATTCCTCCGTTAGGATGTGGTTATCCTGATAATACTATAAAAAAACACAATTCGAAACGTTTCACCTTAATGTCGCGATTATTTTGCTATAGTATCAAGGTTTTCGCATCATCTTGTTATTATTCATTCTTCCGGCAGCCCCGGAGCCTTGTGCATTGACAAACCGGTATTCCTATAATACAATGCCCCTGTTATTCGGGGGATTAGCTCAGCTGGGAGAGCGTTGCACTGGCAGTGCAAAGGTCGTGGGTTCGAGCCCCATATTCTCCACCAAATACAAGCCTCTGTACCGCAAACGGACACCTTCGGATGATTCTTTGAACAACCGTCGGTCCCGATCGGAAGGGGCTTTTTCATTGGATAATATCAGGAATGGATCGGAAAATGGAGATACGGATCGAAATGGCGATCATGTTTCCGTTGCCGCTTTGATTTCATCGTCCAGAAAGGTCGGAATGACAGAAAGCAGTTTCGAACTGTGGATTACGTAGCTTCCGTGATTTTCTCCGTCCAGAATTCGAAGATCGGCTCCTCGGATGGCCCCGGCTATTTTTCGTGTATGCTCCTCCCGAATCAAATCTTTCGATCCCGCCAATATCAGAACGGGGCAAAGGATCTCGCCCAACTGCTCGGTCGATATATTGGGTTCGGTCAACATCATTTTGATTTTATCCGACCGGGTCAACCGGAAAAGAAGCCGAAACAGATCGAGCCATCGCTTCTTTATCCCGTCGGGAGAAATATTGACACCGCTTACAATCAACTTCGAGAGCAATTCGGGATGTCGGATTGCAATCATCAACCCGATGATTCCTCCGTCACTGAATCCGAAAAGCGCGGGACGAGTCAATCCTTCTTCGCGAATCAGAGCAACCACATCCTCCGACATCTGCTCGTAGTGAAGGCTTTGTACCCGGGTGCTCTTTCCGTGTCCCCGGCTGTCTATCGCATATACCGTGTATTTTCGGGCAAGCGGCTCGATGATTTTATGAAAGATCCGATGACTCTCTCCATTTCCGTGAAGCAGAATCAGAGGAGGGCCATCGCCCGTTTTTTCGAAAAAAATGCAGACTCCGTTCAACACATGAATCATCCGGCCGTCTTCCCCTTACGCCGCAAACAGCGAAGCGCCGTATGCGTTGAAATAGGAAAGGCATTCGGACAACGGAACGGAAAAAGTCGGAAGACCGGCGGCATACGGGGCAATATCGTAGGCCTGATATGTGATAACCAACGACGGCTCACTTTCAAAATCCGATATCATCCAAGCAGCTCTGTCAAAGCTCGAAACGACCGCAGTTGAGTAATCCTCAAATACCATGCGATCGGCCGGCGGAATCTCTTCAATTTGTGCAATGATCTCCGTATGCAGAAAATGCTCAAAAACACCGGGATCCGAACACAAATCGTCAAAAGATACGAAATCTCCGGTTCGCGCGTCAAAGGTGTACGCTTCAAGGACGACATTACCGTGAGCACCGCCGTAATACAAATAATAGGTGACTCCGAAACAGATCAACCGCTCGCTTACATACGTCGGCTCGAGTATGATGGAAGACTCATACATCCCGGGTATCCCACCAAATCCGTAATCGTCATATAATCCCTGAGCCTCAAGGCACATCTGTTCGTGAATCGAAAGGTTATCGGATCGGATGAAATCAAGCGTGTCATTAATGATTGCCGCCGCCGCGGGAAAAGCGGGAATGGAGACGGAAGCGTTTTGATGGTAAGCAGAGACCAGAATGGTCCCGTCTTCCGCATCCGCGTATTCATCCTCAAAAAAGTCGTAGGTGATTGTGATTTCGCCGTACATGACAGAATTCGGGTCCGGGGTAGGTTCGATCTCCGCTGTCGTTTCCGTGGTTTCTGAAGTCTCGGGCGTGGTTTCCGCGCTCGTCGGATCGGTTTCGGTGGTTTGCTCCTGTGTTTCGGTCTCGGACTCTTCCGTCGGTTCACTATCCTTCGAAAACTCCAGTTCAAAGCACGATGAAAGCATGATACAGGAGACCAGAAGAAAGACCATAAGCAATTTTTTCATGTTGTTTATCCCCTCTCGATGAATAGGACTTTATCGATGGATTTCCTTGCGGTGGTGACACAAGGGGTATATTGCATTTTGTGCGCGTTATCAAACAGCAGGTCCCGGAACCGAATATAGGTTTCTCCCCCGTTCTCACGGTCCGAAATCATACCGCCCAACAGCATCATCAGATAGTTTTGACTAAACGGCTTTGCCCGACATAATTGCGCGAGCGATTCCAGAAACTCATCTTGCGTACATAATACTTCCGAGGAACACAATCCGGAATCCACCAGATAGCGAAGCGCGAGTCGCATCAACGCCGCATTATGTTGAACGATCATACCGTCGTTCGGTGCGGAATACGTGAAGCCCCTACGTTTCGTTTCAAATGCGTAGTTTTTATCCTCGAAAGGAGCAACTATTTCCGAGATGTGCCGGGCAATCGCCCCCCCGAAATTCGAAGAAGTTGCATCTGCGGACAGTACTTTCAACTGCTTGTTCGATCGGTCAAGGATCCGCGTGTGAACCACCCGGTCATCTCCGTTATACGTAACCGTTCCCGCAATCAGATACCGGAGTGATTCCTTCGCGCAAAGAGCGAATAATGTATCCGCATCCGGCTCCTCTTTCTGATTGTGCAGTCCTTTTGAGAAGGAAACGGGAAACAATACCACCGGGCAAACCGGGGCGGAAAACAAAAGACGCTCACCGATCAGCAGCGGCAACCCGGATGCAACGGAAAGGGATTCGGTTGTTTTTTGCTCCGGATCGGATGTGTCCGAAAAAAGATATATCCCCACATGACAGGACGGATCCGGGTCGGGAAGAATGTCCGGCACCTCGGGGATCCAGAATTTCCATATCGGCAATTCCACTCGAACGGGAGAATCCTCCACGGGATTATCCGCGATCGCATAAATCCCGGAAGGCTCTTTGTTTTTCGAAATGTCGCCGATCGGATTATCCTCGCGTACCGGGTGATCCGCACCCGATCGTTCCGGGGCGGCGGGCTTTGATTCTTCGGAAGCAACGGCATCCATGACAACCTCCGGCCCGTCCGAGGACGAATCCCCGGAGGGATGGTTCTTTTCCGGAGCAAATCGAACGGAAAACGTATCCAGAATCTTGGCGATCTTCGGTCGTTTCGATTCATTCAGACGTTTCCAAATCGTTCTTCCGTCGGATATCCTTCCGCTTTCCACACAAGCCTGAAGCAGATTCAAGCCGATATATTCGTTGTGTTTTTCGGGAATATAATACGGAATGGCAAGATCAATCAACTCGTTCGGATATCGGTTTCTTCCGAGATCCGCCGTGATTCGAAGCAACGTGTAATCGTTGGGCACCCTTCGGGAGAGCAGTTCGCGGTAATATTTCAGCGCCTCATCGTGCTCCTTCCGTTCCAGGGCGCGTGACGCCATGATTAATTGCGGCAGGAAACTTTTATCTTCCATGGAAAGCTCGGTCAGAGCCGCGTGAACGGATGCGGGGCCTTTGCGCTCCATACAGTAGCGAATCAACTGGTTGAGTTTTTTTTCGTTGTTCGGATTTTCCACAAGAGAGAACCAGAGCGTTTCAATATTCGTCGGCTCTCTTTGCTCGGATGTTTTGGGTTTTTCCCGCGTCTCGGTCCGTGCGGGTGTTTTCGCTGAGGGTGCTTTCTCCCGAGGTGTTTCGGGAATCGCCTGCTTCGAATTCTTTTCCGATTGCGCCGGGGTTTCTTTACGCTCCGGCATATCCTCTTTCACGTCATCCGAGTGCGGCGGGAATTCGTCCGCCGCATTTCCGGGATATTCGGGTTCCTCCTCGTTTCGCTCCGACCGACGAGAACCCTTTTTAAAAAAGCCCGGTAGTTTCATTCACAATTCCTCCCGAACGGAAAAGCCACTTTTTTCCATTCTATGCCTCTTGACGAGATGTCGCAAGCGGGGTTTCGGCATTAAAAACATCGCTTTTCGCTCAAAAGCAGTTTTCGCGTTTATTCTCCCGATCACAGACGCCCTCTTTTCCGCACCGATAGCAAATCTCGTTTTCGAGAAACGCGTTATTTTTCAGCATCGAAAGATTCTGAAGTGTCGTGCGAGCGATGGCCTCCATCGCTTCCGCCGTAAAAAAAGCCTGATGGGACGTGACCAGAACATTCGGAAAACTCATTAGCCGGACGAGCTCCTCATCCTCAAGAATGTCGTTGGACCGATCTTCAAAGAAATAGTCGTCTTCCTCCTCGTATACATCCAATCCGACCCCGCCGACTTTTCGATTGACGACCGCTTCGATCAGCGCACCCGTATCAATCAGCGCACCGCGAGAAGAGTTGATCAAAAGCACGGCGTCCTTCATCATCGAAAGTGATTGCCGGTTAACGATATGTGTAGTCTCGGGCGTCAACGGACAATGAAGAGTAATCACGTCGGACCGGGTCCATATCTGATCCAGACCGACGAGTTCAAAACCGGAATCCTTCGGAGGATATGGATCGTATGCGATGACATGCATACCGAACCCGCTGAGAATGCCGGCCATAATGCGTCCGATTTTACCGAGACCGACCACCCCGGCGGTTTTTCCGTGTAAATCCGCTCCGATCAGGCCGTTGATCGAAAAATTATAGTCTCTGGTTCTGGAATACGCGCGGTGCGTTTTTCGATTGACAGACAAAAGTAACGCACAGGAGTACTCCGCGACGGCGTACGGAGAATACGCCGGTACCCTCAGAACGTGAATCTTTTCGAAGGCCGACTTGTAATCGACATTGTTATAACCCGAACAACGCAGCAATATCGCCCGGACACCCAAATCGTACAAGCGGTCAATGACCGTTTGATCGACCCGATCGTTCACGAATACGCATACAGCGTCACAATCCGCCGCCAGTATACAGTTGTCGGGATGAATGTGGCTTTCGATGTATCGAATCGAAAAACCGTATTCCGGTGCGAGTCGGTCAAACCAGACTCTGTCGTAGGGTTTGGTGTCATAAAAAGCTATTTTCATTGATTCTCACCTCGGCGGTCCCAATGCCAGGTCCGCAAAATTAATCGGTAATCCGAGCGAAAAGATCCGTATCTGACCGGAATGTTCCCGGCCCTTACCGCGAGTCATGCCCTGCTTCGGCAGAATAAACGTAACGGTACAGTCGGCCATGACGGCATGCGGATCGACCTCCGCAGTGTCCGAATCGACCCCCGTCGGAATATCGATGGAAACGACTCGTGCGCCCCTTCGGTGTGACTCCTCGATTTTGGCGGTAATCCTGCTCAGATTCGGCGGAAGAGGCCGGGAAATCTCATATCCGGTTCCGAGGATCCCGTCGATGGCAACACAGGGAATGCCGGACATTTTATCATCAATCATTCTGGATACACCGCTTCCGAATCCTTGCGGATTGAACTCCTCGGCCGGAAGAATCCGGATCCCCAAGTTTTGAGCGACATCGCGCATGGTTCGTACCGCTCCGGAATGCTCGACGCCCGGGAAACAGTCCCACACGGTCGTCGAAAAGCCCCGGGCATGCAAAAGTCTCGCACACACATACGCATCGCCGCCGTTATTCCCGCGCCCGGCGAAAATATGTATCGGAGTTGTGGTCGCACCGGCGACATATGACGCGATATCGGCGACGGCCAGACCCGCGTGTTCCATCAGGGTCATCAGCGGAATCTGAAATTTCTTGACTGCGATCCGGTCCAGCGATCGTTGCTCCTCGCGTGTCAAGGTACCGCGAACGCAACGAACCGGAACATACGGTTCTTTGGGTTCGGCAGGATTTAAAATGCTTTTTTTCGGCCAGAAGGGGTTGTCCGGTTGCTTCATATCACCCTCGCGTATCGGCGAAAACTCATTCGGGCTACCTTATTATTTTATCACAACAGCGATTTTTTTAACGGACCGATCACTGACCCGGACGAAAGCGAAAAAACGTGACCACCGCACGATAGACCGGCACGGAAATCAAGGCAATCAGCAGTCCGGCTGCGATCGACGCCCAAAGCAATGCCGGCAAATATCCGATGACCGAGACATTTCCCGCGATGGGGATCGCGACGGCTATTTGTCCGACGGAATGCGCGGCGGCTCCACCCGCACTGACTCCGAAAATCGAAAAGCGGCGAATCCGGTGAAGCGCGAGCATCACCGATACGGCTGCCAATCCGCCGCATAAAGAAAAAAGAAACACAGTAGGATTGCCCGAAAAGGCGAAGACGGAAAGCGTGCGTATCAGAACAATACCGATCGACGGAAACGCTCCGAAGATATACACCGAAATCAATATCGCGATGTTGGCAAAGCCCAGTCGAAATCCCGGCACAGGGAACAACGCGGCGGGAACAATGGCCGATTCGGCCACGGAAAGCGCAAGCGAAATTGCGGTCATCAGTCCCCATAAGGTCAATCGCCTGGTTTTACCGTTCATGCTCCCTCCACTTATTCGGAAACCGCATCGATCCCATCCGGATGAATCCAGGCGTCCGATATCGGATTCGTCGCTTCGATACGTAAGACCGCCCGAAAGGGGATACACACGGATATCTGCCCCGCCCGTGAAATTTTTCCGGTCCGGACGCATATCTGATCGGGGCAATCCGAATGAGCAACCCATGCTCCGCTTTTATCCGCACGGACAATCAAAATTCCTTCTTGAGACGAATAGGTAAATTCGGAGGGCTCGCTTCCGTTGCCGACCGGGCATCGCCAAACTTCTTGCCCCGCCACGGTAAGGATGGCAACCTTTTCGAAATCCGACTCTTTCGTTGCGCGAAGAGTACCGAAAACAAAGGGAATCAGTCCCGCCATAACCAACACAATAATCAAGAGAAAGTCCGGCACGCCGAAGGAAAGTCTCGGAGAGAAATCCGATCCCCGCGCCTCGGCTCCGGCCGGATCGCGGTCGACCGCTTTCGGCGCATTTCCATCGTTTCCGTTTTCTTTACTCAAAATAGACGACACTCTTTCCGTCCGCGACGGAAAACTCCTCTTTGATATTTTGGCTGACAAAAAGCGTCCCCGAAGAATCCGAAAGAATCATTCCGAAATCCGGATTTTCTCTCCAAAACCCGATTGCCGCATCCTTGCCCATAACGAAAAGCGCGGTCGATAGAATATCACATTTGATTCCGTCCGCATCGATCACGCTCACCGAAAGCAGATCGGTTTCAGCCGGTCGTCCGGTTTCCGGATCCATAATATGAATGTATACCTTGCCGTCCGATTCAAAAAAACGCTCATATCCGCCCGATGTAACGATACTCTGATTCTCTGCCGCAAGAACGCCCAAATATTCTCCGCGATTCTCCGGATCCGCAATCGCGACATGATACGGAGCCCCTGTTTTCTTTTTTCCGAAAACCGTCACATTGCCACCGAGATTGATTAACGCGGACTCGATATCGTATTGTTGAATAACCGCAAGAACACGATCTCCCGCATATCCTTTCGTGACGGCTCCGAGATCCATACTCATCCCCTTTTTTTCGAGCATAACCCGGCCGGAATCTTCTTCGATCCGAACCATTTCATAACCGACCGAAGACATAACGTCATCGATCTCCGACGGATTCGGGACGCGGTAATCGCCGCTTGAAAACCCCCACAAATCCATCAACGGCGCGACGGTAACATCAAAACACCCATCGGTCATCTCTGAATATAACAACGAAATTGAAATCACCTGAAACGTTTCCGCGGATACCGTCGTATATTCTTCGCCCGCAGCGGAGTTCACGGCAAAAATCTCGCTTTCCGGGATCGAGCGCGAGAGCAGATTCTCCAGACGATATATTTCTTTTACGCCGGCGTTCACCGCTTCCTTTGCCTCTCGTCCGCGCACCTCAATACGCATATACGTATTCATCGCAAATATTTCTTCTTTCGCCTCGGTCGCGTCGGTTTCCTTCTTAAGTCCGGAACAGGAGGCCGGAAAAAAAAGGAAGAAAGCGACCACGACAATCGCTGCCATCCCTTTTCTTATTCGATCCCGTTGAAGGCCGGCCGGGTTTTTCAATCCTTCTTCCTCCCGCGTCTTTATTGTCTAAAAAACGGATCGCCGAAAGCGATGCCTTCGACGATAAACGTCAGAACGGCTTCCGATGTCATTATACCCTTCGAACCTTAATCACGTCTTTTTCTCCGCTTGTTATCGACGGCTCATCGGATGTTGAATTCTTTATGCTACGCTTCGGTATTCCTTTTCGCAAGGTAAGAACCACGGCCAGAAGAGATATGATGAATAGAACGAGGCATGTGAAAAAAACAACCCACCAGACCCGGATGATTCGCTCCGTCATTTGTGCGGAAAGCTCGCCCGGCGGATAAGAAAAATTCGAAAGCGACGGAATCTCTCCTCCGATCGGGAAAAGCTCTCCGATGATCCGAAGAAGACCGAACCGCCCGGTGTGATTGATAAATGCAAAATTTTCCTCGCTCGGGGAATATGTCTGTAAGGAGCTCTTTAAATCGTTCAGTGCGATTCCGTCGATCGGATCGGGAAGCACCGCCTCGTAGCAGAGGATGGAAAGATTCTGCGAATCGGCAACGATCGGCGCGGACGGATATTCCGATTCGAATTCATTACCATAGGAATTGCTCTCCGGTTTGCTTAAAAATGCGAGTTCGTCAAAATAGATATAGGCACACGGACGATCGAAACCGGCCGCCCGATCTGTTTTAGCGTCGGGTTCACGTACGACGCCGACAACGGTATATATCCTTGAACCGATCATCACGCTTTCGTCCTGGATCTGATTGGAACGAAACAGGAGCCATGCCAGCTGTTCATTCAATACGACGGACTGACGGTCGATGATCTCTTCGGAAAGAAAACTCCCCTCCAGTATCCTTCGCGGATGAAAAAGGTAATAGCTTCCGGCAACCCCGATCAGATCGGCCTCGGTACCGACTCCGGTCTCCTCACCGTTTTTCGTGACCCGGATCGATGCTCTCGCCTCGGCATAATACGCATCTGCCCAAATCCTTCCGGATCTTTCCGTGTCTTGCTTATCCGCTTCGGTCTTTTCGTTTCCCGAAGAAGTGATGAAATTTTCCAAGGTGGTTCGTATTTCGATTACGGTGCTTTTGTTCATGCTGGTCTCGGCGTCGATAAAGAGGTCGGGCGCACCGTACGGCTGAGGTTGGCCGCGGCCGATCACACTGACCTGGCGGTAATGGATTTTTGTTTCGGCTCCCCAACGTTCCGCCGCATATTGATCAAACTGCGACTCCTTCGCTCGCGCGATAAAAACAGTCGACAACAGAATTCCGAGCAGTGCCAAGGCGGCCAGAACGAACGGCAACCTGCGAAAAAGCATCCGAAAGAAGCCAAGAACATGATCCCGAAGGCCGGTGAGAAACCGGATCCAAAAATCCTTACATCCCAAGGTTTATCCCTCCTGCTGGAAATACTCGAGTCGTACCTGGACTCCGTTTGCGATCGGTTTCTCGCTTCGGGTGATAATTCTTCTGTACTGAATGACCGACGGATCAAGCGCGGACATTTTCCCGTCCGTCGCAAGCACCTCCACATTAACCTTAAGCGCTGTGTACTTCTCGCCGAGCGGTCCCTTTTTCTCGTCGAGAACATACACAAATTTCCCGGTTCCGTCCTCCATAATCGAGCTGTTCGGGACCAAACACTCAAAGGCTTGGCTGTAGTCATCAAACCTCACCTCGATGGAGTTGCCCTCCCAGAGATATTCACCCTCGACAATCGTCGATACGATCCGGGAGTTTCTCGGATCGTTCGGATCCGGGCGAATGCGGGTAACAAAGACGCGGTCCGCGGCGTTGAAGCTCACGCTCATTTCCATCCCGATATAAATCATACGGGCCTGTTGCGCCGAAAAAACAAAGTCCGCCGAATAGCCTCCGCTCCGGTCAATAATAATTCCGAGGACCTGGTCTTTCATGATTTCTTCGCCCGGGGAAACAGAAAATCCCGTCGTCATTCCGCTGATCGGAGCCCGGATTTCGGTAATTTTCATATTGTCTTCCAAGACTTTGATCTTATCCTTAAGATCCTGGATTAACTTATCCTCTTCCTGACGGGCGCGCTTCTTTCTTTCCGCTTCGACCGCATCTATTTTTTTCTGGTCCGATAACGCTTTCTTCGCATCTGCGAGCGCTTTTTGCGCTCGAGTGACGGCTTTCTCGGCGTCGGCAACGGTCAGATACATCTCCGCCTCCGCCAATTTTTGCTGTGCCCGTTCCAGCTTATCCTGCTCCGTTACGAGTTGAGTCGATTTTTCGCTTAATTGTCCTTCGAGTTCGGCAATATCCGAGTTCAGTTGATCTATTCCGGGGTCGTAATATGCGTTAACCGCATCAATGCCGGTCTGGCATGCGGAGTTAACCGCATGGATATCCGCCTCATACTGGTCGGTAACCGATATGATTTCGTTCTGGATCCGATTGACCTCGGCTAATTCCGCGCTGTTATCATCTCCATCGGGAACCGCATCCAGCGCGGCCTGCGCAACCGCCAGCTCCTGATACAAAATCTCCAATTCGTCGTCACGATCATCCTCAAGCGCGGCGACGGCGGCGGCGCAATTCTGCTCCAGAACTAAAATTTCCTGATCCCGCTCATATTCCATTTCGGAGAGATCCAGTCGTAACTGAGCAATCACGGAGGACAGCGCATCGATTTCGGCTGTCAATTGAACAATCGCCGCACCGGATTGTGTAATGGTCGTTTGTGCGTTCGCGATGATTGTTTCCTTGTTTTGCGCGTTGGAAAGATCCGTGTTTGCGGTTTTAAGATTATCCGATGCCATATCAATGGCGTCTTCGAGGTAGGTGTAATCCGGCGGGTTGACGGGAAGCAGACTTTCGTAATAACGCTCCAGCTCAATCTGCTCAAGCTGAGTTTTATAGCTCGTAAGCTCATCGGATTCCGTTTGCGGCTTCAATGTAAGAAGAACATCTCCTGCCATTACTTCGTTATATTCATACACAAAGACCGCCTCCACGACGCGGTTGTCAAAAGCTTTCACCGGCTCTTTCCGAGTCGCTTCAATCAATCCGCTGGCACGGTTGCTCGTCGAAATCGTTCCGTAGGAAGGATATTGCGCCGAAACCTTCGGGAGCGAGTAATTCATGACCGTGTTTGAAAAAAACGTAAGCAGAAAAATGATAACCAGAAAACCCGCCGCGGCTGTAATCACCCACTTACGCTTGCCGGTTTTCTGTTGAACTCCTGTATTTTCCATGTACTCCATCCTCCCGTCGGATCATACTACGATTCTTCTTCGCCTGTCGGCACATTCACTTAATTCCGGAGCGGGATATTCCTTCGATCAGGTATTCCTCTCCGTTGAAAAACATCAGGAGCGGCGGGATCATAAAGATCGTCGATGCCGCAAACGCCACCCCGAGCTCCTTTTGATTGATTTGTGACAGAAATACCGACATCGGATAAAGATCGGTATTTTTGAGCATCAATAGAGGCTGTTCGACCATGTTCCAATAATCTATGAACAAGAGAATACTCATAGCATACAGCGCGCTTTTACACATGGGAAGACATATGCTCCAGAAAATATGCCATTCACCGGCGCCGTCCAGTTTGGCCGCCTCAATATACGACGTCGGTATCTGTCGCATATACTTACTGAGCAAAAAGACGCTGAATGTCGAAAAAATACCGGGCAGAATGATCGCCCACCAGGAGTCCAATATCCCCAGCGAGTCCGCGATAAAAAGATTCGGTACGAGCGTCACCTGATGCGGCATCAGCATGAGGATGATGTACGAAAAGAAAATAATCTCAAACCATTTCTTCCGGTACCGCGCAAACGCAAAAGCCGCAAGCGAGCCGACCGCCATCTGTCCGACGACAATGGGAACGACCAGAAAAACCGAATTCCAGAACTTCAAGAGATAGTTCGGTGTCTTGAAAAGCAAGGTGGCGTATTGATCCACGCTGACCATATCCGGTATGAATCGCAGTTCCGGGTTCGCGACAAAGCGACTTTTATCTCCGGTGTAACCCGATAGACTTTCGTATATCGCGCTGTAATGATTCCGGATTTCCGCGGAAGACATGAACGAGTTTAGAATAGTCAAAACAATCGGGAGAAGCGCGAGGATGGCCGTTATCAATACAATCACGAAAAAAATGCCGATGACAATCCGGTTTGTGATCCGGTTTCGGTTCATCGCGGCAAAACGGCCGAATTTATGCTTCTTTTCCGCGCTCTCGTTCAGTTCCTCGAAGATTGTTGTTTCCTCATCCGTTCCGGCAAAAACCTCTTCGGTTGCCGGAACAAACGGAACGGTATCGTTTTTTTCCGCCACGGATTCTTCCGGGACGGCAACGGTCAGGAGCTCATCCGCGAGGTTCTTTTCTTCCGGTTTATCCGCCTCCGGCGAGGGCAGACTGCTCAACGCGGAGAAAAAGTCCAGGTCCGGTTTGATTGCTTGTTTTTTATCCCCACGCATCCTATTCCTCCACCTCCTTACCCAGCTTAAACTCGGCAAGGAACAGGATTCCGACGATCAGGATCATGACGAGCGCCATAACAATCGCACTCGAACAAAGAGCCTGATAGTCGAGCTGGCGAAACTTATTGTTCATGAAATGCTGAAGCATATACAGAGACGAATACGGATAATCACCGGTTAAAAGATATACCTCCCGGAATATTTTAAAGGAACTGATCAGCGACATGATCCCGACAAAGAAAATCGTAGGATATAAATACACCAGGCTGATCGAAAAGAAGCGACGGGTGCTCCCCGCTCCGTCGATTTTTGACGTGTCGATTAACTCCGGGGGAACATTATTCAATGCGGCAAGAAAAAGCACCATGTTATATCCCAGTGTTTTCCATAAGAACAGCAAAATGATAACGATGCGGCTCAAATCCGACTTCATCCAATCAATCTTATCGATGCCAAAATATCCGAGATAGGTGTTAATCGACCCCGTAAAACTGAAAAGCACCTGCCAAATCAAGACGATCGAGGCGACGGGAACCATCATCGGGTTGAGAAGCATACTTCTGAAAACGCTTTTCCCGGGCATTTTTGAATTCAAAAGAAGTGCCAAAATCAGGGAAAGTACGACGGCCAATGGAACCGCAAACAGTGAAAACATCAGCGTGTTCTCGCCCGCCTGCAGAAAAGCGGCGTTCGAAAGAACATTCTCGTAGTTCCTGAGCCCGACAAATTCCGGATTTGTCGGGCTTTTCTGAAATGAATTGACCGCGATTTGCACCATCGGACCAAAGAAGAAAAGCGACACTCCGAGAAAGCTCGGCACCAGATATTTCGCGAATGCCAGAGCCTCTCGAAGCTTTTTGAATCGCTTTTTATTGTTGATCCGAACCATCGAACCGCCATTATTATTGGCTGTTTCCGTTTCCGGAACCGTCATTTTCCCGTGCCTCCGATTCGGTCGTTACGATTTTTCCCTTACGAGCGTCATGACTCTGTCCTGAATAATTTTCGCCACATCCTCCGCGGATTTGAGGCCTTTAAAATATGCCGGCACTTCTTCCTGAACGATGGACACGATATCCATATCCGTCCCGGACAGAGTGGAAACCGAATCAATCATCGCTAAGTATTGATCCGCATCCTCCTGCGTTAATTGATCCCCGTACCAGTAATAGTCACTTTGTTCCGGAGGATTCAGCAGTTTTTCGATCTGGGCTTCCAACGCATCGCGACGAATGGGCGCTCCCGAATAATCCTGTCTTGCCATCTGCGCTTCTTTTGCGATGAAATGGCGGATGAACTCCCATGCGGCATCCTGGTTCGGCGACTCAGCGTTGATGGCGAAGGCTTGAGCGGCGGTACATGCCATTCCGCTTTTATTCGACGAGGGGTATCCGACAAATGTAATCGGTTCGCTGAAAGTATAGCGTTCATTGGAGATTGCCGTCGGGCTGTAAATATAGGTCATCCGAAGCGCAAGTTTACCCTGCGAGATCAGCTCATATTCATCGACATATCCGCTGTCGCCGTACCCGTCTTCCTTAATGTCCGATGCATAGTCGACCGGCATCGGGTTCACCTCCGAGTCCGATCCGTAAGTCTTGGCCAATTCAAGCAATTTGTAGAAATCCGGGTCATCAAAACGAACTTCTCCCTTCGAATAATCCACAAATGAGTTCATGGACAACGTCAAGCACTGCGTTAAGAGGTCGGATTGAGTGACGTTTACGATGGGGTACACCCCCGCGGGCAAACCGTTCACAACCTCGTTGAATTCATCAACCGTCCATCCGGTCCGGTCTCCGATCAGTCGGGTCGGCCCGACCAAACCGATCATGTAAAATCCAGTCGGGAACTGATAGAGTTTTCCGTCCGTCTCAAAAAGCGACAGTACACTTTGAATATAGTCTTCTTTGCTAAAGCTTTCGTCCTTCTCGGCCAACTCGTAAAGGTCTGAAAGCAATCCCTTCGCCGCAAATCGATCCAGAGACATCATTCCTTCCCCGGCCATCAAAATATCCGGACCGACACCGTTAATCATGTCAATATAGAGCTGTTCGGTCGCTTTGGAAAATGCTTTCAAGTAATCGGTGTAATCATCTCCGATTTCGGAATAGTCGATCATCTCGTAGTAGTCGACCGTCTCAATTCGATATTTCGTGCTTTCCTTATTGTATTTATAAATCTCGGAAGTCACATCCGACTGATAGGAGATTCCGAATCCGCCCAAAACCATAACCATCTTTCCTGCATTCGGATTTACCTTTTCTCGTGTAAGGATCACCAATTTGAGCGGTTCGGGCTTCGCCTCCTCATCGGTCATAATTCCAAAATTATACTCCTGTGTAACATAAACGATCTTGTCCTTGGACATCGGTATGCATGAACCGTACCAGAAATCGGACATATCCAAATCCGTGTCGTTCCAAGCGATTATTTCCGTCTGTTCCTTGGTCTGAATGTCATACGAATAGATCCCCCCGGCTTTATTCAGATACATACCGTCCGGACCGAAGGAAAGCGAGCCCTGAAGTCCGGTCAGGTCGATCGGTTCACCGAGCGATCCGTTTACGGGATCAATCGGGTAGATTTTGTACTCATATCCGGTATTTGAATAAACGTCGACGTAAACCGATCCGCCGAACGAATACAAAGTACCGCCGATGTTCTGACTTTCATTTGCTTTTACGGTCGAAACATCTCTTCCCTGAGCATCCTTGACACGGACAACAGAACCGGTTTCGCCGTAACTGCATACGTAAAAATAACCCTGACCGTCAAAAGCAACCGAAGAATACCATTCGTTCTCGCTGCCGGACAGCGAAACCCTCGGCTTCACTTCCTTTCCGGAGGCATCCATCGTTACCATTTCCGTATCGGAGCGACCGGTTTCATAATCGTAAGACTGTAACAGAAGGGCAATGTTCCCCTGACCGTCCCCCTGAATACTCTGAATATACGATTCCTTTCCGCTCTCTTGATTGGAAAGAAAAGCAAGTTCGGTTTCACCGACCCGATTTCCCTCCAAATCATAAACCAACAGCATCCGTTTGATATTGTTTTCATAATAGTAACCATCATCCGGGTACTCCGGTTCCATGTCTTCCCAGTCGGTGGTTTCGGCCGAATCATCATCCGTGATTTCATCCCCGGTCTCCTCGAACGGCTCCGTTGATTCTTCGATTACGTCCGTCGATTCGGAAGCGACCGCCTCCGGTTCAAATTCCGGATTGAGCTCCATCTGTTCTTTCCATTCGGTTTCTTCCCTGACAATCTGCTCACCGTACTCATATATTTCAAGTATGATTCCGACTTTATCCCCGAGCGGAACGACATAATTCGATACGCTGTCATTTATGTTTTTCGGAGTGAATACTTCGATTTCCTTCGACGAAAAATAGGGATCATCGGCGGAAATTACCGTGCTTTTATTTTTTCCTCCGTTTTCCTTGGGCTTGCAAGCCGCTAAGGATAGCAACATCAATATTGCAATGCAAAGGGCAATGGCTCGTCTGACTACATTATTCATAACCGGTCCTCTTCCCGAAAAGCGTCTGCTTTTCTTTATTATCCTTCAGCAATGTTAATTCTATACGAAGTTTGATTATTTGCAATCAAAAGTTCCCTGTTTACCCATCCAAAAAGACAGACGAGTCACCTCATGATTTTGTTGCAATAATCGATGAAACGTATGGGCTTATTCGAAAAGCGCCAACGCGGTTCAGCCCCTCTCGTTTACGAATGTCGTCACCCGGTCCTGGACGATCCGGGATACCTCCTCCGCGGTCTTTACGCCCGCGAAGTAGGCCGCCGCCTCCTCCAGCACGATCTCGATGATCGGCTGATCCTGCCCGTTCAACACCGAAGCGGAATCGAGGAGCCGGATGTATTGATCCGCATCTTCCCGGGTAAGCGCATCGCCAATGTACATCTGTTCAAGAGAACTCGGAGAAGACGAAAGAGCCTTTTCGATATGCGTCCGGGACGCGCCCAGGTTCATGGGTTCTCCCGAATATATTGAAAACTCCGATTGAAATTCCTCGCTGATGCATAACCGTATAAATTCCCAAGCGGCGGACGGATCCGGACATCCCGCGCAGATCGCCAGACTCATGCTCGCCTCCACTCCCATACCTGAACGATCCGCGGAAGGATACCCGACGAAGGTAACCGGTTCCCCGAAAGTGTACTTGGCATTCGACACTGAGGTCGCGTCCGAAATTCCGTGCGTCTCGATCGCCAGATTTCCCTGAAAGATCAACTCGGAAGTATCCACATACCCTTCCGGATTGACAATATCTCCCGAATCGTCGATTTCCGGCAGCTCGTCCGATCCGAATCGGTCGGAAAAGGCAAGAATCTCCCGGAATTCGTCGCTGTCGAAATCGACCGTTTTCTCTGCGTAATCCACAAATGAATACAGGGAGGATTGAATACATCCGGCCAGGAGATCTTTTCGCTCGAGATTGGGGAAGGCGACGGCGCAATCGGGTAAAGAGTTCAACACCCCGGTACATTCCTCGACCGTCCATCCGCTCCGGTCGCCGAGAAGTCGCACCGGTCCGACCAAGCCGCCGAGGCTGATTGTAAGCGGGAAACGGAACAGTTTTCCGTCCCGCTCGAAAAGCGAAAGGATGTTTGTCCGGTAGTCCTCTTTTCGAAAGGACGGGTCCCCTTGGCCCAAAGCATACAGGTCGACCAGATACCCTTGCCGTTCGAGGATTTCGGGAGCCAAAAACGCGTGCTGATCCATAACGAGAATATCCGGCTCCTTACCGTTCAAGAAGTCTGCCGACAAAAGTTCCGCGTATCTCTTTTTTTCGTAATTCCATTGGTCCTCGGGCTCGATCCCGGTAAAATCCACCTCGTTCAGGTAATCGCGGATCTCGATGCGGTAATTTTCGTTGGCCCGATTGAAACGGAACACCGCCGAGCGCAATTCCGGATCGTTTTCGATCCGCAGTCCGCCTAAGACCAGCACTTTCTTGTTGATATCCGGATTGGTCGCCTGTTTGGTTAAAATGATCATGAAAAAAGCCTCGGGCACTCCGTTCGATATCCGGTACGATTCGCTGTATGAGGCGATCCCGATCACTTTTTCGGCGGAGAACGGAATCCATGTCCGGGCCGAATATAAAGAAGGATCATAGGTCGTGCTCCACGATGAGCACAACGTCAACTCCCCGGACTTTGCATCACGCCGGTACACGCCCTCCTGCCGGATCTCATATCCCCCTTCCGTCTCGATCGGCGATCCCCAAAGCGTTGTCTCGGGATTGACCGGTTCGCCGAGCGCAAGAGCGTCCGGATCGATCGGAAAACATTCTCTTGGTGTGTATTGATTCGCGTCGTAATATACGGTCTCCCCGTCGAGAAAGAAAGACCCGTTCGGGGAATCGACCGCGATCGTACCGAGCGGAGTTCCGTCGACATTGAGGATTCGAATGTTCCCCGAAACGATGCTCTCGGATATATATATTCTTCCTTTCGCATCTATAAACGTGTCGGATATTTGCGTCGTTCCCGTACCGAGATCGACGCGCGGCTTCGTTTCCTTACCGGAAGGATCCAGCGTGATCATCTCGAGCTTGGTTAAAGAGTTTTCGAAATAATTCTCATCCGGCGTCCGGAGGATCGCCCGAATGTTGCCCTCGCCGTCGGACTGAAAAGCATCAAGATAATTATTATATCCGGAAAACGAGTTATATCCGGAAAACGCGGACAGATCGGCTTCCGAAAGTTGATTTCCGTCGAGATCGTACGTATATAGCATATCTGTATATGTCCGCTCTGATTTTTCCGGGTCGTATCGATCAATGGTCAGAAGAAGCCCAATCCGGTCTCCCATCGGAATCACTACGGGATAGACCCAGTCGTCCTCATATTTCGCGGAAAAAATCTCGACTTCCTTTGCCGAATAGTACGGGAGATCATATTCCGCCGCCATCGAGGAAGGAACTACCGAAGTCACACCTTCGTTTTTTACCGGATCCTTCGTACAGGCCGCAAGGGGCACGATCATTGAAAGCCCGATCAACAGCGTCATCAGGCACTTGAATGTTTTCTTCATTATTCTTTTCTCACTTTCGAAAGTGTATTCGGGTCAGCCCCTCTCGTTCACGAATGTCGTCACCCGGTCCTGGACGATCCGGGATACCTCCTCCGCGGTCTTTACGCCCGCGAAGTAGGCCGCCGCCTCCTCCTGAACGATATCAATAATCGGTTGATCCTGCCCGGCCAGTACGGAGGCCGATTCAACCAGTCGGATGTAATAGTCCGCGTCTTGCTGTGTCAAAACATCCATTGTATACATGGACTCCATAGCTCCAAGCGGAGCCGAAATCGCCTGTTCGATGCGAGCCTGTGACACGCCCAGATGAATGGGTTCTTCCGAATAGGGATAAAATTCCGATTGGAATTCCTCGCCGATACAAATGCGGACGAATTCCCAAGCGGCCGCCGTGTCCGGACAACTCTCGCAGATCGCGATGCTCGTGCCGGCGTGAACCTTCATGCCCGAACGATCCGCGGAGGGGTATCCGACGAAAGTAACCGGTTCATTGAACATATGGATACTTTCCTCGTTCGATATTGAAAACGCATTCCCGACTCCGGCCGGTTGGATCGCTAAATTGCCCTGGCGAAGCAATTCGCTCCAATTTATAAGCCCTTCCGGTTCATACATGATGTCATCTTCGGTTCCGTCCTCCCATATCACTTCATCCGATCCGAACCGGTCGGCAAAGGCAAGAATCGCCCGGAATTCGTCGCTGTCAAAATCGACCGTTTTCTCCTTGTAATCCACAAAAGAATACAGGGAAGCTTGAAGACATCCGGCCAGGAGATCCTTTCGCTCAAGATTGGGGAAGGCGACGGCGCCGTCGGGCAAGGAACTCAATGCCCCGGTGCACTCCTCGATCGTCCATCCGCTCCGGTCGCCGAGAAGACGCGTCGGTCCGACGAGCCCGCTTAAACCAAACGTGAGCGGAAAGCGAAACATCTTTCCGTCCCGCTCGAAAAGCGAGAGGATATTCGTGCGGTAGTCTTCTTTTCGAAAAGACGGGTCTCCTTCGGCCAAAGCATATAGGTCGACCAGATACCCTTGCCGCTCGAGGATCTCGGGAGCCAGATACGCGTCCTCCTGAAGGACGAGAATATCCGGTCCCTCGCCGAGCAGGATATCCGCTCTCAAGAGCTCCGCGGCACTTGACTTTTCATGTTCGTACCAATCCCTCGGATCAATACCGTCAAAAACCACGCCGCTCGAATAATCGCGGATCTCGATCCGGTACTCTTCACTTTTTCGGTTGAAGCGAAATACCGCCGACTTGATCTCGGGTGAATATGCTCTCGTCATCCCCAAAACCAGGACCTTCTTATTGAGATCCGGGTTGTTCGCTTCCCGGGTCAGGATGATCAGGAAATAGGTATCTGTCGTTTTCCGGCTCATCCGGTACATGTCATTGTACTTGGCGATTCCCACCACCTTTTCTGCGGAGATCGGAAGCCATGAATTGATTTGGTATTTCGCCGGGTCATAGGTCGTTTCCCACGCTTGATAACGCGCCATCTGCTCAGACTCCGGGTCGAGCAGGAAAACATCCTGAGAGCGAATTTCACATCCGCCTTCGATCGAGCTCATTAAACGCACCGGATCCACCGCTTCGCCGAGACTTTGGGTGTCCGGATCGATCGGAAAATAAACCTCTTTATCGATCCAGTCTGATCCGATCTGCGTCGATTGATATGTTTTGAAATAGACGTTTTTTCCGATTTTCTTGAACCACCCCTGCGGCGAATCAACGGGGATCGTACAAAGCGGAGTTCCGTCGGCATTGATGATCCGAATGCTCATTGAAACGATACCTTCGAGGATATAGATCCTGCCTTGATCGTCAATAACGGCGTCGGACATCGGGGTCGTGCCCGTACCGAGATCGACGCGCGGCTTCACTTCCTTGCCGGAGGGATCCAGCGTGATCATCTCGAGGGTGCTTTCATAGGTTTCATAGTAATCTTCATCCGTCGTTCGGAGAAGAGCCCGAATATTGCCCTCCCCGTCGGACTGAAAGGATCCGACAGAAGAATACTCCCCGGAGAATGCGGAAAGATCGGCTTCAGCGAGTTGATTGCCCTCCAAATCGAAAGTATACAGTACGCTCTTCCGCGACAACCCCGAACGATTGGGGTCATCCGAATATACGTATCGCTCGACGGAAAGCAGAAGTCCGATCCGATCCCCCATCGGGATCACTTCGGGAGTGATCCAATCGCCGTCTTTCTCCGCGGAAAAGATCTCGATTTCCTTTGCCGAATAGTACGGCGGCTCCGTTTCTCCCGTCACGGAAGAAGGAGATGCCGTCGCATCGCCGCCGATCGAATCGCCCCCGGATGCGGTCGGTTGTTGATCCTTCGTACAGGCTGCAACGGTCAGGAGCATGGAGGAAGTAATCAGAAGAGCCAGAATGCGACCGAGGAATTTTTTCATGCGTAATATTTCCTTTCTATGGTTCTCTGTCCATTATACGTCCCGAAACCTCGAGTAAATGTAAACAAGGTTGAGCAAATTTAAGGTGTTTGATTTTTAGCGGGTCAAGAAACATAAAAAAGACGTCCTCTCGCGAGGGCGCCCGGCAGCACCTGACTCATTCCTTTATCTTCTGTACTTGAAATCCGGGACAACATTCCCGCTGAAGACTTCTTCCTCGGTGATCGGCATGCTGAAAAGAAAGCCCTGACAGGTGTCGCAATGGTTTTCTTCCAGAAAATTGAGTTGCTCTATGGTCTCGACACCCTCGGCCATAACGTTCATTTTCATCAGATGCGCAATATGAATGATCAGTCGCAAAAGGTCATCATCATCCTCGGAAGCCCCGACCGCACTGACAAAGGTCTGGTCGATTTTCACGGTCTCAATGGGTAGTTCGCGAAGATAATGAATCGATGAATAACCGGTGCCGAAGTCATCCAGATACACATGAAAGCCCATTTGCTGAAGACGGGAAAGGACGTTCGCGTTCTGTTTGAGTGAGGTAATCAAAGCTGTTTCGGTTAGTTCAAGGCCGATCAGAGACGGCCGGACATTCGTTTTTCCGACGATTTCGACGACGGAATCGAAAAAATCCTTCTGGATCAGTTGGACTCCCGAGATGTTCACGGAAACGATAATATCATCCTCGCTTTTTTCGTTTACCTTCCGGGCGAAAATGCATGCTTTTTCGAGCACCCACTTGCCGATGGAAAGAATCTGTCCCGTTTTTTCGAGGATCGGAATGAAATGGGACGGCATGAGCATCCCCTCCTCCGGGTCCATCCAGCGAAGCAAGGCCTCATAGCCGATCAGCTTGTGTTTCGAAAAATCGATTTGCGGCTGATAAAGCAGGTACAATTGATCACCCTGAAGGGCCTCCGGGACTCGATTACGGATGTGCGTCACCTGTCTCATCATCTCGTTCATGGACGGGTTATAAAAAAGGAAACGGTTTTTCCCGTCCTTTTTCGCCTCGAAAAGAGCCAGATCGGCATGGGTAACCAGATCAAAGACATTTTCCGCATCCTGAGGAAACCGGGCAATTCCGATGGAAGCCGTCGGATAGACATTGCAGTCACCTACACAATACTTTCTCTCAAAAATTCCCTGAATAGACGCCGTAATCGATTCGGTAATTTTTCTACTGGCGGGATTTTTGATCATCGCGATGAACTCATCCCCTCCGATTCTTGCCACGTAAACATCGGGATACTCCAGACATATTTTCTGAAGCTCGTCGGCAATCATTTTCAGTAACATGTCGCCGGTCTGATGCCCTCTGGACTCGTTAATCAGTTTAAAATCATCCAAATCAGCATAAACTATCGCGATTTCGCGGACAAACGTCTCGTTTTTCCCGGACTTCTCTTCTCTTGTTTTCTCCGAAATTTCCGAAAGATTGTGATAGAAATGCGCACGATTCGGAAGACCCGTTAATGTGTCCCGATAGGCCGATTCAAAAAGGTCTTCCTGACTTTTTAACAAGTCATTCTGTGTTTTTTTAAGTCGTTTGTTTTCGGCGATAAACTTAAATATAAGGACACCGGAAATAATCGTCATTACAAAAAGAGAGAGAATCAGAATACTCTGAACGGTCTTTTCCGAAACAATACCGATCGGTGATGCGAACGCATAACCGGTTAATCGAGTCGGAAACAAAAAGGACCGGGTGGATGAAGGGACGAAGGAAAAGAGAAAATAAAGAGGGAGGCGAATCGTTTTGTTATGATCATAAATTCTGCTCACTTCACCACCCGACACGACGATTGCTCGTCGCTCTCCCCAAAATTGAACTTATCAACGTCGATTATATCCGACATTCCTTTTCATTTCTACTCATTTGTCAAGATTTTGATGGTCAAAGCTTTACAGTCCGTTTACCGTTCGTTTACAGATCGCGATATCGGGACCACACTCAATACTTCGGCGTTTATTTCATCCTCTCCTTCGGGTGAAAAACAAGCTTCCTTCTTCTTGTTGTAGAGAATTTGAAAAAGGTGATATAATTCTCCCCAACAAGAGTTTCGGGGCGATCAAACCGAAACTCGCAGACGGAAGGAATTATTATGTACAAAATCATATCGAAAAGACGACTCAATAACCTGATTACCATGATGGAAATAAAGGCCCCTCTTATTGCAAAAAAGGCACAGGCCGGTCAGTTCATCATTTTTCGTGTTGACGAGTTCGGGGAAAGAGTACCTCTAACCATTGCGGATTATAATCGCGAAAAAGGTACCGTTACCATTATTTTCCAGGCGGTCGGTCGATCCACCAAGCTGCTCGCGGAAAAAAACGAGGGGGATTCGATCCTTGATTTCGTCGGCCCGCTCGGTAAGCCGACCGAATTGGACGGATATCAAAGAGCTTGTGTTATCGGAGGCGGGGTCGGATGCGCGATTGCCTATCCTTCCGCAAAAGCCTTACACGAAAAGAAAACGCATGTGGAAATGATTGCGGGTTTTCGATCGAAGGATTTTGTTTTCCTCGAAGACGAGATGGCCACGGCTTCCGATCGTCTGATCGTTTCGACGGATGACGGTTCTTACGGGCAAAAGGGCTATGTCACCGATATTCTTCGTAAGCGTATCGAAGAAGGCGCAAATTATGATTTGGTGGTAACCATCGGTCCGTTGATCATGATGAAAAAAGTTTGCGAGCTGACCCGAGAGCACGGTATCCATACCATCGTCAGCCTGGACCCGATTATGATCGACGGTACGGGAATGTGCGGCGGATGCCGCGTCACCGTTGACGGCAAGGTAAAGTTCGCCTGTGTGGACGGTCCCGACTTCGACGGACATCTCGTTGATTTTGATGAACTGATTCGAAGGAAAGCCTTTTTTCGCAATCAGGAAGAGTCGGATTCCGATCACACCTGCCGAATCGGTCTGGATCAGAACCGGAAACCGAATATGTCCCCGAAAAAGGTGCCCGTACCGGAGCAAAAACCCGAGAAGCGCATTGCTAATTTCGATGAGGTCACCCTGGGCTACACGCCCGAAATGGCAATCGAGGAAGCCAAGCGATGCCTCAACTGCAAATATAAGCCCTGCGTTGACGGGTGTCCGGTTCATGTTCAAATTCCTGAATTCATCCGGAAAGTGGTGGCCGGGCAATTTGAGGAAGCGTACCGGATCATATTGGAAACCAATTGTCTCCCGGCTGTTTGCGGTCGTGTTTGTCCTCAGGAAACCCAGTGCGAGGCGGTCTGCGTGCGCAAGAGCAAAGGTGAACCGGTCGCAATCGGGCAACTGGAGCGATTCGTGGCGGACTACCATTTCGCCCATCAGAAAGCACTTCCGATGCCGGGCGCTTCCAACGGCCACAAGGTCGCTATTATCGGTTCGGGGCCTTCGGGACTGGCCTGCGCCGGAGATCTTGCGCTACTGGGCTACGACGTGACGATTTTCGAGGCATTTCACAAGGCCGGCGGTGTTCTCACTTACGGAATTCCGGAGTTTCGTCTGCCCAAATCCATCGTGGACAAAGAAATCGAAGTTCTTAAGGCGCGTGGCGTCCAAATCTTGCATAATACGGTCATCGGAAAAACCCTTTCCGTCGATGATCTGTTTGAACAGGGATACAAAGCGGTTTATATCGCTTCGGGAGCGGGGTTACCGTCCTTTATGAACATAGAGGGCGAGTCCCTGAACGGTGTATGCTCCGCAAACGAGTTTCTGACACGCGCAAACCTGATGAAGGCCTATGACGATCGGTACGACACACCGATATCCCGAGGTCGAACGGTTGCCGTCATCGGCGGGGGAAATGTCGCCATGGATGCGGCACGCACCGCAAAACGTCTCGGTGCCGAGACGGTATATATCGTCTACCGGCGTTCGGATGCGGAGATGCCCGCACGATCCGAAGAGGTCCACCACGCCAAGGAAGAAGGCATCGTATTTAAAAACCTGTGTGCTCCGACACGGATATTGGGGGACGAGCATGGCGAGGTATGCGAGATGGAGGTCGTAGAGATGGAGCTCGGAGAGCCGGACGCCTCCGGACGCAGACGCCCGATCGTTAAAATCGGCTCCGAATCCCGCATTCCGGTCGACACGGTAATTGTCGCGATCGGCACCTCTCCGAATCCCATGATTCGGGCGAACACCGCAGGAATTGAGGTGGCAAGCTCGGGAACGATCGTAACCGACCAACGCATGGCGACGTCACGGCCGGGTGTTTTCGCCGGAGGAGACGCGGCGACCGGCGCGGCGACCGTAATTATGGCGATGGGTGCCGGAAAAACAGCGGCTGTATCCATCGACGAATACATTCGGGGCTTATGAAAAAAATAGTTGTTCTGGACGGATATACAATGAACCCCGGCGACCTTTCATGGTCTGCCCTGGAGGAGTTCGGCCGCCTTACGGTATATGACCAAACCCCGGAATCAATGGCCGACGAGCGAATCGGAGACGCCGAAATCGTTTTAACGAGCAAGGTCACTTTTGATCGGAAACGGCTTTGCGCTTTTCCCGGTATAAAGTACATCGGAGTTCTGGCTACGGGATACAATGTCATCGATGTTCAGACCGCTGCCGATTTGGGAATTACGGTGACCAATATTCCGGAATACGCAACGATGGCAACCGCGCAGGCAACAATTGCGCTATTACTCGAATTATCCAATCGAGTCGGACATCACGACCGTTTGGTCCACGACGGGAAATGGATGCAGACGCCGCATTTTTGTTTCTGGGACGGTCCGTTGATTGAGTTGTCCGGGAAAACACTCGGGCTATACGGCTACGGCAGAATCGCAAAAACGGTTGCTCGTGTCGCCCGGGAGCTCGGGATGACCGTTCTTGCATGCGGAAGGCCGGGCTCTGAAGGCACGTCTCTTCCGGAGGACGACCCTGCCGCTCCCTCAACCGTCTCCAAAGAAGAGCTTTTCAAACGCTCCGACTTTCTTTCCCTGCACTGCCCCTTGACCGAACAAACCTATCGTCTGATTGACGAAAACGCCATCCGGGATATGAAAGACGGCGCTTTCCTGATTAACGCCGCGCGAGGCCCGTTAATCGATGAAAAAGCAGTCGCGGATGCTCTTTGCGCGGGTAAACTGTCCGGAGTTGCGGTCGACGTTCTTTCCGTCGAACCGGCAAAACCCGATAACCCCTTACTTTACGCACCAAACTGTATAATAACGCCGCACATCGCCTGGGCGCCTCTTGAGACGCGTGCGCGTCTGATTCGCACCGCCGTTTCGAATCTTCGTGCATTTCTTTCCGACAACCCTGAAAATGTGGTATCCTAGACACGATTTTTGCTTTTCGGAGGCGATCCATGAAAGATGCGATTATTGCGTTTTTTCGTCCGTACGGACCGATAGCGGTTTTCATTGTCTCGATGATACCGATTCTGGAACTACGGGGAGCAATTCCGCTGGTGGGTGCGCCTCTCGGCCTGCCGTTCTGGCAGAACTACCTCCTGGCTGTCGCCGGGAACCTGTTTCCTGTTCCTTTTATCCTTCTTTTTGTCCGGAAGGTTTTCGACTGGATGAGGAAGTACGAAAAATCAAGAAAACTCGTAGAGAAATTTGAAGCGCGCTTTGTTCGCAGGGCGGAAAAAATGAAAGGGGTCACATTCTGGAGCCTGGTTTTCTTCGTCGCCATCCCGCTTCCGGTCACCGGAGCATGGACGGGTGCGGGAATCGCAGCCCTTTTTGAGGTGCGTTTTCGCGACGCCATGCTGGCCATCTCCCTCGGCGTACTGATTGCGGGCGTTATTGTCACCGCGATTACCTACGGAGTTCTGGGTTTTTTGAATTTTCTCTTATAGCGATATCCCAAACGATCCGTAAAAACAGATGAAGGCGATGCGTTACCGCATCGCCTTCGTCAGCGTACCCCCGTACAAATGCCTGCCTATACAAGGGGGCCTCATATAGACATCATATAAAGATTCTAATGCGGTCGAAGGGATTATTCAAGCATCCGGTGCAAAAGGAAAGATAATCTGCGATTTGGAAATGATATAATGATCTCGTAGATCGGATTCGAGATTAGAGGGTGAAGGCGACCATGAAAGCATTGTTTATCGGCGGTACCGGAACCATCAGCATGTCAATCACGCGGGCGCTGGCTGAAACGGATTGGGAATTGACCCTTGTAAACCGCGGAAACCGCGTGGAAGAGGTTCCGGATAATATCCGGCAAATCACTTGTGATATCAACAACGAGGATTCCCTTCTTTCCCTGATCGGAGACGAGAAATTTGATGTTATTGCGGATTTTATTGCGTTCGTTCCCGAGCAGGTTCATCGGGATGTACGACTTTTTGAGGGAAAATGCGGCCAATATATCTTTATCAGTTCCGCTTCGGTCTATCAAAAGCCATTATCCCACTTCGCCGTTACGGAAAGCACTCCGCTTTTCAACCCGCACTGGAAATACTCGCAAGCGAAAATAGCCTGTGAGGATTATTTGATGCAACAATACCGGCAAACCGGCTTTCCGATTACGATCGTTCGTCCGAGTCATACATATGCGGACGGATCGGTTCCGCTCTCGTTTCACAGTCCCAAAGGTTGCTGGACCGAGATTGAGCGGATGCGAGCGGGGAAGCCGGTTCTCCTTCACGGAGACGGGAGTTCGCTTTGGACCGTTACGCACAGTGTCGATTTCGCCAAAGGCTTCATCGGGCTGATGGGAAACATCCACGCCGTCGGAGAAGCGGTACACATCACCTCCGACGAATCCCTCACATGGAATCAGATCTATACCTGTATTGCAAAGGCACTCGGTGTGGCACCGAAAATCGCCCATGTTTCCACTGATATGCTCGTCCGTCTGGATTCCTCTCTGGACGGTCCCCTTAACGGAGACAAAGCACACAGCGTCGTTTTTGACAATTCAAAAATCAAACGTTTGGTTCCGGGCTTTTTCGCGTCCATCCGCTTTGACGAAGGAATTCGCCAGTCGATCGGAGCGCTGATGGAGCGCCCGGAACTTCAGATATTTGATCCCGATTGGGACGCATGGATCGAGAAGGTCCTCATGCTCGGAATGGTCGGGCAAAAATAAATCCTGCCGACAAAAAATTCCCCCGCAACGAGCAAAGAAGTTCAATCCGATTCGCTTCAGGCCTTTTCGGGAAACACTAGCTCATGTTCTTCGTCGTTTTAAATTGAACGACCATCCCGGCCACGACCAAAAGTATGGTGACCAGCATGGAAAGAACCAAATTCTCACCGCCGACAGAGAAATTGGCAATCACCGACTCTGCGGTCATGTCGATATTTTCCAAGCTGTCCAGAAGGGAGCAAATCCCTTCGGACGCCAGCATCGCTCCGATCACGGAGGTCATGACGATAATCGCCGGTTTCTGCAGGACGCACACAATGATTCCGACAATCGCACCCACGATTACGGCCGCCAGTAAAACCGTCCCCGTCTTTGCGAGCGGGGTGTCGCCCGGAAGCATCTCCAAACCTTTTTGAATCAGCTCGCCGACCGTCCCCCGGTCCGCCACCTCATAGTCGGTAATGGCGTTCGCACTCCCCATGATTGCCGTTTTACCGATTGCCGTTTTGATAAACGCGGCAACACCGACACCGCCCGCAAAACTCATCAGGAACGTTTTCACGATGAGAAATGCGGTGAAAAGAGCGGAAATATAAAAGAGTGCCGCCTTGTAAACCGCAAACGACAGAAACGCCACGAGTATCCCGGCAATTCCCATAAAGGCCAAAAGCCAAATCCCGTGTCCCGCGTCCGGCAGATACTCCGCCGCAAACGGATAAAGAAAATACCCGATCGCGGCACCGATGGCAAAGCCGCCGAGCGCCATGGCAACTCTGAAAAAACGGTATCCCATGAAACAGAGCACAATGCCGATAGAAAGAGAAATGATTAATGTGAATGTTAACATTTTATTCTCCTTACAAACGGATTTTGGTTTTCATGAAGTCATTATATCATTTCATTTTCGCCGTGATGATATAACCTCCGGTATTATCCTCCGAAACGGTGATGTCAATCGCTTTTTGGGGAGCATACAGAAGATCCCCGATTTGTCTGCTGACGATCGACCCGTCAATCTCGTAAAAAACACCCTCCTCGAGCGATTCGATATACTCCTCCAAGGTGATGTTGTTCAGCGAGATATAGCGGGCATGCGGCGAACCGACATACCGTATGTGCCACGGTTCGAAAGGAAATCCCGTGACTTTTTCCTTGCCGCGCGGATACCGGATAATAAACCCGTAATCGTGAGCGTTTCGATTGACAAATTTCCCGGCCTCGGAATTCAAAAATCCCGCTCCGGCATACATATATACATACACATCCAGTGCAAGTCCGGAATGATGCTCGCTGAATCCCGGTTCTGCCGCCGTCTCGGGATCTTCATCAAAAAGCGCCCTTTGCTTTTCAAAGGAGCGGAAAGAGGACATTACGTAGAGTTTGTCGTTCGTCCTTTCGGTAACCGCGGCACTGAGTCTTGCGTAATCTTCGAGCATCGCCCGATTCATCAGGACGCCGGACGTTTTATACTCGTCGATCGCAAATTCACGATCCTCCGGGACCGGATGATCCCGGTTAATAAGAAACAACGCATCATCCCTCGTAATGCCGAGTCGGTCAAGCGTCGCACCATCCGTCGAAAACGAAAACAGCTCCGATTCGGTCAGGTCGACCCGATTCATCCGCGGTTTTTCCTTCGCGAACGGCAAGACTTCGATGATTGATTCCATCGCACCCGAAAAATACAATAAAGAAAGAACAATCGCGGCACAGAGGAAAATCCCGAATGCCCGTTGAAACGAATTTCCTTTTTTCATGAAACAAGGTTATCACGACACCGTTTTTTCGACAATATCGATCCCTTTCCCGACCTCTTTATTTACGGTAGAATAACATCATCACTGAATCGGAGGTACCTCTGTCATGAGAAGCGGAAACGACCTTTGGATCGCGGGAACAGAAACCCGGTGTTTACTCCACCCGGCCATGGCAAATCGTCACGGATTGATCGCCGGCGCGACCGGAACCGGTAAATCCGTAACCCTCAAAGTAATTGCCGAGTCATTCTCCGATTTGGGTGTACCGATTTTTTTGGCGGATATCAAAGGAGACATGTCCGGCCTTTGTCTGCCCGGTATCGAAAACGGGAAGCTCCGGGAACGCGTCGCGAAATTCGGGATCTCCGATTTTGAATACAAGGCTTACCCGACCGAATTTTTCGACGTTTTCGGGGTAAACGGCCATCCCCTTCGGGTCACGGTTTCCGAAATGGGACCCCTTTTGCTCGGTCGGATGCTGGATCTTTCCGATGTGCAACGCGCGGTCCTTTCCATGGTGTTCCGCATCGCGGACGAGCAAGGCCTGCTTCTTCTCGACCTAAAGGATTTACGGTTGATGCTTCAGTATGTCGGTGACCATGCCGACGACTTCATCCTTTCCCACGGAAATGTAAGCAAAGCGTCCGTCGGCGCAATCCAACGATCCATTGCACTGCTTGAAGATCAGGGTGCCGCGCACTTTTTCGGCGAACCGAGTTTTGATATTTCCGATTGGATGAAGACCGATGCAAACGGCAAGGGAATGGTGAACATTCTTCACGCGGTCGAACTCTATTCCCGCCCCTTGCTCTATTCGACCTTTGTTCTTTGGCTTCTTTCGGAGCTTTTTGAAGTGCTTCCCGAAGTCGGAGACATGGAAAAGCCGAAGATGATTTTTTTCTTCGACGAAGCGCATCTTTTGTTTAACGACGCACCGAAGTACCTGATCGAAAAGGTTGAGCAAGTCATCCGGCTGATCCGATCCAAGGGAGTCGGTGTCTATTTCGTCACACAGAATCCGTCGGATGTCCCGCAAATCGTCCTTTCTCAACTCGGAAACCGCGTCCAGCATGCGTTACGTGCGTACACGCCGGCCGAGCAGAAAAATATTCGGGCCGCAGCGCAGTCATTTCGTGTAAACGATGCGTTTGACACCGAGACCGTTCTTACGGAGCTCGCAACCGGAGAAGCACTCGTCAGCTTCCTTTCCGAAAAGGGTGTCCCGTCCGTCGTCGAGCGTGCGTTGGTTCTTCCCCCGCAAAGCCTCATCGGTCCGGCCGGAGAAGAAAAAATCCGGTCCGTCGTAAGCAGCTCTCTTCTGTACACCAAATATCTCGAGTCTTTGGATCGGACAAGCGCCTACGAAATGCTCTCGGACAAGTACCGGGCGGCAGAAGCGGTCGAAACGGAAGCGGCCCGAAAGGAAGCGGAGGAAAAAGCTCAAAAAGAAAAGCAAAAAGAGGAGGCCGCCAAGGCCAAGGAGGCCGCCGCAAAAAAGAAAAAAGCCGCTTCTTCTCCGATCGGAAAAGTCGTCAGCTCGGCGGCCAGCACGGCCGGTCGCGAAATCGGTCGCAGATTGATTCGCGGTCTTTTGGGCGGCTTTTTGAAGTGAAAAAACAGACCTTTTTCTGGTGAAGAATCAGACGGTATCGGCCGACTCGGTCCATCGATGAATAATTTCCCGGACCTCCGACTTTGTCCTTGCACGAACGGCAATGGACCTGTATTCCGCCGCGTTCTGCCGACCTTTTAAATAGTGGGCGAGCTGGGTTCGCATCTCCTTGATCCCTCGTTCCTCGCCCAGTCTTTCGGTCAATCCTTCCAGATGAAGAAGCATCACCTCCGAGCGCTCAAGCGCCGTCGGCTCCCTGAAACATGCATCTTTTCCGAGATGCGAACGGATTTCTTTAAATATCCAAGGGTTTCCGAGGGCGGCCCGACCGATCGCTACGCCGTCCGCTCCGGTCTCGACCCGCATTCGCTCGGCGGAAGCTCCGTCACATACATCCCCGTTTCCGATGACGAGCACTCCGGTTTTGCGCAAGCATTCAACCGCCTCGGCAATGATCGTCCAATCAGCCGCACCGCCATACATCTGATCCCGTGTCCTCGCGTGAATCGTAATCGACGACGCACCCGCATCCGCACACATCCGGGCAAATTCAACTGCGTTGATGTGCTTTTCGTCCCATCCCTTCCGGAACTTGACCGTCACCTTCAATCCGAAGGTCTCGGACGCACGGACGCTCGCCTCAATGATTTTAAAGGCGCGCGGCAGATCCAGCATCAATGCCGCGCCGGCACCTGTTTTTACCACTTTCGAGACCGGGCATCCCATATTCAGGTCTATGTGGGACGCATGAGATAAAACCGGATGCGACAACACAATCGGGATCGCCTCGGCAAAGTCTTTCGGCTCATGACCGAACAGCTGGATTGCACAAGGTCCCTCGCCTTCCGGATCAATCATTAAATAGCGAAAACTGCTCTCGACAGACTTCCGATAGGCAATTCCCCGGGCGCTGACCAGTTCGGTACATCCGAATTCGGAGCCGAAGCCCTTGCAAATCCTTCGAAATGTGACATCCGTGGTCCCGGCCATTGGCGCTAATCCGATGCGATATTCTCCGGCAGTGTTGCCTTTCGTCGTATTTTTATATATCATTATGTTTACCTCAATGATTGATTTGACATTTATTATATCGTTTCTTTCCCGCAATGTTCACCCTTTGCGTTCGAGAGCAAACGATAAGGAGGTTTATGGGCACGCGACTTCGTTCTCTCGACACCCGGGCGATTGATTGGATTTATGAAAACCTCCGGTCCAGGAAGCTGGATCCCGTTATGCGTTTTTTATCCTTTTCCGGCAATGTCGGAATCATCTGGCTTGCTGTCGCAATCACGCTGTACGTGACCAAGATCAGTCGCGAAGCAACCTTTTGCATCCTGGGCGCCTTGTTTTCGAGTGTCTTTATCGCCAATATCGTTTTGAAGCGTGCAATGAAACGGGAGCGCCCGTTCCTCATCCGGGACGACCGACAGACCATCATTGCACCGCCCGACGATTTCTCGTTTCCGTCCGGCCACACATATTCCTCATTTGCCGCGGCGACCGCTATTCTGATGTATGCGCCCCGGCTCGGGATTATTGCCCTTGTCTACGCCGCAGGAATCGCTTTTTCACGCCTTTACCTGTATGTGCACTACCTCTCGGATGTTTTGTTCGGAATCCTCTTCGGAGTCGGAACGGGCATTTTGGTCTGCTACATTTATAACCTTCACTTCGCCATCTAGAAGAAATCCGGTCATCTGCTCATCCCCCGAGAGACTTTCCCGCGTGCTCGAAAAGAGACGACGGTTTTCCGCGAGCACCTTGTCAACCACCCCCGACACCGTTATAATAGGTTTCGCGGCTTGTGCCGAATCGGATCATGCTTCGGTCGTTCAATGGATAGGACAGCAGTTTCCGGTACTGCCGATACGGGTTCGACTCCTGTCCGAAGCGCCAACTATCCGATTCCCGGGTACACCAATGGTTTCCCCGACGGGTATACCGATGGTTTCCCCGATGGGTACACCGATGGTTTCCCCGATGGGTACACCGATGGTTTCCCCGATGGGTACACCGATGGTTTCCCCGATGGGTACACCGATGGTTTCCCCGACGGGTACACCGATCCGGAATACTATTTGGACCGGCGCGTTCCGACAATAACCGAAAACGATCCCCCGACTCGTCTTTTGATGCGGGGGATCGTTTGTTTTTTCGGTATGGAAAGGTGCTCAGATATAATTCAGATACTCCTCCTCGGATATCGGTATCGCGCTCGAATACTCGATTTGCATAATTCCGGATGTCATTTGTAGAATCTTCCATTTCCCTGCGCTGGATACCATCGAGAAGGGAGCCAGAAAAGTCTGTTCGTTGAACTGAATCAAGGCGATATACTCGAGATATCCTTCATATCCGTAGGCATTCACGTGACTGCTCATATGTGCCGTGTATTCTTCCGTACTCTGAAAATCCGCAAAAACGATATCAATCCGGGAAACGGATATCTTTTCCAGCAAAACAGGATTTAAAACCGTAATGATCGAATCGATCTGCTCTTTTCTTGCTTGCGCATCCTCCGGAAAACTCGCCGTCTTCATGTAATTCTCGCCGAGAAGAATGCTGGATGCAAATTGAAGAGTACTGCTTGCGGCTCTTCCCTGTTCAATGGATAAAACCAACGATTCATAATCCGGGTATTGCTCCGGCATATTGTATTGGTAGACCGGGAAATAGGAGCCTACCGTATCCAGCTGTGAAGAAAAATTGGATTTCGGAGCGGTTTCAATCGCCGCAAATGAAGATACGGCCGCATCGAACCGACCGTCCCGGATACTTTCTACAAAAAAACGAATCGCAGCTTCCGGAGAATCAAACCAATCCGCCCTCTCTTGTTCCGCTTTTCGTAAGGTTCCGATGACTCCGAATTGAGTAAGTACAAGAACAACCGCAAGCGCCACACATAGGATGGAAAGAATGACCGTCGGACGTGCGATCGGCTTCTTTTCCGGGGTTGATAAAATCGGATGCTCAGCGTAATCCGAGGTTGTCTCTTCCTGTTCCTCATCCGATTGTTCTTCTATCTCAGTCCATTCCTGACCGGTCATCTCTTCATCCCCGTTCACGGAAAGGGTCTTCTCTTCTTCCTCGTTGTTCATCATGCTTTCCTCCCTTTTTTCTTGTTTATCCAATATAGCATATCCTTGGTTCGTACAACCATTTTTTTATCGGAACGGATCGGCAGAAAAGAATGGTCGAAATCCGGTCAGCCGCAATCGGAATCCATCAATGATTTCCATCCTCCGGATCGATTCCTTCCATGCGCATAAAAAACATCCGTAAGAACGGGGTAATATTTTCGACGGATGCCTGTTCCGGCTGAAAGCGAACATAAGGTTTCCCTATGGAGGAAACCAGAATTCTCCCCGAATATCGCGAATCGCCGAGAACCCGTGCCAGCGCCTTCATATCCGGTCGAGCGTCATCCGCGTAATAAAAATAGGCCGCACCGCTCTTGATTGTAACACGCGAGAAGTCAAAATTCGCCGCCATCTTGCGTACATAGGCAATGTCCGCGAGAACACGGGCTTCCTTCGGAGGCGGTCCGTAGCGATCGGACAGCTCCTCAAGCACGTCCTTCCAGTCCTTATAACTCATCACGGAAGCAATCCTGCGGTAAGCATCCATGCGTTGTCCCTCATCCTGAATATATTCCGGAGGAAGATACGCATCGATTTCAATATCCACGCTGGCTTCTCGGGGCCGTATCGTCTCGATTCCGCTGAGGTTCTTGATCTCCTCGTCCAGCATGCGGCAATAAAGCTCATAACCGATTACATCCATCTGTCCGTGCTGCTCCCCGCCGAGCAGATTTCCGGCGCCCCGGACCTCCAAATCCTTCAGTGCGATCTTAAAGCCCGATCCGAGTTCGGTAAAATCGCGGATCGCCGCCAATCGCTTTTGAGCGTCTTCCGTCAGCACCTTATCTCTCTTATAGGTGATATACGCATACGCCTGACGACCCGATCGACCGACGCGTCCCCGCAATTGATACAGTTGAGCCAGGCCGAATCGGTCCGCGTTCTCCACGACAATCGTGTTGACATTCGGCATATCAATCCCGGACTCGATGATTGTTGTACATACCAGAATATCCGCCTCATGACGAATAAAATGCTCGATGATCTGCTCGAGCTGCCGCTCCGGCATCTTACCGTGTCCCATGACGATTCGGGCGCCGGGCAAAGCTTTTTCGAGCTCGGCCACCTTCTCCTCGATTCGGTGCGTGTCGTTGAACAGATAGAAAACCTGTCCTTGCCTGGATATTTCGCGCACGCAAGCTTCGGAAATGATGTCCGGCTCAAATTCCAAAACATAGGTTTGGACCGGACGACGATCCAGAGGCGGCTCCTCGATCACGGATATTTCGCGGATACCCGAAAGAGACATATGAAGTGTTCTCGGGATTGGTGTCGCCGTCATCGTCAGAACATCGACCGAAGATCGGAGCGATTTAATGCGCTCCTTATGCTCGACCCCGAAACGTTGCTCCTCATCCACAACGAGCAAACCGAGATCCTTCGGGGCGATGTCCTTCGAGAGAACCCGGTGTGTTCCGACGACCACATCAATCGTACCTTCGTTGAATCCCTGAACGGTCTTTTTCACCTCCGCGGGCGTCGCGAATCGTGACAGCAAACCGATGTGAACCGGGTAGCCGTCCAATCGCTGTTTCAGATTCTCATAATGCTGTTGAACCAAAACAGTCGTAGGAGCAAGCATGAGTGCTTGTTTCCCGTCCATGATGCATTTGAAAATCGCGCGAAAAGCGACCTCGGTCTTTCCGAACCCGACATCTCCGCACAGGAGTCGATCCATGATCCGATCGCTTTCCATATCCTTCTTGATTTCCCGAATCGCGTTGATTTGATCCTGTGTTTCCGTATAAGGAAAATCCTCTTCAAACTGCCTCTGCCAGGGCGAATCCGGTGAAAAAGCGTGGCCTCTTAATTCACGACGTCGCGCGTAAAGCGTGACCAGGTCGATCGCGAGCTTTCGGATACTGCCCCGCGCACGTTCCTTCATGCGGTTCCAGTCCTGTCCGCCGAGTCGGGACAGTTTAGGGGTTCGGCCCTCGGTCCCGACATATTTTTGAATCGAGTCCAGACTTTCCGTGGGAATATAAAGCGAGTCGTCCGATGCATAGCTGATTTTCAGATAATCTCTCCGGATGCCGCCGCTGAGCAAATTCACAATCCCGTCGTATCTTCCGATTCCGTGTATATCATGTACCACCAGCTCGCCCGGAATCAAATCTCCGAACAAGTCGATGCGGACTCCCTGAACTCTTTTTTTACGCATCGGACGGTCAATGCCGAAAACATCCTGCGTACCGACGATCCAAAGCCCGGCACCGGGATATTCAAACCCCGAGGGAAGGGTCGCGGAAAGAATCGGAGCGAATGCTTCCCGCTCAAAAAGCAACGACTTCAGTCCGGCGGCTCTTGCTCCTTCACCGGCCATAATATAAGTGGATAAACGCTGTCGGTTCCGTTCGGAAATCGTTTGAGCCAATCGCTCCTCGTTTCCCCGAAAACTGTCCGATGCTCTTCCGGAGATTTCAAAACGCTCTCCGCCCGAAAGACCGTTTCCGGATGTCGGAAGCGTGGAAAGCGTAACCGTTCCCGGTCGCCCGGATATCCCCGCCATCACTTCGTCGCTTCTAAGTAACAGATCCTCCGAGATCGGGAGAATCTGTCCCTTTTCAAGCATCGAAGAAAATCTGTGTCTGAAATCCGCGGTGTGTGCGTCCGCTCTTTTCCGAATCTGAATCAATTCATCCGCGAAAAACAACGTGTTCCCCAATCGTAGATAATCAAGGGTCGTATTGCTTTGCTTGTAGATTCGTCGGATCCACTTCTCAAGTCCCGAAAAAGGAATCCCGTCGGAAATACGCTGAGCGTCGGAAATCGCGCCGCGAAGAAATCGATCGCAGACATCTCTTTCCGCACCGTTCGCAATCGCGTCCGCTCTTGCCCGTTCACCCTCGTCGGCAATTTCGGCGGCCAAAGAATCCCGTCGTGCCTCGGGAACCAGGATTTCACGGGCGATGTCGAGATGGACGGAGGCAAGAACCTCAACCGACCGTTGAGAATTCATATCAAATGATTTGATTCCGTCGATTTCATCGTCGAAAAACGAGAATCGAATCGGGCGCTCGGAGCCGACCGGAAAAACGTCGAGAATATCGCCTCTTCGAGCAAATTCTCCCTCTCCCTCGACCGCACGTACCCGCTCAAAGCCGTTTCCGACCAGGCGCATCGCGAGATCCTCCGGGCTTACATGCATTCCTTTTGACAAACGAATTTCCGCTTTTCGAAAATCCTCAACCGGCATCAGTCTATTACATAATGCTCCCGAGGTTACAATCACGGCCGCGAATTCACCGGAGACAATCCGCCGAAGCACCCGTATTCGATCCAGCTCCGTGCCGCGACTCGAGGCATCCACATCCGTAAGACTGAGCTCACGCTGACGCAGAATCGGCACCTCATCTCCAAAAAAAGCCGATAAGTCCGCCTGCATTCTTCTTGCAACCAGCTCGTCGGCAACCGCAACTACTGCGGGTCGTCCCGTTTCCGAGGAAAGAACCGCAATCAAATATGCCTTCATCGGCTCGGGCATCCCCGTCAGATTCAGGGGAGAAGTCCCGCCTTCCGAGATCAACCGGACAACACGTCCGATTACGGGATCATTTCGAGAAACCGAAATGACATCATCAATCGTCGCTTCCGGTCGGCGATGGCTCGTATCCAAACCCGACTCGCTCATGCAAAATCTCCGACTCGTTTTTCAACCGCCAAAGCCGCTTCGGTAAAAGCGGTAAACATTTGCTCATGATCTTCTTTCGGGATATCGGAAAGAACGAAATCCGCGAGTTCAAAATGCTCGGGTGCCGGGCCGATACCAATTCGGACCCGAACGAAATCTTTGGATCCGATCTCCCCGATAACGGATTTCATTCCGTTATGCGTCCCGGCTCCTCCCGACGAGCGAACGCGGATCGATCCGCGTTTCAGATCGATGTCATCATATACAACAATCAATCGCTCCGGCTCGATTTTATAAAAATGCAAGGCCTGACGAATGCTCAGTCCCGAACAATTCATATACGTGCCGGGACGAAGCAAAACGACTTCCTCCCCGAATATCCGTCCCTTCCCGTACGAACCGGAAAACTTGCTCCGGTTCAGCGAAATGTTGTTTCTTTGGGCGAGCACCTCAAGCGCCATAAAGCCGCAGTTATGCCAGTTATAAACATATTTCGGACCGGGATTCCCCAGCCCCGCAATCAGCCACATCCGTTAAACCCCTTCCCGTCTGCGATCCGGCTGAATCAGCTTCGCAGCCCGCAGACGGTTCTTCTTGACGACCCAGTTTTCTTTATTGATTTGTTGCGAACGCGCGATAGCCAGGCTCAATTCCGGCACGTCATCGGTGATTGTCGAGCCGGCTGCAATATAACAGTTTTCGTTGAGCGTAACGGGGGAAATCAGGTTGGAGTTTCCGCCGATAAACACATTGTCCCGAATGATACAGGCGGACTTGTCCAAACCGTCATAATTGCAGGTGACGGTTCCGCAGCCGAAATTGACGTTCTTACCGACCTGTGCATCTCCGATATACGTGAGATGTCTGGCCCTCGAAAAATCCCCGACGTTTGAGTTTTTCACCTCGACATAGGCTCCGATGGTCACGTTATCCGCGAGAACCGATTCCGGTCGAATGTGTGAAAACGGGCCGATTCTACAGTTTTTCCCGACCCTGCAATTACGAAGAACCGAGTATTCCACCGTGGTTTTGTCCCCGACGACCGAATCGTCAATTCGGGTATTCTCCCCGATTCTGCACTCTTCTCCGATGGATGTGTCTCCCCGGATCATCGTTCCCGGCAATAAAACCGTATCCTTTCCGATTCGAACCGTATCGTCAATCCAGGTTGTATTTGAATCAATAATCTGAACGCCGTTTCTCATATGTCGCTCGCATATTTTTCCGTTCAATATTTTACCGACCTGTTGGAGCTCGATTCGGTCATTCACTCCGCGGGTCTCATCAAAATCCGCCACCAGAGCGCCGACCTTATGCCCGTCCCGAATCAATATCCCGATCGTATCCGGCAAATAATATTCCTTCTGTGCGTTTTTTGCGTCGATGCGTCCGAGCGCGGATATCAGAAGCGGTGTGCGAAAACAATAGATGGATGAATTGATTTCACGAATCTTTTTTTCGCTTTCCGTCGCGTCGCGATCCTCTACAATCCTCTGTACGTTCCCTTCTTCGTCCCGAACCAATCGTCCGTACCCCGCGGGATTATCCGCGATTGCGGAAACGACTACCGCTCCGAAATCCCCCTTTTCGAAATAATCGATGGCGGCACGCAGCGTATCGCTCGTTATCAGCGGAGCGTCTCCCGGAAGAACGATTGTACAGCCGTTTCTGCCCTCCAAAAACGGAGTGGCCTGCATTACGGCATGTCCCGTTCCGAGTTGGTGCTCCTGAAGAACAAACGCAACATCCTCTCCGAGCACCGCGCGAACCTCCTCTTGTCTGTGCCCGACGATGTATACCTGTTCCTTGGCTCCGACTCCTTTCAGAGCTTCTGCCACCCAAAGGATAATCGGTCGTCCGGCCGCCCATTGTACGACCTTCGAGTGATTGGTGTTCATCCGCTTTCCTTCTCCGGCTGCCATTACGACCGCGCATACATCCATATAAGTAATCTCCTTTATTTCCTCGGTTCATCATAAGAACGCGAAAACGCGCCGAAAACTTGTCTTACGGGGGGACTTGTTTCCGGTGCTTTCTTATCCGAAATCATTATACACGATTGAAGCGTCGAGGAAAGCGATAAAATGGATTTCGGCTTCTTTTTCGGTAATAAATCCGGTGCGGACTTCCCTTGTTTGCGAATGCCTGATACGATGAAGTGAGAATACAATCGCTCGGGAGGCAACCATGATTGCAATTTTACTCGTCGCCGGCTACGCGACTCGCCTTTATCCGCTAACAATCAACACGCCCAAACCGCTTCTACCGGTTGCGGGTCGCCCGATGCTGGACTATATCGTCGACGAAATCGATACCCTTCCCGAAATAAACAAAATCTGTCTGATTACCAACCATCGATTCGCGGAGCACTTTGAGGAATGGGCAAAAAAAAGACGTCAAATCCGACCGGATACACCCATCATCGTCCTTGATGACGGGACCTCGGATAACGAAACGCGTCTCGGCGCAATCGGAGACATTCAATTCGCAATCGACAGGCTCGGAATCGATGAAGATGTCGTGATTGTAGCCGGAGACAATCTGTTCACGTATCGAATGCGCGATATGTATGATTTCTTCAAAAAAACCGGGAAAGACACCTTGATTGCCGTTCGGGTAACGGATCCGGATCAACTCCGTAAGCTGGCGGTCGCTACTCTGGATGCGGACGGGAAAGTGCTGAAAATGGTTGAGAAACCGTCGGAGCCGGAATCCGACACCGCCATTTACGCGACATATTTTTACAAAAAAGAAACCCTTCAAAAAATACGCGAGTATCTCGACGAGGGAAATACGCCGGACGCTCCGGGCAATTTCCCCGCTTGGCTTTACGGAAAAACGGACGTTTTCGCTTTTCGCGCGGAGGGAACCTGCATCGATATCGGGACTCCGGAAAACTATCGCGACGTCTGTGAGCGGTTCGAATCTCTGTGGTCATCGAGAAAGCCCCTTGTATCCGAATAAACCGATCAACGGATCCAAAAAAACGGATCTATCTACCGAAGCCTTCGTAATAGTAGGCCATTCCCTCAATCGGATTCCCGGCATGGGAAAGATAGTTCTCAAGATCCGTTTGCCGATTCCCTTCAAGCATCGCAAATAAGCTGCCGAATCCGATTTGCGTGACCGGTCGGAAGGGAACAAACGAAACGGATTCCGGCCATTCCTGATCCCGAATAAAAAGATCAACCGTCTCCTGATAGCCCATGATTCCGTCAATCAGTCCGTTTTCGAGGGCTTGCTTGGGGGAGTATATTCTTCCGTCCGCAAGGACTGTTACTTCTTCGACGCTCATATTACGGCCGTCGGCGACGACTTCGACAAACTGATCATATGATTCCTGAAGGATACCGGTATATATTTCTTTTTGTTCGTCGGAAAATTCATCGAAATAGCTTCCCATGTTCTTATTTTTCCCGACGTATATCGATGTCGTCTTTATCCCATTCTCCTGAAGAAACCCGGAAATGTCGATGACCGTGCCTGCGGTTACGCCGATCGATCCGGTCATACAGTTCCGGTTCATCAGTATTTTATCCCCCGTTACGGCCAGGTAATAGCCGCCGGAGGCCGCCATACTGGCGCAATATGCGTAAATCGGGCGACCGGTTATTTCCTTATATTCGAGGAGCTTTAAGTACAGCTCATCGGTCGTATAGACCTCTCCGCCCGGGGAATCGATATAAAGAAGAATTCCCTTGTTATTCGGGTTTCCGATCAATGAGTGGACGGCATTCATAAGGTATTCGTGATCGTATTCTTCCGGAGTCGCAAATAATCCGGTTGACCGGGTATTTGTGATGGTCCCTTCCACATGAAGAACGGCGACAAAACCGTCGCGGCCGGAGTAGGTCGACACATCATCTGCAGAAGGCGCAGAAAGCAGATAAACGAACAACGCGAAAAAAACAATAATAAACACAATCAGGACGCCCCCTCCGATCAGCGCGGCAATCAGACATCCGTTCTTTTTCGGTCTGCTGTCCGTCGCTCGCATATTTCCGGGACATTGGGCACCCACCTGGTTCGGAGTTGTATTCACTGACATGGTATCCTCCACTATACGTTCGATACATCGCGAATGAGACAATATTTTTCTGCCGAAGACTTCGGGGACTAGCCCTCCTCAACATACCACCCCAAAACTTTAACATACGGCATTTCCGATGACAACTGGTACAGCGCAAGAAGCGCATCCTTTCCCATCGAGGGACACATAAAATCCAAAAAGAACGCATATTCACCCGGTGTTCCCACGATGGGCCTGGACGAAATCGCGGTCAGATTCAGCCCTCGATCGGCAAAAACCTGCAGAGCGGAGACCAGTGCTCCGCTTCGGTGCGGAAGATGCATTAACGTACTGATGCGGTCCGCGTCGGGGGTAATGATCAAACTTGAAGACACAACGATGAAGCGCGTCCGGTTCTGGTCGGCGTTTCGAACATCAATCGGAAGAATGTCCAGATGATTTCGCCTTGCCGCCTCCTCGGATGAAATGGCCGCGAGCGAGCGATCGCCCCTGCGGGCAACCTCCTCCGCGGAAAAGGCCGTATTGTCGGAAACGAGCGTTTCCCATCCGTAACGAATGATGGCTTCGGAGCATTGAGCCAGACCTTGCGGATGACTCGAAACCGTACGAATGTCCTCCGTTCTTGTTCCGGGAAGCACAGCCAGGCGATGGGCGACCTCGACCGAAGTCGCCCGGACGATGTACAAATTCTTCTTTTGCAGTAATTCAAACACATTGTCAACGCTTCCGACGATTGTGTTTTCGAGGGGCAGGACGGCGACATCCGCGCGTTTTTCGGTAAGCAGCTCACAAGCGGCGGAGAATGTCCTCGCCCGTACGAATTGCTTATCCGAAAATAATTTTCGGGCCGCTATTTCGGAATAGGATCCTTCCGTTCCCGCATACGCGACGGTCGACACGGACGCAAGGCTCCGTTCCGCTCCCGCCAACTCTTTTCCGATCGGCCAATCGACATCCCTTTGGATCAGGATGTCGTATTGGCGCTCGCGGGAGATTCGCATCATCGTTTTCATCATGGAATCGACCCGTGTCCCCATTTCCTCTCCGGCCATTTTCCGGGCAAAACCGGACACCTGGGCTTCGCGTTCGGCATCGTAAACCGACGTGTCGGAGGAGACCTTCAGGTACGCCACTTTTTCGGCAAGACTCATTCTTCGATTAAAAACGCGCATCAACTCGGAATCAATCTCCGTTATCTGTCCGCGCAATTTTGTAAGACGCGTTCGGTGGTCCTCGCTTTCATCCGTGCCGGTCCGGTCTGCCTTTCCGGATTTTTCTCTGCTCTTGAAAATGTGCTCCCCACAAAGCTTTTCGAGCCCAACAAGGTAACTGTTGATTCCGAGCCCGTATACCTGATCGACACAAACGGATCGAATAACGGATACCCTTCGAAACGGCTCACGTTTATGTATATCGGAAATATGAACCTCCATGACCGGAAGCCCGCATACCTCGATCGCATCCATGATTGCGTAGCTGTAATGAGTATGCGCGCCGGCATTGATTACGATTCCGTCCGCGTATTCCATCGCCTTCTGGATTTCGGTTACGATCTCTCCCTCGCTGTTCGACTGAAAAAAACGAGGCTCCACTTCCAGTTCCTCCGCCTTGCTCCGAAACGCGTCGTAAACCTCCTGAAGCGTAAACGATCCGTATTGTTCGGGATCGCGTTTTCCGAGCAAATTCAGATTGGGACCGTTAATCAGAAGCACGACGGGATTTGCGTGATTTTTCATTCTCAGCCCTCCTCCATGATGTCCAGCAAAGCGAAGGCGACCGCCGACTCAACCACCGGTACCGCCCGTGGAACGATACAGGAATCGTGACGACCGCCGACTTCGATCGTATCGTCGGACATCGTTTCCAGATTGACCGTGTTCTGCTGTTTGCCGATGGAAGGGGTCGGCTTAAAGGCACACCGAAGCAAAATCGGCATACCGTTCGTAATTCCGCCTTCGATTCCTCCCGCATGGTTCGTCCGGAGACGGATTCCTCTTTCGGTCATGTACGGTTCGTCGTTGTTCGTGGATCCTTTCTGACTTGAAACGCCGAATCCCCGCCCGAATTCAATGCCCTTAACGGCCGGAATCCCGAAAATAATCGAAGACAAACGGCTCTCGATATTGTCAAAAATCGGACGGCCCAGACCCGCAGGAAATCCGGTAACGATACATTCGATCACACCGCCGACCGAATCGAGTTCATTTCGAAGTGTCTCAATCAATTCTCTCATCTTTAGTCCCTGCCCTTCCGATATCACCGGAATGGAATGCTCCGAGCAATCCTTGGGGATTTTCATCGGGTCGTAGGGAGTATCTTCAATCGTACCGATGCTGTATATGTGGGCGCGAACGATCACGCCCCGGCTTTCGAGAATCTGGAGCGCTAAAGCTCCGGCAAAGGTGAGCGGAGCGGTCAGTCTTCCCGAAAAATGTCCCCCGCCGCGCGGGTCATTTGATCCCTCATAACGAGCCAATCCCGTCAGATCGGCATGTCCGGGGCGGGGTTTAGCGGATATTTTGCTGTAATCGGCGGATTTCGTATCGTGATTCTCAATCAATGCGCAAAGCGGGGTCCCCGTCGTTTTGTCCATATAGAGGCCGGACAAAATCCGAACCCGGTCTTCTTCTCTTCGCGCCGTCGCTCCGGGTTGGTATCCCGGACTTCTGCGCTTCATGTGCCGGTTCGCGCGCTCCAGATCAATCGCGTATCCGGCAGGCAATCCGTCAATCACCGCGCCGATCCCGACGCCATGCGATTCTCCGAACAAACTGATTTTAACCTTGTTTCCCCAAATCGAGCTCATCGGCTTTCCCTCCCATTCTCCTGAAATCACGAAAAAAGTCCGGATAGGATTTGTTTACCGCGCTATAGTCCGTGATCCGGACCGGGCCCGCAGCGCGAGTTGCCGCAACAGCGGCGGCCATTACAAGACGATGGTCTGCGTACGATTCGATGACACAGGATGCAAATATCGGCTCACCGGGATCATGTTGCGCTCCGAATATCCATAATTCATCATCGTTCTGTTCGGTTTTCACTCCGAGACGCGTGAGCATATCGCGCGTCGCGGCCAGGCGATCGCACTCCTTAAGCCGCAATCGCTCCGCGTTAATGATTCGGGATGTGCAAAAAGTCCCCGCGCAAGCGACGGACAATACCGGGATTAAATCCGGCACCTGTGAAGCATCAACGGTGAAGCAGGAATTTTTCGATCGGGCATTGGGCGATGCGGAGTAATCTTTCAGTGCACCCAGAAGCGGAATAATCTCGCTGTCACCCTGCGAAGAACAAGGCGACATATCGAGAATGTCGATGCCCGAGCCGAGATAATTCGCGACATACCAGAAGGCGGCATGCGAAAAATCCGGTTCGGCAATATACGGTTTTTCACGAAAAAACCTCTGCCCTCCGCCGACCGTATAGACGTTTTCATTCTTCGATGTAAAAACGCCGAACGCACGCATAACATCCCGGGTCATTTCAATATACGGTTCGGATTCAAGCTTTGTGGTAATGACAATCTCCGAATTTCCGGTCGCCGCGGACAAGGCAAGCAACAGCCCGGTAATGTACTGCGAACTTACATTGCCCGGAACCTCATAGCGACCGGCCGGAAGACGACCGCTTACGCGAAGCGGAAGATAATGATCGCCGTCGGGAAATTCCAGTCGTACTCCGGAACCTTTGAAAATCCGCTCGTATTCCCGAAGCGGTCTTCTCGGCAATCTTCCCACGCCCGTGAAAACGGCCGTGCGCCCGAGAACCGCAACCAGCGGAATCAAAAATCGGAGCGTCGATCCCGACTCGTTGCAAAAGAGTTCTATTTCATCCCCGTCATCCGATTTCATAATCGTCATAAGGCATTGGAGCGTAGCGGAAATATCCTCCGAAATCGACTCTTCCGGGATGATGACCTGACCCAAATCGCCCGCAAGCATGGAAAGAATCAGGGCCCGATGCAAAAGACTTTTGGAGAGCGGCGGCCGAACATCTCCCACCAGACCCCCGGGCATAATTTCGATCATTTTGCCCCGGGAACAGCTCCTGTCCGGGGTTTCGCTATTCATCATCCCATACACCTTTCATCCGTTCAAACAACGAGTCCTTTTCGGTCGGAATCGCGGAAGCTTCTCCGATTCGGGAAAGAAACACGAAGAAGAATTTTCCGGTCAGGCGCTTCTTATCCGACATCATCGCGTCAAAAATCTCTTCGACCGGAATGTGGGTTTGAACCGGCAATTGCCATTTCTTTAACAGCTTGCGAATTCGTTCCGCGGTACCCTTCTCGGTATGTCCGAAACTTTCGCCTGTTTTGGCCGCATAGACCATACCGATTGCAACCGCCTCGCCGTGCGATATTCCGGAGTACCCGGATACTTTTTCGATTGCGTGACCGATCGTGTGTCCGAAGTTCAAAAGCATTCGCTCTCCGGTATCATACTCGTCGTTTTGAACGACCGTCGTTTTGATCCGGACACATCGCTCAATCATCCACTCCAAATCGGACATCCCCTTTTCGATCGATTCGAAAAGCAAGCGATCACGAATACAGCCGTATTTAATGACCTCGGCCATTCCTTCCGCCGTAACGGATCGGGTCAGCGTAGAAAGAACCGACGGATCAATCAGGACGGCACGGGGTTGGTAAAACGCGCCGACCAAATTCTTCCCGAACGGTAAATCAATGCCTGTTTTTCCGCCGATCGAAGAGTCCACCTGTGCCAAAAGCGTCGTCGGCACCTGAATGAAAGGACAGCCGCGCATGTAGGACGCGGCCGCAAATCCCGTCAAATCACCGATTACGCCGCCACCTAAGGCGACAATCACGTCCGCCCTTGAGACGCCCGCAGCATTGAATTGTTCAAAAAGCATAAACAGGATGTCCCGGCTCTTTGACGACTCTCCGGCCGGAACGGTACAGGACGGCGTCGAGAACCCTTCCTTTTTCAGCGCATCGACCGCACGGACGAGATAAAGAGGTGCCACGTTCGAGTCTGTTACGACGAAGGCTTTTCGACCCTTAACACAAGAGGCCGCAATTTCTCCTAATCGGTCCAACTTCCCGGACTGAATAAAGATCGGATAATTTCCGTTATTCGTATTTGCCATGATATCGGGCATTTTGCGTCTCCTTTTCTTTCGGTAAATCCGCCGTCGGCCATCCATTTCATTATGCCATGAACCGGTCAAACACCCAACATTTTGCCTGAAAATCCCTGTTGGCCTGTTGGGAAGAGACTTCACCCGAGCGTCGGCCGGATATGATCCGGAATCCGCTAAATATACCTTCCGACCGATTCCGCAACCGGACGCAAACGATTCATCACATCGTTAAAGTCATCGGGAGTCAGCGATTGTTTGCCGTCGCTCAGCGCATGAATCGGATCGTTATGCACTTCAATGATCAGGCCGTCTGCTCCGACCGCAATGGCGGCCTTGGAGAGCGGCTCGACAAGCCACGCCGCTCCGCCCGCATGCGACGGATCGACGACAACCGGCAGGTGTGTTCTTGCCTTCAGGACCGGGACCGCACTGATATCCAGCGTATTTCTCGTCGATGTCTCGAAAGTCCGGATGCCGCGTTCGCAAAGGATGATCCGTGAATTGCCGCCGGACATGATATATTCGGCGGACATCAGCAACTCATCGATCGAGTTGGCGAACCCTCTTTTAAGAAGGACCGGCTTCGAAATGCGACCGAGCTCCTTTAAAAGCTCAAAGTTCTGCATGTTCCGGGCGCCCACCTGAATAACATCGACAAACTCGATAAAGAGCTCCAGTTGAGCGGCATTGGTAATTTCCGACACGACCGGAAGTCCGGTCTTTAATCGCGCGCGCTTCAGGTACATAAGGCCCTCCGCCTTCAGCCCCTGAAAGGCATAGGGAGATGTTCTCGGTTTGAATGCGCCTCCGCGAAAGAGCGTCGCGCCGGATGTTTTTACCGCTTCGGCAATCTCAAGGACCTGTTCCTCGGATTCGACCGAGCACGGTCCCGCACAAATAATGATTCGATCCGTGCCAATCTCAATATCACCGATCGGGACAACCGTGTTGTCGGGGTGGAATTTTCGGTTCGCTCGCTTGTAAGGCTCCTGAACCTTCATGACGCGATCGACCTCCTCGAGCATCTGCATCGCTTCGATCTCGACGGCACTGGTGTCCCCGACTAATCCGATAATCGTCGTCTGACTGCCGTAAATCGTATTGGTCTGAACGCCGTAATTCTTTTCGAGGAAGGCGCATAAGTTTTCCGTTTTTTCCTTTGTTACTCCGTTTTTAAGAACCAGTATCATAATCGTATCCTCCGTATCCGAGAGCGTTTACCGCCGCCCGGGCAACCAGCTCGGGATCACGGTCCGCATGGATGATTAAGTCCGCATTTTTGTTATACTCCGGCAGCCGCGCCTCGAAAAGGCGTGCCACCTTTGTAAATCGGTCGCCCTCCGACTCGTCCGGATTTCCGGCGAGCGGACGACTCCGATCCAGACGGATCCGCTCCCACAGCGACTCGATCGGAACATGAAGAAACACATTCATCGCTCCGAATTCCTCAATCAGCGCCTGATTTTCATGTTGCATGATCATCCCGCCTCCCGACGCAATGACACATGAACCGGCGCGCGCAAGATACTCACGCGAAACATCCGTCTCAAGCCTTCGGAACGAACCCTCTCCGTCACGCTCGAAAATCTCCGTGATGTCGCATCCGCAAATCCGCTTGATCTGTTCGTCCGTGTCGATGAACGGTATCTTCAGAATCTCGGCGATTCTTCTTCCCACGGTCGTTTTTCCACATCCCATAAATCCCGTAATCAAGATTTTAATCGGTGATTTCTTAAGCATTTCACGAGGCAGATCATCCAAAATCGGCAGCAATCTTTTCACATCGAAATTCACGCCCGGGCTCCAAATTCTCTGTGCGGCCAAAGCCTGAAAAAACAGCATCGGTAATCCGCCCGTGGCGACGGCTCCTTTTTTGCGCGATATAAGAACCATTCGGGTGGCCGGGGGATTATAAACCGTGTCAAAAACACGTGTTCCTCGGGTGATGAAATCGGAGAAGGAGGGTTTCCCGGATACCTTCGGCCACATCCCGAGCGGGGTTGCATTGATGACGACCTCCGGAGCAAAACCGGCGGCTTCTTCGTCGGAATCGACTCTATGGACCGATCGCGCGAACGGCCGGATATCTCCGATCAGCTTTTCGGTCTGAACCCGATCGATGCCGAGAATTGAAATCTCGGCATCGGCATCCGCGGCCTCAAAGGCGAGCATTCGCGCGACTCCCCCCGATCCGATAAGTAAGACTCTTTTCCCGGAAAGCTCGATTTTACATGCAGAGAATCCGTCGCGATCGGTGTTATAGCCTCGACGCTCAAAGACGGTGTTAACCGCCTTAAGTCTTTGGGAAACCGAATCCAATCCTTCCAGATGCCCGATGATCCGCTCTTTATAAGGAATCGTACAATTGAATCCGTGCAAGTCCCGAAGCAAGACGGGCAAATAATGATCCATCTGTTCCGGATCAATATCAAAAAGCTCGTACCGGCCCGGGATTCCGACCGCTTCCATGATTCGCTCGTGGATGTACGGGGACATACTGTGCCCGAGGGGGTGACCGACCAGACCGATCCTAATCGCACTCATAGCCGGCCTCCTTCAGGATCGAGTATGCACGCACGGCCTGTGCGCTGTTTTCGAGAAGAAGATGAAGCTGTCCGCCTTCATATGTCCGAAAATTTCGGATATTGATATTCCGGATATTGATATTCTCCCGACCGAGAATGGTCGAAATCATTCCGAGCTGACCGGGCTTGTCTTCCAAATAAACGGTCAGTGAACTCGTCGCGTCCAAAGCACCTCTGCCGACCGTCGGAAGGCTGTTTCGAAAATGAGCCGCCTGCGCAAAGAACGCTTCGACCGCTCGTTTATCGCCCGCGGACAACTTATCGCGAATTCCGGATAAAAGGTCGATGTACGAAGCAAGAACCGGAACGAGTCTTTTTGCGGACGCCTCGGTAATTTCCGCCCAAAGCGCCGGGTCCGAGGAAGCAATCCGGGTAATGTCCCGAAACCCACCCGCGGCAAGTGCCGCCAGCTGTCCGTCGTCAAGCTGTGCCGCAAGAAGAGAAAGTGCCGACGCAGCGATATGAGGGAGATGCGAAATCGTCGCCACTCGCCGATCGTGCTCTTTGGCATCCATCCGTAACGGGAACGCTCCGATTTTCCGAATCAAATCTTCCAGAAGAATCAGTCGTACCGCAGAAACCTCGCAGGTTTTTCCGACACATAAAACATACGGAGCATTTTCAAAAAGCGAGGCGTTCGAGCAGGCATATCCGTGTCTTTCGGAGCCGGCCATCGGGTGTCCGCCGACAAAATTAGGCAGGGTAACCTGATCCATAACCGGCTCTTTGACCGAGCCGACATCGGAGATAATTCCGATATTCAACCGCGCAAACTCGGGAATCCGTTTCTCGATTACCGATGTCGGAGCGCACAGCAATACCAAATCCAGATCGTTAAAAAGATCAAGACCTTCCTGGGGCGAAGCGAAACGATCGATGATCTGTTCCTCAATCGCCCGTTTCCCGGAATCGGCATCGATATCGATCGCGACGATATACGGAATCCCGGCTTTGATTCGAAGGGCTTTCGCAAGCGATCCTCCGATTAATCCCAGTCCGAAAATACCGACACGCGATATTGCCTCATCCTTCGTTTCACTTCGTTTGCTGTCGGCCATACCGATTACCTCTTCTCTTCCGTACTGCCTTGTGCGCGCCATCGACTTATGCCGTTCGGATTCAATCGAACGGCTGCGTCCGCTCACTCCTACTTAAATCTCTCGTCGTAAACCCGCTTGATTTTCCCTTCCGATCTCGGCAGGGACCTCGGCTCGCAAAGAACGATCCGTGCGTGAACGCCCGTAATCGAAGCGATATCATTCGCCAATTTCCTTTCGATCGTCTCGATTTCCTTAACCGAGTCCGAGAAAAAAGCATTTGACATTTCTACCTTAACCGTCATCCGATCGAGATTATCCACCCGGTCGATCACGATGATATAATGCGGCTCCACCTGACTGTACGCAAGCATGACCGCTTCGATTTGCGTCGGGAAAACATTAACCCCGCGAATAATAAGCATGTCATCCGCTCTTCCCGTCACTTTTTCCATGCGGGGCATTGTTCTTCCGCATTCACATTTTCCGTAATAGATACGCGTCAGGTCATGCGTGTTGTATCGAAGAAGCGGCGTTCCTTCCTTGGTTACGGATGAGAACACCAATTCTCCCAATTCACCCTCCGGCAAAGGTTTACCGGTCTCCGGGTCAACGATTTCGGGGATGAAGTGGTCCGCCTCCAGATGAATCAGATCTGATTGATCGCAGGCACAGCCGACTCCGGGTCCCAGAATTTCCGAAAGTCCGTATATGTCAAAAGCGCGGAGCCCGAGCTTCTCTTCAATCTGATCTCTCATTTCGACCGTCCAGGGTTCGGCTCCGAAAATACCGCATTTAAGATTTAATTCATCCCGCGCTACACCCATCTCATTCATTTTATCCGCCAGATGCAGCATGTAGGAAGGCGTGCACAAAATCACATTCGGCTGCCATTCGCGAAGAATCTGGATCTGTCGGGGCGTGTTTCCTCCCGATACGGGAATCGCCGTCGCCCCCATTCGATCACATGCGTAATGAGGACCCAACCCGCCCGTGAACAATCCGTACCCGTAAGCGATATGAACGAGATCTCCCTTTTCCACGCCGCAGCGGGCCATCGACCGGCAAAGACAATCCGTCCACAAATCGATGTCGTTCCGGGTATAACCGACCACCTTCATTCTGCCGGTTGTTCCCGATGACGCGTGAAAACGGACGATTTCCTCGCGCGGTACCGCCAAGGTTCCGAACGGATAATTGTCTCGAAAATCATACTTATCGGTGAACGGAAGTTTCGGAAGATCGTCCACGTCCCGGATATCCTCCGGCACGATACCGGCGTCGTCCATTTTTTTGCGATAGTACGGCACTTTATCGTACATTCTCCGGACGCAGTCGACCAGTCTCTTGCTTTGAACCTCATGCAGTTGCTCTTGGGACATACACTCCGCCGCTAAATCCCAAATATAGGTTTTGATCTCTTTTCTGGCCATTTTCTTTCTCCCTTCTCCGATAAACCGTATGATCAAATAAAAATCCCATTGCCGTATCGAATCCGATCCGGCAATGGGACGAAAAAACCGCGGTACCACCCATCTTCGACAACGCTCCTTACGGATGTATGTCGCTCTCTTTAAGGCACTGACCGCATTTACACGATTCTATGCCCTCATCCCTGTAACGGAGGACCTCCGTATTCACCTACTGCACTCCAAAAGGAATGGTTCCGTCAATCCGCTCGAGAGTGAACTTCGCTTCGATCCGATTCGTGAACGGGCTCTCAGTCATCGACCCATTCTCTCTGTCCGGCCGTCACGGGCTACTTTTCTCCGTCAACGCGTTCTTCCGATAAAAAGAATTAAATCCGATTATGCTCGTTTGAGGCTAAAAAGTCAATATCTTCTCGGTCGGCTCCTCTCCGGGCTCGTTCATCAGAATCGTTGCCGTTTGGTTATCGAGATCCATTTCCAAAATATACTCGCATTCCTTATTTCCCGGAACATAATCCTGTTCCGTATGGAATAAATAGGTGAAATTGTCGTAATTATAGATCGAATCGATGATATAAAGGTACGAAGCAAAGTCCTCCACGACCTCGAGGTCCAGATCATCGACGGAAACAATGATCGCATCCTCAAAATTCTCCAGCCCCTCGGCATCAAACCAAAATTCGTAATCCATCGGAATCTCTTTCGACCACTCGTAGAAATCGCCCTCCGCGAAGTATTCGTAATCCTCGGGCTCGCCCTCTAGTTCAAGCTCAAAGTACTCATACCAATCGTTGGGAAGCATTTCAACGTTAACGGTAAACTCCTCGTCGTTTCCGATCAGCGAAACGACACCGTTGAATAAGTACTCCTCGTCCAGGTTCTCTACGGAAAATTCATAGGTATCGGCCTTACCCTCAATGGAGTCATAGGAAAGCTCAATACTGTCAAGAAGCACATCTGCCTTTGCCTGGTCAACCTTTTTGCCGATAAACTCCTTCATTACTTCACTTCTTTTTTCATTACTGTAAAAAATGTAATCGTCTCCTTTAAGAGCGTCATTCTCAGTGACGCCCAAAAGATCCATTATCGAATCGAGCGCTTCGCAGGAGCAAAGCACCGAAATAACGAAAGTAACGATCAACAACAGCGAAATGAGTCGAATTTTTTTCATAATACCCTCCTGATTAACGTAATGAAATCGGAAAATCCCTCATGCGTTTTTTGAATTTTCTTCATTTTTTCACACGAATATTAATAAAATACCACAGAAAAACGAATTTGAATCGATTTGACGATATCAATTTACATAAAAAATTAACATTTAGTAACTTTGTGAACACGGTTTGGCCAAGAGTCATTCACTGCACCTTCACATAAAGCCGTTATTATTTTAGTGAGGGAGTTCCGAACGACATGATCCCCTTACACGAAAAACACAAGACATATGCTTTCGCCGGAGCGGCGTTTGGGTCGAAACAGAATCGGAGGACGGATACAATGAAAATATGGGAAATACTGGATTTGCCGAAAACCAACAGCATTCCGCAAATACGAAAGGCCTTCGTAGATAATTTTTGTTCCGTCAAGGTGCAGTATTACTCGGAAGAGGGTTTTCTGGTGATGAGAGAAGCCTATTTGAAAGCTCTCCGATATGCACGAACCGGGCTTATCGAAGTAGACGATATCGATCCGAACGACCGATCGATGTGTCTTACCGCCGAGGTAAACGGTTACTTGAATGAGATCCTCAAAATTCGACGCTCCGTTCTCCGGGAAAGCGAAGATGAGCTTCCCAAGGAAATCGTCTCACGTTTGGATGATATTGTGTATTTCATGACTTCCATGATGGCCTTGCATGATGACTTCTACGGCCGGATCGATGTCAAAAACTGGCGGGATCTCCTCCAAAGCGAATTTCTTTGCATCCCGCGGGTTGTCCGTTTTCTTCGTCTGCCCATCCTCCGGGCTTGCTGCGCGAATCCTTTGCTCCCGCAAAATGTTTGGGTGTATTTGAATTTGGTCTTTCACTGGACCGATTCATCACAGGCAATCCCGAAGGAATTTGCCCACGAAAAACGCACCCTTCAAACCGAGCTTGATCCTCGATGGAATTTGAATTTCGGTTTATTTAAACAGGAGCGTGTAACCACTCCGGAAGGGAAGCCGGATCGAATTCTTCCGATGTGGGATCACGCGCGATCCATGTCAATTTCTCCTCCCGACACAACCGACTATGAGCTTTACGCGATCTATCGGATGAACGCGCGCAATGCGATCGTCGATGGGGATGAAGCGGAGGCTGAGCGCAATTTCGTCAAGGCGGCGGAAATTTTCGATAAAGATCCGGATTTGTATATCATTTACTTCGAGTATCTCAACGCAATCAAAAACGAAGGAAAACTCAACGCGATTAAGGATCTTCACCTTGTAATTCTGAACCGTCTGCTTGAGTTCTTCCCGGGTCATTTCATGTTCCTTCTAAGCAAGGCGGAAATCAACTCCGTTCGCCGGCATCCTTCCGCATCCATTGCCGAATACAAGGAGCTGGCCGAGCAATTTCCGGATAGTCTGATGGTCATTTACCAACTTTCGGAGGTGTATCGAAAAGCGGGTCAATCGGCCGCCGCCAAGAAATGTATTCGTCAAATCGAAAAGATGTATCCGACCGTACAGGAACGATTGAAAACCGGCCGCGGCTTCTCCGTGGATCCGATCGCCGTCAATGAACAGCTTCGACTGAACGAACAGGCGATGAATCTTATCGAAAAGCAAAAGAAGTCGGATAAAGAAAGCGACGCAGTCGTACGTAAAAAAAGCCGGGCCGGCTGATAAGCGATACGCAACAAAGCTTGCCCCGCGGAATGATCTTTATCCGCGGGGTTTTCCTTTTGTCTTTCCGGTTACTGTTCGAAACACTTCTTCATTCTCACTCATTATGGATCGCATCGCCACCGCGTCCAACGAGTGGCTTCGACCCGACCGCAAGCGCTCCTGAACGGATTTATATCGTTTTTCGATCAGCTTGAGTGTGCGGTTGGCATCCGATTCCCGACCGCTTTCCCGATACACAAGGGCCATTTTGAAAAGAACCGTAAGACTGTCGGGAAATTGGAGCTCGATTTTTTTAAATTCTTCGATTGCTTTATCAAACCGGCCCAGGTCCGAGTAGTACTCCGCACGGCTGATCAAAAAGTTGACGTGCTCCGGAAAAAAATCCAGCAGACGTTCGATAATCCCCAAATGCATTTCCCGGGTCATTGTAAACTCCCCGCGGTCGCGAAGTCCCCGGATGAAATCAAAATAGATTACGAAAAGATCCGAGTCGCCGTCAAACACGTTTGCTGCGCGCACAAACCACCGCTCCGCGGCGGATCCGTTTCCGGCGATAATCGCGTCGCGTGCGAATTTCCGATATGCGGCATACATTTCAAAATCGGTATTATACGGTGACGGACGCCGGGCTTTTCGGTATGCCCACGTTTCCGATTCCGCTTCATTATCATATACTTGCGTACGCTCGGGGAGCTTTTTGGTTAATCGGAATCGGGCAAAACTCAGATTCCATCTCGGATCCGTCTCCGTTTTCAGAATCTTCATCTCCTCGGCATAATCCTTCGGCATCGGAAAATTCGGGTTGCTCCACTGAAACACCATGTCCAGATACAGCCACACGTTCTGCGGCAGAAGTGGCTCGGCGGCACAGGAAGCCAAAAGGGGTAAGCGCAAGTATCGGATGATCGTCTGACTTCTCATCAAATCACTCTGAAGAAGCGCCTTCCAGTTTTCCACCTCGATTCGGCTGTAAAAATCATCGTGTAAAGCCATCATGGACGTATAGAAACGAACAATGTCGTCAAGCCTTGAAACAACCTCCGGCGGAGTCAGTGCTTTCGAGGCGTCGGGCGGTGTCAATTCACGTAATCGGACGATCGGCTCCATATACGCTATGACTCCGCGAGTAATCTTCAGCGAGCCCCGGTCCTCCGGAATCTCGAAATTCGGATCCGTCCCGGAACGAGCGTAAATCAATGCCCTGATGTACGCTTCGTGCGTAGCCAGGAAGTCCGGTATCGAGAACTCTTCCGGTTTTGTTTCGCACAGCACATCCACATAGGCGTTTCGAATGTCCGAAACATCCTTTGTTCTCTCGATTTTCAGAATATCCCACATGGTCATATCCGTCAGCCTCGTTCTCTCGGATTACATTTTGTAACACTTTATTATAACATATTGACAGCCACTCCTCTCATCGCCGCGTTTCCGGCTCATCGCTTTTCCTTTGCTTCACGGAAATCAGTACCGTTTATAATTCGAATGAAAATGATGCAAAGATACTCTCTTATATATAGACGCAGTCAAGAAAATGTAAGACAATAAAATATGTATTTACTTCGCACCGCAGAAGAAGAAAGCATCGGGTATATCTATGAAGATACGATACAATAAAAAAGTTCATTTGATCATTGCTGTTTCGGGCATGTTACTGATCCTGATTCTGATTCTTTTTCTGGCTCTTCGGTGCTCCGGAAAATCGTCGACCGACGGATCGACCGATGAAATTTCCGGAACATCGACTACAAAGGATTGGTCCGAAGAAATAGCGGAAGCCGAAAAAGTAATGGCCGAAGTGGTTGCCCCCGAGGACTTCACGGACAGAGAACTGACATTCGAGGGTGTTCCTTCCTATGACTGTTCCGATTCCGCCAAACTTCTTATTTCGGACGGTTACGGTCGTCCGCCGGCACCCGACGGATCGATCCTCCCGGATATCGCCGAAATGACGGAACCTTCAACGTCACCGACCGAATTTTTGCCGCTTATTCCGGATCTGTCGATCGTTCCGATCCCTTCCGTGCCGATTTTTACGGATGTAATCCGTGTTGAGGATCTTCCGGGTACCAATCCATCGGACATCATTAACATCGAAACACCTGCAGCCGACGCTGAATGGATCGTCGGATCTTCGTTTACGCTCAAATGGAGCATCGATTCGGGAAGAACAATCTCCATTAATATTTACTTCAGCAGTGACGGAGGCAAGACTTTTTCGACAATCGCAAGCGGTATTGAAAACAACGGTACGTACGACCTTACGATCCCGTCCGTGGTTTCTTCAAGTTGCGTTTTCCGTGTTGATGCCTATATCGGCAATAATTTTATGTGGTATAACCTGTCTCCCGTTTTCCGGGTATCGGCACCGCCGACATCCACACCGACGCCCACTGCAACGCCGACTTTGCCGCCGAAATATATTGAAGAAGACGGTGCAATGATTATACCCGGCGTCACGGCCGCGCGATGGTTTCAGGTGGAGAATGAGAGCTCCTCGGCAGATCACATCGTATGGCAAATCAGTCGTGTGCCCTTCCCGTGCGGGGTGGATTATGCCGTCGAAAAACCCGCCGGATTGTTGGCCGAGGGAAAAATCGAACCCGGCCGTTTCGAATTCAAATTGGATTTTTCCGCGATCATGAATGCAATATCGGGGAGCGATTCGGATGCGGGGTCGGCCGGAGAGAACAGCGGCGATTCTTTTTCGCTCGGAGAAAATCATACACTGCTTCCCATGTCACAGTATCCTTTATATATTCGGGCTATTCTTCTCGACAAGGACTCGAAAATAATCGGCGTGACCTCGTCGGATTTTCTGGTATTGTACGGGACACCGGGCATTGACCCGGTCTCCGACCTGATGCCGCATGCGGAAAATCTTCCCGAACCGCCGGAAATATACATGTTCGAAAAGGCCGGCAATAACGAGAATCAATTCGTGCCGGTAGGAGGCAAGTCGAAAGTAATCTATGCCGGCGAAGAGCCCGTTTGGACATTTTCGCTGGGTAATATGAGCGCAAATCGTGTGGAAAGCGATTTTCAGATCGCGTCTGTACCGTTCAAGTCCGGATTGGCTCAATTAAGAAACCCGGACGGGCTTGTATTCAGCAAGAAAGAAACGAGTCCGGCACACAGTGTTTATTCCGGTTACTATTACGTCGATTTTTCTAAATTTGCTCCGACTCTATCCGAGCTCGGCAAGGACACGATCACGTACTATCTCCGTATCGTTTATTACATTCCGGGTGATGATCCGGGCACGGTGATCCCGATCGTATCCGAGACAGCTACACTCTATTACACGGGCGACAGCGAGCTCTTTGTATTGGACGTGCCTCCCTTATCTCTTCCTCCCGAGGAAGTTGTCGTGAAGACGGGTCTTCCTTCCGTAGACTTTCATCGGTACATCCCGCCACGTTGGGCTGTTCCCGAATACGATAAATATTACGAAGTGACCCGACCGATTCAGGCGGAAGAATTGTGCTTCAGCATCAAAAATAATAAAACCGGGGACTTTCTGCTACCCTACGATCTGCATATGCATCTGTATCCCAATACGACACGGGAGCAGTATCAGGAAGTTCTCGACCGTATGCTTCCCCCGGGGGCATGGTTTCACTTGTCGCTGAAAGAAAAAAGCGGATGGGCGAAAATTTGGTCCGACTATCTCAGTCTTTTGGAGGACATATACGAAGGAATCCGGACGGCATATTCCGACTTAAAGACGACCGTCGTCAGTATCATCGTGGACCGTTTTGAATTTCTCGGAGAGGATGCGCAGAAGTTTTTACGAAAAGCCGTAACCGGTCTGATCGATTATGGACTGGCATCCGTCGGGATACCCCCGAGCCTGCCGAATTTTACGGAGTTATCCGAGACGGGAATGGATTACTGTCTGAAAATCGCCTATGAAACGGCGTCTGCGGAGCTTGGAATCCCCGTAGACGAGTTACCGCAGGATGTTAAAAATCAGGTCTCCCACACCATCACGGAAGAAATGAAGAAACTTGGGGATATAAGCGGTGTCAATCCATTGAATGTCGATTACTTACAGCCGTCAAAACAAGCCATGTATCGTCCCGCATATGTAGATATACAAATCTATAATAATCAGAAAAACACCAGTCCGACCGGCGAACTTCGAATCTCCTATTACCCCGTAGGCAAATCCGGCTGGGGTATGTACGAGACGGTTCTCCTCCCCATTCCTGCTCTCAAGCCAAGCACATCAACGTTTATTCGCGTCTATCTGCGCCCCAACCCGAACAACATGCCGGGTTGGAAGGGTTATTATGACGGATCCTTGGGCAACTGTAAATTTACGGCCACAATCACCTTCAACATTCCATCTCAGGAGGTTCTGGCCGCGCAACAGGGAGTATCCGGAACGAACGATCTCCGAGATGATGTATTCATCTATGACCAAGATCCGGTGATTGTGTTTTCAACCGTTTCTCCGCCGTGCGAGCCGTACTACGGGAATTGAGGTCATAAATCATTTCGCGCGCTTGATTTGGCGATTACGGATAAAACCAAGAATTTGATGTGATAAAATCGTTATGGATTCACCTTGACCTTTTCAACGGTTTTTCACGGAAAGGAGAAACATCCGATATGAGGATTGAAACCGGAAGACTTCTTCTTCGGGAAATGACGCGCGATGACTTGCCGGGTCTTCGCATCCTCCTTCAGGACGAAGAGGTGATGTACGCCTATAACGGCGCTTTTCAAGACGATGAGGTGATCTCCTGGTTTGATAAAATGCAAACCTCTTACCGTCAAAACGGCTACGGACTTTGGGCGGTAATACTAAAAGAAACCGGAAGGATGATCGGACAATGCGGTATTACCGATCAGACTCCCTTTGAAAAGCCGGTTCTTGAGATCGGATACTTATTTCAAAAGGAATACTGGCACCGTGGCTACGCAACGGAAGCGGCCGCGGCCGTCAGAGATTACGCTTTTTCAAGCCTTCAAGCCGATGAACTCTTCTCGATTATCCGCTGCACCAATCTTCCTTCGCGCGCAGTCGCAAAACGACTCGGAATGTTCTGCACAAAATACTTTGTAAAGCATTATCGCGGCGTGAACATGCCGCATTTCCTCTATCGGGTGCGAAAAGATGAAAAACTCGAAATCGCTTTGCTTGCCGACCGCCCGGAATTCATCCCCGCCTGCGCGAGTTGGGCATTCGGGCAATGGGGCTCTCAGGCCGAGGGATCTCTGAATGCTTCGCTGGAAAAATTCACCGGATCCGCCGGACATGAAATCCCTTTGAGTCTGATCGCCGTTCATGATTTTAAGCCCGCGGGCATGGTCAGTCTGTGGAAATCGGATCACGGGATATCCGATATCGGACCTTGGCTCGCGTCGCTTTACGTTCATCCCTTCCATCGCGGGAAGGACATCTCGATGGCACTGATTGACCGCTTGATTGATGAGGCGATGCGACTCGGATGCAAAGAATTATTTCTGGTGACCGAAGATGCCGAACCCCTTTATCGGAAATTTGATTTCGAAGCCGTGCGCACCTTTGCGTCCCCTTACGGGGAGGCGGTTTTGATGCGAAAATCGCTGGAACGAAAACTCACCCGGTCATAATCATGGTCATTGTCACACGGATTTGTACGGGGTCATTTTCATTCGCCGGAAGTGTCAGGTCTGCAAAATTATCCTGTACGTATTCGATTCCGTTCTCCGCGCAGAACGATTTCATATCTTCGTCCATAACGCTGATGCGTATCGTATGGGTACCGGCATCTAGATCAAGCGTTTTGTTTCCGAAAACTTTGTCGGCGAAAAAGAATGTCTGACGCTCCCCGGATTCGTCAAACATCTCGAAGACAAGCAAGCCTTTATCCGTTTCAAGGTCGTACTGCAAAAGGTATTTCCCTTCGGCCTTCACTTCCACGGCGTATTCCTTCGGATCCGAAGCCCGGGTCAGACTGAATTGCTCCGACACCTGAAGCGTCATTCCCGAGAGGCTTCCGATAAAGACCATGACCATACCGCCGATAAAAAGAACACCCGACAGGAAGACCGCAACAATAATCACGCGGAGCTTTTTCCGGTTCCACTCCTTCTTGCCCTCGGGATCCTCCTCCGCACGAATTTTCTTGCGCAAAAGAGACGCACCGCCCGCGATGAGAAGCGGTGCCACACAGGAAACCAAAACAACGGAACCGATAACCAACAAATTACCCGCCTGCCCGGAAGAAATATCCCCGGTCGTCGAAACCTCGGCACCATCGCCATACAGCCAAAAAGCGATCAAAATCGGCACCAGATTGTGGATGAGGTGCATGAACGCGGGGTAGATGATGTTTCGTGTCTTAATCATGATATACGACAATACGGCACCGAGCAGTGCGGTACCCGCAAAACGAAGAGGATACATATGAAACACCCCGAAAAGAACGCCCATAATCAGAACGACCACCCAATCCCGTCGAATGCCTCTCATGGTGGATTGAATATAGCCTCTGTGAAGCGCCTCTTCACATATTGCCGGCATCACGCTGACAATCAGGATCGAGGCAATAACGGAGACGCTTGAAAATGTCTTCCCCATTACCTCATTCATTTGACGCATGGGTTCGGGGAATAACGAAAACGAAATGATGTTTACGACCATCACGACCAGAAACGCACCGATCCATAAAAGAACGACTCCGATGACGTGACGAAATGCGGGCTTTTTAACCGGAAAAACATCGGAAAGTTTTTGCTTTGAGATAAAAATCGGTATAAGAGCCATCGCCAGAATCATTAGTTCGGTGATGGCCAATCCGACCATTCCGAGTTTCTCTTGAATCGTAAACCCGGGATAATACAATACAAGCAAGACAAAAACGAACCATACAATGCTCATCCAAGGCTTTCGGAACACCGCCGATACAGCATTTTCGGATTTCCTCGTTTCGTTTTCCACACCTTTCCCTCCGATAAAATAATCAGGCATTATTGTATCACTTAAAAAACCGGTCGTCGATTTTTATCCTTTCACAACCGTATCGGTAGATGCGAATCGTGCGCTGATGGATTACTCCATTCGCGCACGATTCATCTTTTTCCTGATGATGGCCGACCGGTTACTCCTTTTGAGAAGGATCGGAGTCTTCGACCGAAGCAGTCGTTTCGTCTTCACTTTCTCGGGTACCGATCGATATCGATCCTTTCCCGTCATTGATCGAGATGTCAATAAAGGGGATTTCTATACGTTCACCGTTTTCGTCCGTTTCAATTCGGATGAACGGCATTTTGACATTCACGTCACCGTTTTCTCCTCTTTCCTGCCAATCGATGTACCAGTCCGTTCCGTCCCACTCGACTACGTTGTCCCGGAAGAACCGATCCGCCCAACGCACTCCGAAGCCCTTCAGCGAGATCGCCGAGGCCACGAACAGAATCACACTCAGGACCAGGCTCGCAACGCAAATAATAATCAGGACGATCGTGGATTTTTTCATGTTCTCACCTCCGTTTCAAGGCTAGAAGCCCTCGTTGTATACTTTTTTGTTCCATTTCACATATTCTCTGGTCACAATAATCGATAGCTTTGTCAGAAAGAAGCAGAGAATGCCTATACATACGGCCAGGAAGAACAGCCCGATCCCCGCCAATATGACACCCAACACCGCTCCGGACGGAAGGATCGGAATCGTCGTCAACACCGCTCCCGAAGCAACGAGTATGCCGGCTGTGGCCGCCCACAAGGAAACGATAGTCGCATATATCGAAATCGCGACCCAGATCATGATGAAAAGGTTAAAGAGGATTACAAACAATCTCGGTCCGGTCAGATCTTTTTCGGGGACTTGGTTCGGAGCCACCGTTTGCGTAATCGCCGCAGTATTTTGTGCGGTCGGCCGGTATCCGGACGCCTGTTCCGTGTTGTCGTTTAAATAGGTGTCCGCCACAATCCGGGGGTCACCGAGCTCCGCGGAAATCTCGTGCTCTGTTTTTCCCTGAGATAAACCGATTGAAAAATGCTCTTCAAAATCGCTGCATATCTCCGTGATTTCTGTTTCTTTGAGTGATCCGAGCGCACGCTTCAGCGCGGCCAAATATTCTTCTCTGGTCATTTGCACTCACCCCCCACGATCTGATTGACGCTCCGGGTGAACGTCAGCCACTCTTCCAAAAGTGCCGCTAATGTTTTACGCCCCAGCCCGGTCAGCTTGTAATATTTCCTCGGGGGCCCGCTCTGAGATTCCTGAAGATATGTCGTAACCATGCCGTCCGTTGCCAGTTTTCTTAAAATCGGATACACCGTTCCGTCCGCAATCTGAATCAGTGCAGATAATGTATTTGCCAGCTCGTACCCGTATTGATCACTGTCTTTGAGCATGGAAAGAACACATAGATCAAGAACGCCTTTTTTAAATTGTACATTCATTTGTGTGTCCTCCTCAGTAGTATGGTTTCTACGGTACTGATTATAATATGGTATCCTACGTCAGTCAATACTATTTTTCATATATTTCCAAAGAAAACGACCCGATCCTCTCGAATCGGGTCGTTTTACTCGCGCAAAAAAGGAGTTACTTTCTCTGCAGATACAAATCCTTGATCCTCAGCCTTTTCCCGTAATGAAGCACCGATGCGGTGTAAAGCCGCGCGGAAAACCAGGCGACAACTACGACGGCGGTAAGCAAAAGCACAATCGAAATCACGATGTCGGAAATCGAAATATCCGAATTTAAAAGCTTGAACGGCACAACAAACGGCGAACTGAAGGGCACATAGACCGCGATTTTGGAAACGATGTTCGTGGTACCCGATATTGCGGTAAAGTATCCGACATAAAAGGAAACCATCGTAATAAACATCACCGGCATCATCGCCGAGCTCAAATCCTCAATTTTATCGACGAGCGCGCCGCAAACCGCATTCATTACCGCATACAACGAATAACCCAAAACAAAATACAGCAACACCAGGACCGCCGAAGAAAACGTAAAGGCAGACAGCGAAAGCGGCATACCCATCAACGTAAAGTCCTTGGGCACCAGAAGCACATATCCCAACGCAGCGGTCAACAGAAACGCCGAAAGCTGAGCCAGTCCGAGAAGGCCCATCCCCAGGCATTTCCCGATTAAAACATGGGAAGGCTTTGCGGATACGATCAACGTTTCCATAACCCGTGAAGCTTTTTCGTTTGCAATCGACATGGAAACTCCGTATCCATAGTAGTAAATGGCAAAGAACATAATCATCAGAAGCGCAATTCCGATGATATACCCGCTCAAATCCATATTGCCGGCCATGATAAATTCACTCGGAAGTGTCATTTGCGACAGTTCGATCAAATCATCCGACGCACCCAGTCGCTTCATCTCTTCCCGAACGAATAACGGGGTCAACACATCGCTCACCTGATTTACGTCAATGAAGGACATGAACGTTTTAGCCGTTACCCGAATCTTGGGAAAGCCCTCCGATTCCGTCAGTTCGATGATCGCCTTGTCGGAGTCGGTACGAACCTCATCGGAGTATTGGGCCACAAGGGTTGCGTCTCCGTTTATGATTTCGGCTTCGGGATATAAAGACGCAATCGCCTCGCGGGCGCCGGGCAAACGATCGGGGACCCCGACAAAATAGATTGTTTTACTCGGATCGTCTTTCGGCGCCGATATTTTTCCGGATATCAAGGGAATGGCGCAAGCGACGAGGATGAGAAACAGCACGATAGACGTAATGATCAGGAAGGCCTTCTTGCGAATCGCTTCCGCAAAAGTGAATCGAAAAACCGTAATAATCTGTTTCATTTCGGACCACCCGCCTTTTCAAGAAAGATTTCGTGCAGGGACGGCTCCCGGATCTCGTATTTGATCGGATATTGCCCTTCGGCAAGAATTCTTTTGAGGAATGTTTCCGCCATTTCATCGCCGTCGATCTTGAATTCGGTCTCGTCGGCCCTTTTCGTCAAAAGCTCCAGACCGCATTCTTGCGCAACGGGCGTAATATCCTTTTCGGTTCGGACCACAAGATTCGTATGTCCGTATCCGGCTTTGATTTGTTTCAGGTTTCCGCTAAGGATGGTCTGCCCGTTATGGAGCATCACCAGATTCTCACAAAACTCCTCGACGGTCGACATCTGATGACTGCTCATTACGATGTATTTCCCGTCCGAGACAAGCTCTCCGATCAGTTTGCGAATCAATTCGGTGTTCACCGGATCCAACCCGCTGAACGGCTCATCCAAGACCACCAGGTCGGGATTATGGATCAATGTGGCCAGCAGTTGAATTTTTTGTTGGTTTCCTTTGGAAACCTTCTCCGCAATCATATCCTTATACTCAAGGACCCCGAGTCGCTCCATCCAGGAGAGCGCCGATTTTCTGGCATCCCCGTGGCTCATCCCCCTCAGTCGACCGAAATATATCAACTGGCTGATAACCTTCGTCTTGGTATAGATCCCTCGCTCCTCGGGCATATACCCGAAGCTCATGGTTTCTCTTGAGATGGGCTTTCCGTTCCACAGCGCAGAGCCGGAATCCTTCTGAATAATACCGAGCATCATCCGAATCGTCGTTGTTTTACCGGCACCGTTGGTGCCGATCAGCCCGAAAACACCCGGCCGATCCATCGAAAAGCCGATTCGATCGACCGCCTTCTTTTCGCCGAAGGTCTTACTTAACTCATTGACCGTAAGAATCATTTGAATTCCATCCTTCTGTACGCCTTGGGCTCGGCGACCCTTTCTTCAGCCGATGCGACATTTCGTACGATCCCGTTTCGAAAAACGGCCCTTTCGGAGAAAACCGACGCTTGTCGTTTCTAAACGCGGATCGTTATTTCTCTTCCGGTCGGCTCGTACCTTCGATATTTTACACCGGCCGAGTCCATCATTCTTTTTGCGGCGACAAACAAGTCATCGCCCGCGTATTTATCCGAAAGAAAGCAAACCTCGATGATTCCCTTCTGGATCAGGGCTTTGGTACACTCGGCACAGGGAAAAAGAGTGGTATATACGGTGCTTCCGCGAAGATCCGAAGTTCCGCTGTTCAGTATGGCATTCATCTCGGCGTGACAGACATACAAATACTTGGTGTCCAGAGGATTTCCCTCCCTCTCCCAAGGGAATTCATCATCCGAGCACCCGGCGGGCATTCCGTTATAACCCATGGTGAGGATTCTTTTGTCGGGGCTGATGATACAGGCGCCGACCTGAGTTCCGGGATCTTTGCTTCGGCGTGCGGAAAGAAGTGCGATCCCCATAAAATACTCGTCCCAAGAAATATAATCCTGTCTTTTCATCCGCATTCCTCCCGGTATTCATGGTTTTCAGTATACCCGAAAAAAAGATCCTTATACAAGAGAATGCGGATTATATTCGTTGTCCGATTCTTCGGGCTCTCGTCTGCCGTTTGAGTGTGAAATCGCTTCCTGATAGGCTTTTTGAAGGTGCTCCGTAAAATGAATACATCCCGAAGAAGAGAATATAACCCTTTCACCGTCAGCGATTTCCGACACCGGTCGAATACCGATCACCGAATTGGTCACAAAAACCTCGTCCGCCTCACGGAGCTCGTCCAGATCACAGGATATACAAAGCGCAACGATACCGCTTCGAACCGCGTAATCCAGGACCCATGATCGTACGATTCCCGGTAAAATTCCGCTTTCCGCGCTCGGCGTAATCAGCGTATGATCCCGGACCAGAAAAATATTACTCACCGTCGTTTCTGCAAGATAGCCGTCGGTATTTAAAAACAATGCGTCATCGTATCCGCATTTTTTTGCCTTCCTCCGCGCGATTCGATTCTCCAGATAATTCCCGGTTTTGTGGGAAACAGTATAGCTTTTCGGGTTTCTTCTAACCTCCGAGAGCAAGAGTCGAATCGGCAGGTTTGGAGCCATCCCCGATTCCGTCTCCCGGACATGGATCGAATAATTTGCGGATCCGTTCGTATTCGCGGAGTATTCCAGGCGAAGAACACGATTGTGAAATTCTTTTTTTTGCGTCATCTCCCGAATCTCGTCGCTCAGCCTTTCAATGTCCGGCGTTTCTCCGAGTTCGAGTTCGCCGACGGATTTTTTCATGCGTTCCAAATGCTCATCCAGCATAAAAACGTTCCCGTTATCCGTCACCCAGAACGTTTCGAACACATCCGTGTTGGACGGGATATTCGACTCAGTCCTTCGAATATGATCCTCCAAATGATCGAGAGGCATCCTGACCCTCCTTTACCGGTCGACCCGAAAAGAATTCAAAGTCTTTTCAATCGCCCTTCCTTTGTGCATGGTTTCCTCGTATTCCTCTTGCGGATCGGAATCCCAGACGATCCCGCCCCCGACTTGATAATAAAACCGATCGGCATAACAAACAAGCGTACGGATTGCGATGTTCAGATCCGACCGACCGTTAAATCCCATATAGCCGAGAGATCCCGTATAAATTCCTCGTTTTTTTGATTCGAGTTCATCAATGATTTCCATCGCTCGAATTTTCGGTGCGCCCGTAATGGAGCCTCCCGGAAAAACAGCACGCAGAATGTCGGTAATTTTCACCCCGTCACCACACTCACCGCAGATGGTCGCGACCTGATGATAGACATTTTCGTATGCCTCCGTCTCGAAAAGCTTTTCGACGCGTACGGACCCCGGACGACAGAATCGACCGAAATCATTCCGAAGCAGGTCGACGATCATCGTAAGCTCCGCGCGATCCTTTTCACTTTCCAGCAAATCTTTGAGCATCGCCCGGTCTTGCTCCGGGGATTTCCCCCGGGGACGGGTTCCCTTGATCGGGCGTGTTCGGATGATGCGGCCGTCCGTCTCAAAAAAACGCTCGGGAGAGCCGGACAGGATTTGGAGCGGACCCAAGGACATATACGCGGAAAAGGGCGCGGGACCGTTTTTACGAAGTGCTCGGTACGCACAGTACGGATCCCCGGAAAAACGCCCTTCAAAGCATTGTGACAGGTTGACCTGATAAATATCCCCGTTATAAATATGTTCTTTTGCCGCGCGAACCGCCGACCGGTATCTTTCGGCACTGAAATCGGATTTTGCGGGCCCGCAGGAAAATCGCGTCGTTTTCGTTTCCGCCGGCTCGGTTTTCGATTGAATACGCATAAGAAGATCCGTGACGCGCTCCGAAACGAAATCATTCGCTCGCCCGTTCGGACACTCGGCGACGCAAAGATATGTGACTCGTTTTGCATGGTCCGTCACCACGGCCGTATCATACAACCCGAGTTGAACGGTCGGAATACCGCAAGCGGGATATCCACGCTCCCGAATTTTTTCGATCGAAAATCCCAGATCATAGGATAAAAAACCGGCTGCGCAGCCGTCCTCGCAAGGAAGCGGTTCCGAATCATCCGGCACTTCACCGGACCGATGACCGGAACAAGTTGCGCCGTTTGCTTCCGGCATATGAAAATACTCCATCATTGCCTCGACAACACCAAGCGGATCATCAATCACTTCAAATGTTGCGCTTTCAAAGGGATACCGGGATCCCGGACGATGTTTTTTCACACCGTCGGAAGGAGTCGGTGAAAACCGTTGAAAAAATGCATGTTTTCCCTTTATCGTCAACTCGGCAAAAGGGTCAACCAAAATAATCGAATATTTCCCGAGTGTGTCGTTCACCAGGGAGCTGTCCAGAAAAATCGCATCCGGCAAGTCCCGGAGTCGGGAAAAAAGCATTTCGGGATCCGCGTCATACGCAATGATTTTTCTCACCTTCGTGCACGCTCCCGAATCATCGTTTATGCTTATCATTCATGCTTCGTTCTTGATTTTGCCGCGAATTCGGCCGCAGAGCGTCCCGCAAGAAATCCGGTTGAAAAGGCCGCCTGCAGATTAAATCCGCCCGATTCACCGTCGATATCCAACACCTCTCCCGCAAAAAACAGACCCTCGACCAGCCTCGATTCCATCGTTCCGGGATCGATCTCTCGAAGGCTCACGCCACCCGCAGTTACCATTGCCGTCGAAAACATCGGCGTCCTGCATACTCTGTAGGAAAGCCCGCGAAGCGAACTTTGCAGTTTTTTTCGGTCTTCCCTTCTGAGATCGCGGGCAAACACCTGATCCGACACGCCGGCTCGCTCGAAAAGGTGCACAAGAAACGATGCGGGAAAGTATTCGCGGAAGATTTGAATCATTTTCATGTTTCGGTTGCTTTCGATTCTTCGCATCATCATATCTTTTACTCCCGTTTCCTTCGAATCGGGCCATAAATCCAGTTCAATCCGGATCCCCTCCGCGTACTCGGACGGATCCGTCGGAAGAAATCTTGCCAGCGGCAGCACAGCGGGACCGGACAATCCGTGATGGGTAAAAAGAACATCTCCGGACCTTCGGGCAATCGCCTTGTTGCCCTGTAAAATCGTCGTCCGGACATTGTGCAACACAACGCCCGGAAGCTCCGGCAATTCGTTCGGCACGATGTCGAGCGGCGCGAGCGCCGGACGGTGAGGAATGATCGTATGTCCGAGTCGGTGCGCGATCACCGCCCCGTCCCCGGTTGAACCGGTCGTCGGATAGGTTTCTCCGCCCGTACAAAGGGCACAGGCGTTGATCTCGCGGATTCCCTTTTCGGTAACGACCCCGGCGACCCTGCCCGAACGGCTCCTGCGAATATCCAAAGCTTTTTCAAGCCCCTCCATCCGAACGCCGAGGTGTTCCGCACGCTCCGTCAATGCCGAAAGAATATCCGAAGCACGTCCGCTTTTCGGAAAAACACGACCCTGATTTTCTTCGATTAATGGTACTCCGGAGGCTTCGAAAAACCGTTCGACCTCCTCCGGAGAAAACGCATGAAGTGCTCTGTAGAGAAATTTTCCGTTGCCGAAATATTGTTCCGGATACCGATCGATCGACATCCGGTTCGTTACGTTACACCGGCCGTTTCCGGTCATCAGGAGTTTGCGTCCCGGTAATGTATTCTTTTCGAAAACGGTCACATGGGCTCCGTTCTCGGCGGCAGCGATCGCCGCCATCAACCCCGCGGGTCCCGCCCCGATTATGCCGACTCCCATATTCTTACCGCCTGTTTATAAATCCGACCGGAATTTTTAATCCTTTATCCTTTGATTAACCGTATTACCGTTCTCCGTCATAAGACATTCGAACAATTCGATCGCACAGCTCCGCATAACTGATTCCGACCTGTGCGGCCTCCTGGGGGAGCAAACTGGTCGGGGTCATGCCGGGAAGGGTATTGGCCTCCAGACATATAAACTCATTGTCCTTGTCGAGAATAAAATCAATCCTCGAGTAACTGCCCAGACGCAATGCCCGATGGACCATCCGCGCATAGCGAGAAACACGATCGGCCTGCTCTTTCGTAAGGTCTGCGGGACAAACCTCCGTCGCCAGGCCCTTCTGATATTTGTTTTTATAGTCGTAGAAGCCTTCGTGCGGGATGATTTCGATTACGGGAAGTGCCTCGTCGCCGAGAATACCGACCGAAAACTCACGGCCGGAAACCATCTTTTCCGCCATCACCGTAGACTCGTACTCATTGCCCAAACGCACTGCGGTCAGAAAATCCTCCTCGCAGTTCGCTTTGGAAATACCCACGCTTGAGCCGCAATGGACCGGCTTGACAAAGCACGGGAAACCGATCGTCTCGCTTACTTCGCGTAAAGACTCCCCGGTCGGCTTCACCAACAACCAATCCGCCGTCGGAACACCCGCGAGCCGAATCAGTTTTTTGGACAAATCCTTATCCATTGCCAAAAGACTTCCGCAATAATCCGTTCCGGTGTACCGGATGCCGTGACACTCCAAAACCGCCTGTAATTGACCATTTTCCCCGACAGATCCGTGCAAGGCAATAAAAACGACATCCGCGAGGCGGCAAAGGTACAAAATATTTCTGCCGATCGGCTCCTCGCGACCGCCGTTTCGAGCGATGATTTCGCGAATATTCGGGGCGGTGTCGGGGATGTCAAAACAGTAGCGAAACGCGTCGGACGGTGAGATGAAAACATCCGACGCATCCGACGACAGTTCGATTCCTTCGTACAAATCCGCCATTACGACCTCATGTCCTTTTTCCAAAAGCGCGTTCGCAACCAAACTGCCGGAAGAAAAGGACACATCCCGCTCGGGACTCAGTCCGCCGGCCAATACAACGATTCTCATTCGATAAGTTCCTCCGAAAAAAAAGATGAACATATAGAATATATCACAGCGATTCACCGATTTCGATATTCGCAGTCCAAAAAGCCCGCTCAAATGTAATCGAAGAGTAGTTTTATTCACGAGTACATATGCTAAGATTATTGTGAGAATTGATCCGGAAAGGGATGGGCTTGGATATGGATCTGATTGTCCTTATGCCTTTTTTCAATGAGGAAATGCAAATTCCCGTAACGGTGGAGCGTATGATTCCGCTGTTGGACGGGCTGAATCTTCACTATTCGCTTCTTATGATTGATGACGGTTCTTCCGACGGCACCTGGAAAGCGATTGAAGCAGCGGCCCGGGAGTTTCCCGAGAAGGTCCGCGGCATCAGCCTTTCCAGAAATTTCGGGAAGGAGGCCGCAATATGCGCCGGTCTGGATACCGCAGACGCGGACGCGGTCATTTTGATGGACGGAGATCTTCAGCATCCGCCGGAGAGCATCCCCGAGATGTTGCGTCTCTGGCGTGAAGATGGTTTCGAAATTGTGGAAGGGGTCAAGTCGAGCCGCGGCCGGGAAGGTTTTTTTTCAAAGATTCAGGCGAAACTATTCTATGGATTGTTCCGGCGTCTGTCCGGGTATGATCTGTCCGACGCTTCTGATTTCAAACTGTTGGACAGGAAGGTCGTCGCAAAATGGAGGATGCTTTCCGAACACAACACCTTTTTTCGCGGTCTTTCCGCCTGGCTCGGATTTAAGCGCACCACCTTTTTCTTTGACGTAGCCGATCGACAGACGGGGAAATCCCGTTGGAAGATCAGCGGCCTGATTCGCCTTTCCGTCCACGCAATTACCTCCTTTTCAGCCATCCCGTTGCACCTGATTACTTTGATCGGATCGGTATTTCTTATCGGAACACTGATCCTCGTGGTTCAGACTCTCATTAATTATTTCTCCGGGGAAGCGGCAAGCGGATTCACCACGGTAATCATCGTTAACCTGGCCGTCGGCGCTTCTCTGATGATCAGTCTCGGGCTAATCGGAACCTATATCGCTTTAATTTTCGATGAGGTCAAGAATCGTCCTCGATACATTATTTCCGAAGACACCCGGTCCGTCCGGGACTTGAATATCCGTCCCGAAAACGCAACAAAGGGGAAGGAGTCGTAAATGTTTGCAGTCCTGTATCTTCTTGTCTGCTTGTTTTTCGGCACCCAATTCATTCGCTTCATGGTGCCGGATGTCCGAAGGCTTTTTTTAGGTATTGCCCCGAATCAGGATATTTCCGTTAAGGTCCCCTCCATTTTGTTCACCCTTCCCGCCGGAATGGTGATCGGGGTGATGTCGGTCACGTTTGTTACCTATTATGCCGCATTCCTTTTCTACCGTTTCGTGCCCGGGGATATGCATCCGCTTTATCCGGCAAACATTTTTGCGCTTTGTCTCTTCTGTTATCTCGGAAGCCTATTCGGACAGAAGGCCATTCTCCGAAACATGAAAAAAATCGATGTGTCGAATACAACGGACAAGGGAGATCATCCTGCTCGGAATTTCGATTTTGATCGTTCCGTTCCGATGATCCTGATGCTTTCCCTGGTCACGATCGGGGTGGTAGCGGCTGCCGCATATATCAGCTTTTACTCTTTTCACATGGATGCTTCCCGCCTTTGCGTCGGCGAGTCGGTTGCGAGCGATTTCGGGCCTCATATCGCGGTCGCGTCTTCCTTTTCAAAAGGATCAAACTTCCCGACTCAGTATCCGCATTTCCCCGGAGATAAGATCCAGTATCATTTTTTCTTCTACTTCCTTTGCGGAAACCTGAACCTGCTCGGACTTCCGCTGGACTTCGCATTTAATATCCCGTTCATTTTGACATTTGCGGGAGCGATTGTCCTTCTCGGAACACTCGCCGTTCTTCTTTCCGGCAGGCGGCTTGCCTTTGCAATCGTTCCCGCTCTGGTGTTGTTTCGCAGTTCTCTCAATATCTTCTACCAAATGTCCGATCTGATCCGCTCCTACGGATGGGATTTGAGCCGCTTGTTCCGGGTCTTTTCGGAGCAGGACAGCTGGTACGAGTTGACCCCCTATGACAATTGGGGCCTTTGGGCAATCAATGTGTATGCCAATCAGCGGCACCTGATGCTCGGAGTTTCCGTGGTGCTTATTTTGTTGTTTCTCTTTATTCCGCATCTTCGAAGGATGTTTTTGCACCTGAACAAGACCGGCGGAATTCGGGAAAAGCTTCGCCTCTTTTTCGCTTCGCGGTCCGCCTGGATCTGGCGCAGATCCGATCCGCTGTCTCCGAATTCTCTTCTGGTCGTCGCTTTCGTTCTCGTAATCACCGTTCCGTTTTTCCACGGATCGATGCTGATCAGCGCGATGATTATCCTTTTCGGGATGGCCGTTTTTTCGGAAAATCGCCTCTCGTATGCTGCGGTCGCGATTGCGGCTGTCGGTTCATCCTTCCTTCAAACCACCTTTTTTGCAGGAAATGTCAGCAATGTGGTTTCTCTTCGACAGCATTCAGGATTTATTCTTTATGAGCCCACTTTTTCGGGCATAGCGGAATACATTCTCAAGCTTGGCGGATTTGCCGTAATCATCCCTTTGCTGCTTTTCATCGGTCTGATAATTTACGACTTCATCCGTGACCGGAATAAATACCGGATTATCATTCTTGGAGTTGTTTGTCTTCCGTTTACCTTTGCGTTTCTCGCCCTGGTCTCCCGCGATCTGCTCGCCAACCATAAGTTCATTCAGCTGAGCTTTCTTCTTTTGGATATCTTTATCGCGGGTGTATTGGCCGTTCTGTTTCTTCTTCCGGTTTATTCCCGAAACAGAAGCAAGCAAAAGACCGAAAGCGCGGAGAGTTGCTCGATATCCGTTTCTATATGGCTTTGCGTTGTCATTCGAATCCTCGGAGTCGTCACCGCAATCGTTCTGCTTCTCTCCCTTACGGGAACCGGAATCAGCGAATGGTTTGTTCAACATAATCGAAACAGCAGGCAAATCTGTTTAAACACAGAATCGGAAATGGTCGAATGGATTGAGCAAAACACACCCGAACGTTCCGTTTTTCTCACGCGCAACTGGTACATCCACAATTTCTTCCTGTCGGGAAGAATGATCTATTACGGACACCCATATTACGCTTGGTCGGCCGGCCACGATACCGACTCGCGTTTTCATGACTATGAGTATTTGATCACCGGATGTAACGGAAATCCGGAGGAGTTTCGTCGGCTCTGTCGCGAAAAGGGTATCGAATATATCATTTTGGACATCGAATTACGAAGCTATCAGAATGAGGCAGGCGAATACGTTGTAAACAGTGATTTTTTCTTCGAAAATTTCTTGGAGGTAGCACATTTTCCGGATGAGAGCGACGCATACATTTTTGCAATCAATTACTGAGGACAAACGTCGTCGCAGACTCATTTCATTCGATTTTATCCGACTCGTGTCACGAAAATCCTTCACAAAAAAATCCGGTACACGTGCACCGGATTTTTTGTTGTTGGTCCGTAAATGATCGTCCTACTCGTCTTCCTCGAGGAGGGCCTTACGCTCTTCGATTACCTTAGAAGCGACATCCGAAGGAGCCTGCTCATAACGGGCATGTTGAATCGTATACCAGCCGCGCCCCTGAGTCATTGACTTAAGATCCGTGGCATAGGAGGCCATCTCCGCGGTAGGAACCTCACACGAAATGACCGATCCGTCTTCGTCCGCGTCAATGCCCATAATCCGGCCGCGCCGCTTATTCATATCCCCCATAATATCGCCCTGCTTATCTTCCGGGATATGCACGGTAACCGAACTGATCGGTTCCAGCAAAACCGGACCGGCCTGCGGGAGACCGTTCTTGAATGCTAAGCCCGCAGCGATTTTGAAGGCCATTTCGGAAGAGTCAACATCGTGATACGAGCCGTCAACCAATGTCGCTTTCAGGTTTACAACCGGAAAACCGGCCAAGACGCCCCGACCGACAGAATCCATCAGACCTTTTTCAACGGCGGGGAAATAATTCTTCGGAACCGATCCGCCGAAAACCTTTTCCTCGAAAACGAGCGTATCGGACTCGACCGGCTCAAACTCGATCCAGACATCCCCGTACTGCCCGTGTCCGCCGGATTGTTTCTTGTGTTTGCCCTGAACCTTAACCTTCTTCCGGATTGCCTCGCGGTAAGGAACACGCGGCTCTTCAAGATCGGCGTCGACGTTGAATTTATTCTTCAGCTTGCTTTTAAGAACGTTGATCTCTTGCTCGCCGAGACCGGAAATAACGATTTGTCTGGTTTCGGGATCGTTAACGACCGTGAATACGGGATCCTCGTCCGCCAGTTTATTGAGTCCGGCAACGATCTTATCCTCTTCGCCCTTAACCTTCGGAACGATACCCATGGTAAGGCACGGTGTCGGGAAACTGATCTTCGGCAAAATGACCGGTCGTTGTTTATCGCAAAGCGTGTCGTTGGTCTGGGTAAGAACGAGTTTGGCCACCGCCCCGATGTCTCCGGATCCGACTTGGTCGGCTTGAACCTGCTTCTTTCCGACCATGTAAAACAATCCGCCGACCCGTTCTTCTTTCTCTTTGTCCGCGTTATATACGGTCGTATTTCCCTTAAAAACTCCGGAGTATACCCGGAAAAGGCTGATTCGTCCGACAAACGGATCGGCGATGGTCTTGAATACAAATGCGGACATCGGCTCCGTATCGGTATTTGTGACCTCAATCGGATTTCCGTCCGGGCTTTCCGCCGCGATCGATTTCTTCGCCCCGGCCGAGGGAGTGTCCTTGGAAATGCTGTTCATCAGCAACTCCACGCCCCAGTTGTTCAGCGCAGATCCCGCAAAGATCGGGTGCAGACTTCCTTCACGAAAACCTGCGTGGATTCCCCTGCGGAACTCATCCTCCGTGAAGGGTTCGCCCGAGAAATATTTCTCCATGAGCTCCTCGTCGCTCTCCGCGACCACCTCATTAATTTGTTCATGAAGCTTGGTGACCCGCTCCTCATACTCGCCGGGAAAAGGGATTTCCTTGGAAGCGCCCTTTGCGTCGATGGAAAAGGCACGTTTATTCATTACGTCGATGATTCCGGTAATTTTCTCCTGGCTTACGATGGGAATCGAAAGCGGGATTACGGACACACCGTACTGACTGCGGAGCTCCTCGGTAATATTTTCGAAGTCCGCATTGGGCTCGTCAATTCTGTTGACAAAAAACATATACGGGACATTCTTCTTCTTAAGAAGACGCACCGCCTTTTCCGCGCCGACCTGAATGCCTCCCTTGGAAGCGAGCACAACGATTGCGCTGTCCGCGACACGAATGCCCGCCATTGTCTCACCCAAAAAGTCAAAATCGCCGGGCGTGTCGATGATATTCATTTTCGTATTTTTCCACTCACACGCGGCAATCGTCGTATTAATCGATATTTGCCTTCTGATTTCTTCCGGATCAAAATCCATGGTTGTGTTTCCGTCCGTCGACCTCCCCATGCGGTCGATTGATTTGGCGCAGAACAACATCGCCTCGGCGAGCGCTGTTTTTCCGGATCCGCCGTGCCCTAACAAGGTAATATTGCGGACCTTTTCAGCCGGATAATTGATCATGTATCTGTCCTCCTTGGATAAGCTAATATTGGCATTATACTATGCGAACTCCACAATATCCACAAAAAATAAGCCTTTATGCAAGTTCTTTTCGACTTATTGTCCATCTCATATATTGTGTAATCCATGCACACTTTCACGAAAAAGAAAAGGAAAGGGCATAAAAGTGTGGGGTCGAAAACCCCACACAAAGCCCGATCCGTCATCTGCCCGTTCCGCAATGACCCGCAGGAAAAATGAACTGCGTTCTCTGCTCATTACGAGCGATGTGGAAACCGAACATGTATCACCGATTATGTAGCGGGTCGCTCAAACACCATAATCGTCCGGTCTTCTTTGATCATCGGACCGCCCGATAGGGAAATGTTTTCGGCTCCGCCCAAAGTAGACAGAATCTTTCCGCCCTCGTCATTGATAATCGTGTGGAGACGCCAGCCGCCGGAAGATCTCTTGGCGAGTGTTTTCGCGATAACTTCCGCATTGATCTCACCGGCCTCGGTATGTGCCACAATTTCGACCTCGTATTCCATCGGCCCGGATGAACCGGACCCTCCGGATACGACCAGAGCCTCCGTACGTACTCGAAGCTCGTCGATAGCCGACTGAGCCGTTTCGATCTGTTTCTCGAGTTCTTCGATTCTCTTCTCGGCTTCTTCCTTTGCCTTGCTCATCTCTTCGATCAACTGCTCCTTCTCCTCGATAATCTTCTGCATCCGACCTCTTTCGCTTTCGTTTAAAGCGGCCTCTTTCAATGCAAGAGCTCGCTTTTCGGCTTCGAATATGAAAATCTCCGCCTCGACCTCCGCGTCTTTCATCGCCGTCTTGGATTCCTCAATAACTGCTTTGGCCTGCTCCAGTTCCGCAGCGATTTGAGCCGTTTCTTCCTCCGCGGCCATTTTCATTTTCTCGAATTCGGTACTCAACTTCTCGATTTCTTTTTCGAGTTCTGCTTTCTGTTCCTGGGAATCGCGAAGCAATTCCTGCGCTTCTCTCTCGGTGTTTTCCTTCAGTTCGTTCGCGGAGGTGGCGATTTCTTCGCTCTGTCGTTCCGCCTGAGCCTTCACCTCGTTCGCGGATGCAAGAACTTCTTCCGCCTCTTCCCGGATTTTATCCCGGGCGCTCTCCGCCTCGGCGACAATTTCTTCGGCCTGCTTTTCGGCACGAGCCACGATTTCGTTTGCGGAAGAAATGATTCCCGTCGCTTCCGTTTCCGCTTCGGTTACTTTTTCCGCGGCTTCCGTCAATATCGATTCGGCTTGCTTGCGCGCTTCTTCAACGCTTTCATTCGCGGTGGCGATGATCTTTTCGGCTTCTTTATCGGCTTCAGTCTTGGCCTGTTTGGCGGATGCGAGAATTTCATCCGCCTCTTTTTCTAATTGATCCTTGCTCTTTCGATTCTCTCCGATTTCGGTTCGAAGTGCTTCAAGTTCAGCCTTCAAAGCCTTGGCTTCTTCCGACAGACGATCCCGATCCTCCGCTGCCTTATCGGTTTCCGCAATCGCCTTTTTCGCTTCCTCAATATACAGTGACAGTTCTTTTTCGGCCTGTTTTCGGGTTGCCTCAATTTCCTCGGCTACGCCCTCCGCCTGCTTAACGATTTCCTTGTATTGGTTCTCCGCATCCTTGATTTTCTGTTCTTCGATCGCAAGCGCTTCTTTTTTAGCCTCGGCCGCTTCCTCTTGGGCTTTTCGGACCGCCTCTTGTTTCTCCTCATCCAGCTTGCCCGTGTAGGAATCAATATCCTTCTTAAGCTTCTCGAAATCCGCCTCCGCCTTTTCCTTTTCCTTTTGTGCTTCCTTGGCCAGCTCGCGGATTTTAAGTGTCGTTTCCTCAGCTTCCTTGGCCTCCTCCAGCATCTGCTGTTTCCGGGCCATGGCTTCCTTATATTCTTTTTGAACTTGGACGGCAAGCTTTTCGGTCTGGTCCTCGGCTTCCTTGATGAGTTTGGCCTTTTCGGCTTCCCCCTGCTTCCGGGCTTCTTCCAGAATCTTCCTGCTTTCCTCCTCCGAGTCCGTTAGTTTCTTCTTCTCATCCTCGATTTGTTTTCGGATGGCTTCAACTTCTTTGTCCAGCTTCGATTTCTCATCCAGAGCCTTCTTCTTGAGGTTCAGATAATCCGACTCTATTCGAAGCTTTTCTTCCTCGTATTGTTGTGTTAGATTGTCAATCTCCTTCTGATAACGCTCTTTGAGCTCGGCGATAAACTTTTCTTCATCCGCCTTCTTGTCCTCAACCTGGCTCCTTTTCTCTTCTTCGGCCTTGGTGATGAATTCCTTCGCTTCCTTCTGGGCGACATCTTCTCCCTCGCGCGCAGCTTTCTGAAAATCATACTTGCACATAAAACAACGGGCAACGTTATCGCCCATCATTACTCCGCATACAGGACATTTTTTCATTGACGCCACCTCTTCGTTTGTTGAAATAATACGCCCCTGAGTTCGTATTCAGTATATATGATTATACAACGGAACCGGCCGCAAGACACGTCTTCGGGCCTTCCGATAAAAAAACATACAGTTAACATTTCGCCCGCGGGATAACATCCCGCGGGGCAAAATGTAAGATGCTGATCGCGAATGATTCGGATTAGTAATTGTAGCTGAAACTATACTGCTCCATCCAATATTCCGGATCCATCGCTTGTCTGCCGTTCAGGGCAAAGCCGATAATGACTCCGATAATGCATAGAACGATGGCAACCAATGCCACAATGTTGAGTATTTTCGCGGTCTTGAGCTTGTCTTCGGCTTCCTGCTGTGTTACCGCTTTATTCGCTCCGGAAGCAAAAACAGCCGCAATAATCGCGAAAATCAACGGGAAAATACCGATACAGCAACAACAAAGAAGTGCGCTGATTACGATATTTACCACAGCAAAAATCATTTGTCCGGATCCGTCAACTTTCTTCTCATAAATCCCCGAGGATGCCTGATACGGGGCAGCCGTAACAACCGGGCTCTCACCGGTATAATCCGTGGTGCTTGCCGCTCCGCTTTGGGGAACGAACGGAGAATCCGTCACCTGAGATTCGGAAACGGTTTGGCTCGAAAGATCTTCCCCCGCCGATATCGGCTCACGAACTATCTTTTCTCCGCATTCCGGACAATAACTGGCGTTTTCCGCCTCAAATCCGCACGTTGAACACTTGGTCATATAACACCTCCGTCTTTTTTTGAAAAAAATGTCCGATATTTCGAACAGAGTCAATAATCATTAAGGACTCTCGTTTCAGCATATTTCATCGGCGTTTCTCCGTCAAGTTATTTCACCGAACTCGTCGGAAGCTGCGGATTGCAATATTAAGTGTCGCAGTTGTTAAGCGACCCGGGTGTATTCTTCTTGTGGCGTCCTGTAGTCCAGTATCTTCCGGGGATATGTGTTCAGCCACTGTTCAATGCGATTGATTTCCTG
>JAAYCT010000011.1 GCA_012729635.1 Clostridiaceae bacterium | reverse complement strand
TCACCGCGTTTTTCTTAAATTCCTCGTCGTATTGCTTCCGAATTCCTCCCATTTCTTGCCTCCGATTTCTGAGTGTCTCCCACTCTGTTCCATCTTAGCAAATTGTCTATTATTTTAGCATGGTCCCGACAAAATAACGTCGAATGAATATACCAAGACTACGGTATCTCCGGGCGTAGTTTCATACCATAACGGAACCGAAATCGTCATGATCGATATTGCCGCAGGGACGAGCGGAAACGTCTATGCAAGAACCTATCAGTACAAAGACGGAACGTTGATTTTTTCTTTTTGGGACGGTCCGGAATACTATCCCGATCATCGCCTTTACTTTGATAACAATATTCTGTTCCGTTGGCGATTCACGCACGAAGCCGCCGATCCGATAAATTACGACAACACCATAGCGGACGGCGAATATATCGGGTGGGAAACATCTGCTCTTGAGGAAGGGCTTTGGGTCCTGAGCCAAGCGAACGGAGCGTAATCAATCACTACCGATCAGAATGACCGGGCCGTTCGAAAGAGTAAAACGAGTTTGACAATGCTAACGATTAAAATCCCGATCAAGGCTACAAGCGTTACGATAAGGCCGAGTATTGGAATGAGCACTACAAGAATAACTCCGGCCAACAAACCGCAATATACTCCGATCGTCCATTTCCAGAGCAGGGTCCAGGCATCCGACAAGTTGATATCAACGCCGGCCAGAACATAAGCGTGACTACTCATCTCAAAATACTGACTGAGAAGAGAAACAATCGCTAAGGGAAGAGCTAATATCGCAGTCAAGGTGGTTCCGCCGAGCCCGGAAAGAGCGGATACGCCCACGATAATCAGGTAGAATATTCCCGCTTTTCGATAATCTTTTTCGACGGTCGATAACCGTAAGAGAATCAGACAATATGCCAAAGATGTCAGCCCTACGAGGATCGAACCCGCAAAATCCATGAAGATGACTTTGTTTTAGTCATCAGATTACCGATCGTAGAGGGAATGATTAACCAACAGAGGATCCAGAGCCATGTTCTCAGGATCAAATCATCTTTTGTCGTATCATTGGAAACCGCTTCAATTTTCTTTAATCGATGATCATAACCGCAAGACGGACAGACTTTGGATCCGACCAGTTGATGTCCGCAAGAAGTACATCTCATTATTTTATCTCCTCCCCGACTGTTATTCATTACCGAGAATAATTATCTAAATATAATACGGAAAAGTCAAGTTCGTTTTCAAGAGACTCTTCACCACGATCCGGAAGACAGAGTCCTTCGATATTCCGGGAACAGTAAAATACCGGCAAACGAAGCACTTTCGTCGATTTTGCCGGTATCCGCACCGCCCGTCAAGCAGTAGTGCGCCGTGCATCGATTCCGATTTTCAAATATTCAGCCGAATCTCCGAGGATTTTCAGTCATAGTCTGCCGTATACGGGAAAAAAGTAAATGATCGACACCAGACCCGTTCTTCACATACGTAAGACGCAAATAGGTGAAAAGATTCCTAACAAACGATATTGATTTCCCCGTATGCAAATGATAATCTAAAACAAACATACGTTCTTCTCATGATACGGAGGCATATTATGAAAAAAGCAACGGATCTCTTTGAAGCGGGCTTCAGCTGCTCCCAAGCCGTCTTCGGCCGGTTTGCGGAAGAGAACGGCCTGGATTACGATACCGCGCTCAAAATCGCGAGCGGTTTCGGGGCCGGAATGGCCAGAAATGAGGAGGTGTGCGGCGCGGTGACGGGCGGAATTATGGCGCTGGGACTGCGTTACGGACGGACTTCCGATACCGATTCTTCCGCAACGTATGACACCTACGAGAAGGTCAACGAGTTGACCAAACGATTTGTGCGTGAAAACGGCAGTTACATATGTAAAAATCTTCTCGGCGGCATCGACCTGAAAACCGATCAGGGACAGGCCGAGTACGCTGAACGCGGCCTGATCAAGGTCTGCGAGCGTTGTGTAAAAAGCGCGGAACGGATTGTCGAATCGCTGATGTAATTTTTCCGTTTTGCGGGGAATGAGCGAAGGATTTCATGAACGGCTTCAGAACGGATCCGGGTCCGATTATGTGCCGTAAAACATCAGCATCGCCCGGTCGATCGCTGGCTTGAACGAAGTCGTGTGCGTTTGCTTTTCAAGCACATCATAGGTCAACGAAAGCCCCGGGTATAAGCGAGCGTCAACCGTGCGCACGAAATCGTCGATTCGCCGGGTAAAATCAACCGGCTCCCATTCGCCCACCGTTACGCAGACCCTTGCGTCCAGGGTTTGTTTTCGCGCGAAATATTCCCTTTCAAAATCATCCATACTCTTTCCGTCGGTTCTTGCGGCCAACGCCGGGCTTCCGACCAGATAGTTCCGAAAGATGTTTTTCCCGATCGTATCCCTTTGAAACAAAGCGTAGAAAGCAAAGTAACCGCCGTTGGAATGGCCGGTCAATGTCATATCACGCGGGTCGACGGAATAGTTTTCGGAAAGGATCGGAACGAGGTTGTCGACAATGAAATGCAGGAAGCTCTCGGGATCCTTATACAGATCGCGGTCCCGTAACGTCATATAGTCATAACCGTCGGGATAGCCGATGCTTACGAGAATCAGCTCCCGAATTTGTCCGTCCTTCATCATTTTTCTCAGACCGGTATGCTCCGTAAGTCGCCAAATTCCATCGGTCATAACCACTGTCGGATAGCTTACCCCCTCAGAATAATCCGGCGGAAGTGAAACATGAACCACGAACTGCGCCCCGATTTCCTCATCCCTGATTCGCATCTCACGAATGTAATCAACGCATTCCGGGTCATCTAAGACGGCCGCTTCGTAATACTCATGCTCGACAGACAAGTCACCGAAGACGATACTCTTTCGCTCCCCGTCCGTCGGCGAATCGGCATACACCTTCGGTTTGTCGGATGTGCAGGAAGCGGTCGCCGAAGCAAGAACCAAAACCATAAAAATAAGCAAATATCGTTTACGCACAGGACCTCCTTTTCACTCATCGGAACCAACCGTCTACGTAACCGTCCCTGAATTCAATCCGGCTCGAAAAGCGGACGCATTTATTCAAAACGCTTTTCCTGGCGCTCACGTCCCGTAAAAAAATCGGAGCGCATCCGTTACCGTCGGTCCGAATACCGAATTATGCGACTCTCCTTCTATGTCCTCGTAGGTCAGCCACAAGCCCTCGTAGCCGCGGGCCGTCACGGTCGCACACAGATTACTGATTCGAGCCCTGTAACCGGCGGACTCCAATCCTCCCGCCGTGACATACATACTGGCCGGAAGCGTTTGATTGCGTTCAAAATACTCCTTCTCGAAGGTATCCATGTTTTTCAGGCCGGTCATCGCCTGAAGCCAGGGGCTCGCCGCAACATAATTCGTGAACACCCCTTTTCCGATATGATCGCTGTTGAAAAGTGAATAGAACGCAAAATATCCGCCGAGCGAGTGTCCGGTCAAAGTGAGTCGACTCGTATCGATCGGGTAATTCTCCGCAAGATACGGAACCAGATTGTCGACAATAAAATGAAGAAAGCTTTCCGGATCGTCGGTAAAGTCTCGTTCGCGGATCGTCTCATAGTCGTATCCGTTCGGATACCCGATTGAGACCAGAATCAGATCCTCGATCTCCCGGTTTTCCATCATTCCCCGGAGCGTAATAATGTCGTACAAGCGCCAGATTCCGTCGGTCATAACGATTGTCGGGTATGACTTTTCGATCGAATAGTTCGAAGGCAAGGCGACATGAATGATGAATTCATCGTCGATTTCTTCGTCATAGATTGATATTTCCGTTAAGTACTCGACAATTTGCGGATCATCGGCGACAGCACCTTCATAGTATTCATGTTCCGGGGAAAGCAAGCCGATCGTGATGCTTTCGCGCTCCTTGTCGGTCAGCGATTCCGAAAAAACCCGGATGACCTCCGGCGTCGGAGTCGGAAGCGTTCGCTTTGTCGTTGAGGATGCCGCCGATTCATCCAAAGTCGGCACTTCGGATGAAGGTACCGATCCGGAAGGGGTTCCCAGAGCACCCGAACAGGAAGAAAGAAACAGCGATACGACCAGAATCGATACTAAAAACCGTAATCTTCTCATGTAAAACCTCCGACTGCGACTGATTGTTCATCGTTCCTCTATTTGGATTCCCGCCACATCGCGGCATACTCCTCATAAATTGACGAAAAAGCTTCCGGCTTTTTTTCCGATTTTTCGAGTTTATGGCGAAGCGGATCCATAATTCGATAATACCAGTAAAACAAGTCAAGCGACCATTGTAATTTAAAAAGAACAAGAAGCGCCAGCAGGAAGCGGATCAGAGAAAGTACGAGGACAAGAAAGAACAATATAAGCATAACTTTTGCGTATGTGAAGGGTACCAAATCGATGGCTTGAAAGATCGCGTTCCGCCAGTTCCGCTCCGCATCGCACACAAAACATATTTCAACCCTCCGTTGCGAAATTATTATATGTCATAAAAAGAAAAATGAAACCGCGATCCGAAAAATCGCACGATGTCCGATACGGTGATACAATGAGATAAGGTGTACGGAATCTACCGGCATAACGACATTGTGATTGACAGGCACTCGGAAAAGAGAGTAAAATAAGCCATCGAATTTTATATTATCAAATCATGTGGGTACGTCATGATTTCAAAAAAATACGCGAACGATTACGAGATCGAACGGATCGAGGACCCAAACGGGAAATCGAAGCAAAAGATCGTATACAAAGGAAAATACTTCGATTTTTCGGCTTCCGAAGAAGAAATTCGAGCGACCGGAAAGCGGATTGCAATCATATCCGCCATATCGTGGGCTGCGTATCTTCTCCCTTTATGGATCGAATCGTCAGCCGCAAGAACTTTCTTTATTATCATTCCCCATGCTTTTCTTGCTGTGCCGCTCTTCCTTGTCTCCATGCTGGCTTGGGCCCTTCTTCGGGTAAAGCCTCCGTTGACCCGAGAGCAGAACGATCGTTTTCGCGGCAGACCGTCCCTTACGGCGATGCTTATCGCGCTTTTTGCCGGCATTGCGTCGGCGGGATTTTTAATTCGACTCACGGATGTATCTTCACTCACTTTTCCCGGAGACGCGATTTTTTTCGTTTGCGATCTCACGCTTCTTTTTCTCGTATATTTGCTTTTTAGACACAAAGAACGAATTGCATCGTATGAACTCGGGGGGTAAAATAGTACCTATACCGGGGGATAACAGAACAAAGGCCCAATAAACAGGAGGAATGAAAATGAAAGGCAGATTACGAATCTTGGCATTGCTTTTGTCCCTAACCATGATTTTCTCTCTGACCGCGTGTGTCGAGAAGAAAACCCCCACCGAGACTTCCGGCACGGAAGCCACGACCACACCGGAGGCAACGACGCCCGATCCGGTGAAGGATCAGACACTGGTCGTCGGCTACTCGAATTTCTCGGAAAAGTTCAGCCCGTTTTTTGCGTCGTCCGCTTATGATGTTGATGTCTACACCATGGCGTCCGTCGCATTGCTCGACTTCGACCGTGAGGGCAATATGCTTCTCAACGGCAAGGACGGCCAAACCATCACATATGACGGAACGGATCATTACTATAACGGTATCGCGAACTGCATCATTACGGAAAACGCCGACGGATCCGTTGTATATGATTTTGATATTCGAGATGACATCGTTTTTTCCGACGGGAAACCCCTAACCGCGGATGATGTTATTTTCAATATGTATGTGTATGCCGATCCCGCGTACGATGGGAGCGCAACATTCTACGCACTGCCAATCCGCGGAATGGCGGATTACCGATCCGGAATGGCTGCGGTTTGGAAATTGATTTTTGACGACATCGCGGCGGGTAATGATACTTCCGCAAGTTCATTCTATTCGGCCGCCGATGCACAGAATTTTGAAAAAGCCTTCAAAACGGCCGGTATTGCCTTCACGCAGGAGATTATTGACTACTGCGTCGCAAATTACTCTTCCTACGCAGAGATGGCGACCGGATTTACAGCCGATGAAGTCAGCGCCAACGTCGGACTGCAAGTCGCGATGGGGGAATACCTTTGGGGGTATGCTGACGGTCTCGGGGACGACGGTCTGTTTTATGATGCAACCGGTAAATCCTTTGATTTGGCCGCCGGAGAGTATCCGACCGTAGAAGAGTATTGGAATATGATATTGGAAGCCTACGGTTATGATCTCAGCGATGACGGGATCAATTATGAAAGTGCGGGTACCGGTATTATCGCGTTTATCGGAGACACTTTGGTTGCGGATTACCCCGAACTTGCAAAATCGGTACAAACCGGTGACTCCCGCAAATATGTCTCGGGAATCGAGAAAACCGGCGACTATTCCGTTCGTGTAACCATGGATTCGCTCGACGCGACGGCGATTCTGCAATTCAACTTTGCCGTCGCCCCGCTCCACTATTACGGAGATCCGAGCCTGTATAATTACAACCAGAACCAGTTCGGCTTTCCGAAGGGTGATTTGAGCAAACTCAAATCCGTCAGCTCCACACCGATCGGTGCCGGTCCTTACAAATTCGTTTCCTACAATAACGGTGTTGTGACCTTCGAAGCCAACGAGCTTTACTATAAAGGTATGCCGAAAATCAAATACGTTCTGTTCCAAGAGGTAACCGATGCTGACAAGTTGACCGGTATCGCAACCGGGACGCTTGACATCTCCGATCCGTCGATCAGTTCGGATGTCGTAAAATCGATCAAGGACTATAACGGCGGTGAAATGACCGGTGATGTGATTACCACGAACTCCGTTGATAATCTTGGATACGGCTATATCGGCATTCAGGCCGATGTTGTGAGTGTCGGGGGCGACAGCGGCTCCGAGGCTTCAAAAAATCTGCGCAAAGCCTTCGCAACCGTATTTGCCGCATACCGGGATTCCGTTATCGGTTCCTACTACGGGGAGCGCGCATCGGTGATTCAATACCCGATTTCCAACACTTCATGGGCGGCACCCAAGCCGGCGGATGAAGGCTATCAGATCGCCTACTCCAGAGATGTGGACGGAAATCTTATCTATACGGACAATATGACCGACAGTCAAAAATTTGACGCGGCGCTGAATGCCGCCGTCGGATATCTCAAGGCAGCGGGCTTCACCTTTAACGATGAAACCGGAAAATTTACAAAAGCACCTCAAGGAGCCTCGCTTGCTTACGAGTTTATGATTCCGGCCGACGGAACGGGCGACCATCCCGCATTCGGAATTGTAACCGCCGCTTCGTCTGCTTTGGCAACCATAGGAATTGATCTTCAGATCAACGACCTTTCCAACAGTTCCGTGCTCTGGACCGCTTTGGACGCCGGCACCTGCGCAATGTGGGCGGCGGCCTGGCAGGCTACGCCGGATCCCGACATGTATCAGGTATACTCCTCCGATAATGCAGTCGGACACGGCGGCACCGATTCCAATTATTACGGAATCAACGATCTTACTCTGGACGAGTTGATTCTCGCCGCGCGGGCAACCACTGATCAGAGCTTCCGTAAAGCCACTTATAAAGAGTGTCTTGAAATCGTTATGGACTGGGCGGTTGAAGTTCCCACCTATCAAAGACAAAACGTAATTCTTTTCTCTACCGAGCGCATCAACATCAGCACGTTAACACCGGACATCACCACTTACTGGGGATGGATGCATGATCTTGAAACACTCGAAATGAACTAAGTATAGCTTAAAGGGGTGCCCCTCCGGGGGCACCCCTGCTCTGCAAAAAAAAACACTTGCTAGTTTCAGTTTCAGCTTCGTGTGCGGACCTCCGAAAATGGTAACGTTAACGGTCCGCATACGGAGTTATGTTGTGATCCGGATTGGGGAAGAAAAATGATAAGATTCCTGACAAAACGAATATTAATGAGCATAATGATTCTCTTTTTCGTCATGTTCATCGTTTATGTGATCATGTACAGCCTTCCCTCAAGTTATGTCGAAACGACTGCAAGGCAACTGGCAAAAGCGCCCGGCGCGCAAAAAAGCGCAGCGGAATGGATTGAGGATTTAAACGCCCGATACGGAATGGACAAGGGTATCTTTCTCGGATATTTCACTTGGTTAAAGAATGCTGTACAGGGCAATTTCGGCGACAGTTGGTTTTGGACGGTCTCGTGTACGCAAAAATTCAATGATGTCATCTGGTACAGTTTCGCGTTGGCGTTTGTCGCTTTTGTCTTAGAAATCATAATCGCCGTCCCGCTCGGTGTCATTGCCGCGAAGAAGCAATACAGCGGAATTGATTATTCGGTAACGGTGATCGCACTGATCGGAATGTCACTTCCTACCTTTTTTGTCGCAACCCTCCTTAAGATGATATTTTCCGTACAGCTCGGCTGGCTCGACATCAGCGGGATTCAGGGAAGATATTACCTTCAACTTTCAGATTGGGGGAAATTTGTTGATTTGTTGAAACATTTCATTATGCCGGCACTGACTTTGGTTATTATCAGTATCGGTCCTCTGATGCGTTATACGAGAACCAACACACTGGAGGTGTTGAACGCGGACTATATTCGGACCGCTCGAGCCAAAGGGCTTCCCGAGAAGCGCGTTATCAGTCATCACGCTTTTCGCAATACCCTGATTCCTTTAGTCACCATTCTCGGTGCTTCACTCCCCGGTTTATTTGGAGGAGCACTCATTACCGAAACGCTTTTCGCAATACCGGGAATCGGATTTACTTCCTTTCACGCGATGATCAATGGCGATATCCCGTTTACTATGTTCTATCTCGCCTTCAGTTCGGTCCTGGTTCTCGCGGGCAACCTAATGGCAGACATTCTGTACGCGGTGGTCGACCCTCGAGTCCGGGTCAATTAAGGAGGCGCGAAGATGACGAAAAATTTCAACGAAGTCCTTCGTGCAATGGAAGAAAAAGAACGCAGAGTCAAAGATGCGGAAACCGCAGAAGACTATGTTATGGAGCTTTCAGACACGCAAAGAATTAAAGTCCTTTCTCCGGGGCGGCTGGTTGCCAAGAGATTTTTTCGGAACAAGCTAGCGATTCTCGGTTCCGTCATTCTCATCATCATGTTTATTTTCTCTTTTTTCATTCCGTTATTATATCCGTACGGGCAAACGGAAATTTTCTATAAGTATGATTCGCTCGTCGTCAATTACGCACAGGCGAACGAGCGGACCGATTACCAAAGCTATGTTGTTGATGAGAACATTGATGTACATTTCACAATCCGAAACCGGATGACTTCCTATATTACCGAAATGGAAACCACCGGTCTCAAAGATCTTCCGGTCTCCGGATCGGACGGCTCATCCTATATAATTCGAAAGCTTGGAGAATCGGTATATTCGTTGGACAGCGGAGCCGAAATCGAAGTCGCTCATTTTTCGGGAATGACGGAAGTATCATCATACAATACTCGAATCAAAGCCTTTTTGCACGTTTCACCCGTGGGTGAAGAATTCGAAGCATCTTTCTTGTCCGCGATTGAGTCGAACGCAGAGAGCTTTGAGGCGGATGGTGAAAAATATAATGTGGTCTCAGTCGCAAAAAACGCGTATTCCGCCCTCCAGCTTTCCACTGGTAAAATGATTTTTCCCGGTACCGACCCGGGCTCCGGGTTTACGGACGCCTTCCTCGAAGGTATTGAGACGAATTCTTTTGAATATAATGATATCTCATACAAAATTTCCTACGACGAAGATGGATACCGAATCACTTTTTCCGGGGAAGCAAGCACCGTGCTTGTTTTCTCACTTTTTGTCTTTGATGCCTTCGAATCCGGTTCTTCCATCCGCGAGGATTATAAGCCTCTGGCTCTGCTTTCGATGTATACGGACGGAGAATTTGAATTGGACGGAGATTCCTTTTCGGTCGAGAAACGCGATGACGGTTATGTTGTGCTCCGGGGAGAATCTCCGGTCGCTTCCCTTTCCACTTTTGTGGTTCGTCGGTATACGGGTGGCGATACCCTTTCGATGGATTTCAAAAAAGCAACCGAAAAAGCGATCCTCGAAGCCGAGGAATCCGGACAGAAGACCGCGGTCTTCTCATTCCCGCTTCCTCGGATGGACATGGACGGCAATTTTCTCGTCGACGAGAAAGGAGAGCTGACTGCGGTCGATACGGAAATTACGGCAACATTCAAGGTCGGCACATGGGAGCTGACCTGCGAGCAGATTACGCATCTGATTGACATTTACGCCCCGCCGTCGCGCGAGCATATATTTGGTACCGATGCAGACGGATTCGATATTCTGGCACGAATGATGTACGGCGGTAGAGTCAGCCTGATGGTCGGTTTTGTCGTTGTCATACTGGAGGTAATCCTCGGAGTCATTATGGGCGGCATTGCCGGCTACTTCGCCGGCTGGGTCGACACGGTAATCATGCGATTGGTTGACGTTTTTTACTGTATACCGACCTATCCGATTCTGATTATCCTCGGAGCCTTTTTTGACGGCGTTAAAATGGGCTCCTATATGCGACTTATCTGGATGATGGTCGTGATGGGCATCCTCGGATGGGCGCCCGTCGCTCGTTTGGTGCGCGGTCAGATTCTTTCGCTCCGCGAACAGGAATTTATGACCGCGGCGGAATCCACGGGGATATCCTCCAGACGCAAAATATTCCGCCATCTGATTCCCAATGTTATGCCTCAATTGATTGTATCGGCAACGATGGGACTCGGTTCCGTAATCATCATGGAGTCCACCCTCTCGTTTCTCGGCCTTGGTGTCAAACACCCGCTCGCCACGTGGGGCACCATGATTAACTCGATCACCAGCTCCAACGAAAACCTGATCCGTTACGCATATATCTGGATACCGGTCGGACTTCTGATCTGCCTGACGGTTATTGCCTTCAATTTCGTAGGCGACGGTTTACGGGACGCCTTCGATCCGAAGATGAAGCAGTGAGGAGAAGCGAAAGATGAAGAAAGACGCGAAGAAAGCCAACTATATCAGCACCCGGGAATCAGCCCGCATCACTCGCTTTAACCGGAAGATTACGCGCAGGCTTGAAAAGCAGCGGGCAAACAGCGGCTCGGATCCTCAGCAATACACGACTGTCATGAAGGACCCGAATAATATTGTCGAGTTTGAGAATCTTTGCACCTACTTTTTTACCGATATCGGTACCGTAAAAGCGGTCGACGGAATCTCCTTCTCGGTACCCACGGGTGCGACGGTCGGTATCGTCGGCGAATCCGGTTGCGGCAAGAGCGTCACCAGTCTGTCGCTCATGCAATTACTTCAGCGGCCGCAGGGCCAAACCGTCGGCGGAGAGATACGATTCAATCTCGGAGAAGGAAAAGCTTATAACATCGTCAATACGCCGACCTCAGAAATGATCCATATCCGCGGAAACAAGGTTAGTATGATTTTCCAGGAGCCGATGACCAGCTTAAATCCGGTATTCAAATCCGGTGATCAGGTCGACGAAGTCATTAAACTTCACAATCCGAGAATGCCCGATCAGGAGGTCAAGCGACGCACAATCGATATGCTGAAGCTGGTCGGGATCGCAAACCCCGACGGCGTGTACAAGATGTATCCGCATGAGCTTTCAGGAGGCATGCGCCAACGGATCATGATCGCTATGGCACTCGCCTGTGATCCCGGCCTGATTATCGCCGATGAGCCGACCACCGCACTCGATGTGACGATTCAAGCCCAGATTCTTGATCTTTTAAGAAATTTGAAAAGCCGGATCGGAGCCTCGATTATGCTGATTACCCACGACCTCGGGGTGGTCGCCGATATGGCGGATTATGTAGTCGTCATGTACGCCGGACGAATTATCGAAAAAGGAACCGCTCATGAAATTTTCCATGACCCGAAGCACCCCTATACCATCGGGCTGATGAACTCCAAACCGGTTGTCGGGAAAAAGGTCGATGAGCTGTATAACATCCGGGGAAGCGTTCCGAATCCCCTCGAAATGCCAAATTATTGCTATTTTCGGGACCGATGCGATTTTGCCGTCGATACCTGCTTCAGCGAAGGGTATCCTCCGGAATATAAGGTCGGTGACACCCATTGCACTTCCTGCTATTTGTTCCGGGATCAAGGAGATATCTCATCCGTCCCTTTCACCGTCGATGTGAAGGAGTTGTGACATGAAAAAAGAATTCATCATCGAGGTTAAAAATCTCCGAAAATACTTCCCGATCCGCTCCGCGTTTTTCCGCAATACCATCGGCCAGGTCAAAGCGGTTGACGGCGTTTCCTTCCGGATCAAACGCGGAACGACGATGGGCCTGGTCGGCGAGTCCGGCTGCGGGAAAAGTACCATTGGGCGGACACTGCTCCGTCTGATCGAGAAAACCGACGGCGACATCCTTTTCGACGGACAGGATATCTTTACGCTTACCCGTGAACAGTTGCGAAAGATGCGTCCGCGCATGCAGATCATTTTCCAGGATCCTTATTCCAGCCTCTCCCCCCGTTTGCCGGTCGGCGAAATCATCGGTGAGGCGGTACGCGAGCACGAGATTGTGCCGAAGGAGCAATTCGACGAATATATCACCCGGATCATGCATGCCTGCGGTCTGCAGGAATATCATAAGGATCGTTACCCGCATGAGTTTTCCGGCGGTCAGCGCCAACGAATCTGCATCGCCCGCGCGCTCGCCTTGAATCCGGATTTTATCGTCTGTGACGAGCCGGTTTCCGCTTTGGACGTATCGATCCAGGCTCAAATCATCAATCTTCTGAAGAAACTTCAGAAGCAGTTCGGCCTCACGTACCTGTTTATATCCCACGATCTTTCGGTCGTCGAACACATCTCCGACACGGTCGGAGTGATGTACCTGGGCGTTATCGTCGAATACGCGGATAAAGCCAAGCTTTTCGAAAAGCCTCTGCACCCTTATACTCAAGCGCTCTTCTCCGCTATCCCGATGCCCGATCCCGATTATAAAATGGAACGTATCATTTTGGAGGGCGGTATCCCCTCGCCGGCTAATCCGCCGAAAGGTTGCAAATTTCATACCCGCTGTCGTGAAATGATGGAAATCTGCAAGTACGTCACGCCTGATTTTCGAGAGATTGAACCGGGTCATTTCTGCGCCTGTCACCTCCACAACGAGCCCGATCGCGATATTGAGCTGAAGGAGGAAATGATTCGGATCCAGGCGCAGGAAGGAACAACGGAACCGCAAGAGGAACCGATCGATGAGAAAACGCAAGAAATTTGAAGACGACGACGGCCGCACGATCGCCGACATGAATGTCGACGGCATGCCGTGGTACGCGTCTTCTCCCTCCCGTTCGAAGCGAAAACCGACAGAATCCGAGTCAAAATCCGGAACATCGCCGGCTTCCGGATCGGAAAGCTTCGGCAAAGCGGAGAATCTGGCCGTCGCGTGGGGCGTTCTGAAGGCGATCCTTTTAGTCACCGCAGTCTTTGTGGTCGGATATCTCCTGTTTATTCTCTTTTGTGTCCTCGTATGGTTTCGTTGACACATAATATGTGGTATACTCTTTTCCGGTTCAGTATATGAACGAAGCATTGGATGTAACGGAGACAACGGGATGCTCAATCAGGCATCTTTTTTGTTGGTCATATATGGAATACAACATTCATGCCGCCGCACGTACGTCGGCTCAAAGGAGTTTCATTTGAATTTTTCGACATTGGGGCTGATGCCCCGCATTTTGAAGGCGCTGGACGAACAGGGCTATTCTTCGGCTACGCCGATTCAGGAGGCCGCGATCCCGGTTTTGCTTTCCGGCCGAGATTTGCTCGGCTGCGCGCAGACAGGCACCGGTAAGACCGCCGCGTTTGCCCTGCCGATCCTTCAACAGCTCGGACAGAACCCGGGGACCGCGGATATTTCCGGCGGTCGTCGCAAAATCCGCACCCTGGTACTGGCTCCGACGCGCGAGCTCGCCATTCAGATTAACGACTGTTTTATGGCCTACGGACGGCATCTCCGATTACGCTCTCTGGTCATTTTCGGCGGCGTATCGCAGAATCCGCAGGTGCGAAGCCTCCAGACCGGCGTTGATATCCTCGTCGCGACCCCGGGTCGCCTTCTGGATCTGATGGATCAGGGCCATATCCGGCTCCATCACATCGAATTTTTTGTATTGGATGAAGCGGATCGTATGCTCGACATGGGCATGATTCATGACGTTCGGCGCATTGTTTCCTGTCTTCCCTCCGAGCGACAGACGATGTTTTTCTCGGCGACGATGCCGTCCGAGATTGAAGCACTCGCGGGAACCATCCTGTCGGATCCCTTTCTCATTGAGATTACGCCGCCCACATCGACGGTGGATTCCATTCGGCAAAAAGTATTCCGGGTCGACCGAGGGAATAAAATAAATCTGTTGACTCACCTTCTGAAGAACGTCAACGCCGACTCGGCCCTGGTCTTTTCGCGAACCAAACACGGTGCGGACAAAATCGTCCGGTCTCTCGAAAAAGCCGGCCTGTCCGCCCAGGCCATTCATGGAAACAAATCCCAGAACGCACGCCAGAACGCACTCGGAAATTTTAAAAGTCGAACCACCCGAATCCTGGTCGCGACGGATATTGCCGCCCGCGGCATTGATGTCGAGGAACTTTCCCATGTCATTCAGTTCGATCTTCCCGAGGTCCCGGAGACCTACGTTCACCGCATCGGCCGAACCGGTCGCGCGGGGCTCGGAGGAACCGCATACTCGTTTTGCAGCGGCGAGGAGTATCCTTTACTTCGAGATATACAAAAATTTATAGAAAAAGAACTTCCGGTCGAAAAGGACCACCCCTACCCGATAACCGAATCCGACGTGATTTCCGCACCGCCCATTCCCTACGCCGCCCGCTCGCAAAGCCGATCGGCACCGAGATCATATCATGCAAATCCTAGCAGTACACGGTTCAAAAATTCGCAGAAAAACGGACCGGGATCCCCCCGTTCACGGAAAGGTCATCCCCGCCGACGATACGTCGGGCAGGAAGAGGCCATATAGGATAATAAAACGGAATTTCCTGTTTTTACCCCAAAGAGTCCGGCGATGTTTTTGTTCGGAAAATCCGCGTAAAGCAAGCCTTTTGCGGCGCAGAGACAAGATTATCTGTCCGCTATGAATCTCGAAGTGAAGTCCCTGTGAGGCTTCTTCCGGCCCAAAATACCGGCAAACGGAGCACTTTTCGCCGATTTTGCCGGTATCCGCATTCGCCCGCATCGGAGGAGTATAATATCCTCATGGAGGAGGTGCGTTATGATGTCCAAAAAAATACTGATTTTCGGTGCGGGTGTGATCGGAAGCGTCTACGCGGTCCGACTGGCTGAGGCCGGAAACGACGTGACCGTTCTGGCGCGCGGAAAGCGCCTCGAAGCCCTTCATAGCGGCGGCCTGCGGATCCGCAACCTGTTTCTGGACGAGGGCGAAGAGACCGCCGGAATCCAAGTGACCGAGACCCTCGCGCCCGGCACGGAATTCGACGCCGTTCTGGTCACGGTACGCTCCGGACAGATTACGGACGTACTTGTTCGACTGAAGCAAGAGCGCATCACCGCCCGCGCATTTGTTGTGATCGGAAACAATCTCGGAAATTTGGATGAACAGGCCGGTCTTGTCGGAAACGATCGATTCATCGCCGGTTTCGGCGCCTTCGGCGGTTACGAGGAAGACGGTGTCATCTGCTATCTGGACGGACGCACGCGCGAAAAAAGCGAAAACAGCCGACGCTCCAAGACCACTACAGGCATCATCGACGCCTCCGCCCGACCGGCGCTCACGCTCCTTCACGAGATCTTTTCGGGAGCCGGCATTCCGACGGTCGAAAACAACAATATCCGTTCCTATCTTCTGTACCACGCGGCGCTCGTATTCCCGCTTGCCGGGGCGATGTACGCCGCGGGCGGCGATCAGGAACGTTTCTGCAACACACGCGACGCGATCGTACTCGGAGTGCGCGGCTGTCACGAATGCTTTGCCGCACTGCGCGCCCTCGGCTACCCGCTTGAGCCCAAAAGTCTCCGGACGCTCATCATGATGCCCGAGCGATATATCGTATCTCTTCTTTCCAAAAAGATGCGCGGCGAGTCTGCCCGTATCGCGATGTTCGGCCACGCGAACGCCCCCGGCGGCCGTTCCGAGATCGGCGGCCAGGCCTCGGTCCTTGACGCCGTGCTTCGCGCCTCCGGAAAGCCGATGCCGAGCTGGAATCGCCTGCTCCCTTACTTCGACCCGAACCATAAGGAGCCCCTGATCCCGAACGGATCCGGGGAGATCAAGTTGAAGATCTGGTAAACGCAGGGATCGCTTTACTGATAAACAGGTCTTCTGTGAAAGACTTTCCCGCTGTTATCTCTCCTTGGGTCTTTTTCAAAAGACTGCCTTGTCGCCCCCCCTCCGGAGTCAAAGGGCGATCGGCTCCTTCGGAAGAAAATTCGTCTCGAGCGTCCACGTCACGGCGCACCCGTTCCTACATTATAGTCCATAAAACCTATCCGACGCACATATACACGTCCATAAATTCTATGCCATCCTTGCGGTAGACTTTCTCAAAGCACCCGATCGCCTCCGGGGGCGCCTTTTTCGCGATGACGTTCACCTCAATGAAGCGCAGAAGGGTTTTGTAGGCGTTCGGAATCAATACGAAGGGTGCGGTAAAAGGCTCACGGATCGTGATGACCGCGTACCTCGACTCGGACTGGCGGATGACCTCGAGGCCGAAGCCGGCATAATCAACGCCCGCCTGCTTTTCGGGAAGGACACATGCGGCACAATATCCGTGCATGTGAAAGACATTGATCTGCTCCTGGGATACAAACGGGAAATCCCACCCGATGACCTCCGGTTCTTCGATCCCGGCCCGTACCGCCCACCCTCGGATGTGGTGCATCGCGTCATCCTCAGGTTCATGGCTGATCACCGCGTAGCGAACGGTTGCGAACGCAGGGACCGTCTCGACGCGAAGATTCTCGTATGCGTCGTTTCCGGAATTCATGTCCTGACAAAGGAGCTCGTCGAGCGAGCAGTTGAAAAGCCGTGACAGTGCGATTGCCTTTTCCGTCTCGGGAAAAGCGCTGCCCATCTCCCACTTCGACACGGTCTGGCGTGAAACGCCCATTTGCTCCGCGAGCTCCTCCTGTGTCATCGACCGATGCATTTTACGAAGAAACTGAAGATTTTCACCAAAGCTCATTTTGATCCCTCCTTGCCGATATCACGGCTCATATCTTTCTCCAGTATATAACTTTCCTCGCGGGGGTCTTTCGGATGATCGATACGAACCACATGAAAGCCGCACTTATTCACGTAGAAGTGGTGGTTTCTTTTCGAAAAGCCGGGGGTCTCCGTTTTTCGAATTGAACCGGAATCTCGTTACTCATATTCAATACCCCTTTCCTGATCTTTCAAATCTCATAGTCATTGTCGCGCCACTTCATCAATACATCCACCAACCTCCGGTTCCGCTTTTTATCCGTGACGCAACCTGAAGTTGCGAGAGGAGCTTAATTGTTTGGCGGATAATAGAGAAACGGATGCCCGAAGTCAAACTGTTTTTCGATGAGTTCAAAATCGGCACGGCTGAGGGAAAAATCCAAGTGGGCCACCTACCGGACTATTTTACATTTTTTTACGGAAACAATTGAAAAGCCGGCGAAAATCAACTCTTGACAAGCAGGTCGGTAAGTTATAGACTTGCATTAGGTCGGTAATTTACCGACCCCATTGCAGGAGGATATTCACATGGATGAGGTTCAATGCCCGGATTACAACATGACCGAAACCGAGAGAAAGTTTGCCGACTTGATTTGGAAGAACGAGCCAATCAATTCCGGCGACCTGGTTCGCCTCTGTGCCGACCGGTTTGCGTGGAAAAAATCGACGACCTATACATTTCTTAAAAAGCTGTGCGATCAGCGTTTATTTCAGAATATCGACGCAACCGTGAGTTCTCTCGTTAGCAAGGAAGAATATCTTCGAATTCAAAGCGAACAATTCGTCGAGACAAATTTCGGCGGTTCTATTCCCCGCTTCCTGGCCGCATTTGTCCCGAAGAAGAAAATCAGCAAAGCCGAATACGAGGCAATCATGAGAATCATCAACGAGTACGAGGAGGAGAAATGATGGAAGCCGTTTTTTTGAAAATCCTGGATATGAGCCTAGTCTCCGCCTATTGTATCGCAATCGTCTTACTGATTCGGCTGTTTTTACGAAAAGCGCCCAAATCGTTCTCCTATATTTTGTGGATTGCCGTATTCATTCGTCTGGCATTACCCTTCACTCCGGAAAGTCCGGTCAGCCTTGTTCCTCAAGCGGTCAGCGATCACAGCGTTACCGCATGGGTGAGCGAAAAGGCAAACCCGGTCTTCGATCCTTCTTTCACTGCGGAAGCGGGTGAAATCAATCCGATCCGGGAAGCAAATGGTGATGTTTCTCCGATAGATTCTGAGAACCAGGAGATCAATGCATTTCCCGCGACACAGAACCTGCCGCAAGCACAGATTACGGCACGCGATCGGGTGACTTCTTCGGAAGGCGCAACGGAAACCGGCAATTCCGGGACAATGAACCCGTCAATGACGCAGATTTTTTCGATCGTTTGGCTGGTCGGGTTGATTTCACTTTTGTCGTATAATTTCATCGCATATATTAATCTAAAAAAGCGTCTCCGCTCATCTGTTTGGCTTGAAGCCAATATTTTCGAATCTCCGAGCATCCCCTCACCGTTTCTGTTTGGCATTTTCCGACCCGGAATTTTCATCCCTTCGGGCCTTGAGGATTCCGAACGTGCCCACATTTTGAGACATGAGCAAATCCATATCCAAAGGGGCGACTATGTCGTAAAGGCGATCCTTTTCGCGATCACTTGTATCCATTGGTTTAATCCTCTTGTCTGGCTCGCGTTTGCGTTCATGAGTCGCGATATGGAAATGTCATGCGACGAGAAGGTAATCCGCGAGCTGGGTTACGGGATCAAAAAGAATTATTCCTCTTCCCTTCTGTCTCTGGCGACGGGTAGAAGCTTATTACACGCGACTCCCCTTGCGTTCGGTGAAGGAAACCTTAAAGGCCGCATCAAAAATGTCCTCGGTTACCGAAAGCCGGCTCTGTGGATTATTCTTGCTTCTACCGTCCTCGTCGGCATTGTCGTACTCGGGCTGATTTTCAATCCGCTTCAGAATGTTAAAGCTGCAAATCAGACCACGGAAACAACCGCTTCGCTCATCGAGAGCACAGCCGATGCTTCGCAAACAACACCGACGACCTCGGCAGAGCCCACTGTGACAAATCCGGTTTGGGATGACCCGAATGACCCATACGACAACCTGTTTATCGATGTGGACGGCGAGAGAATCAGTTACCGTGACGTGCTAAATATGCAATCCTCTCAAAATTTCGACGGTCTCAATCCGCTCGAATATATCACCACTTCGCCGGTCGATGTCAGTAACTTTCAGACAGTATTCTCGGAAGCCGGATATGTGGTGGAAGAAAGCACAGGCATACACAACGAGAAAATTATCTACGGATGGGAAGCCAAAAGTTCAGACGGTAAGGATGTAGTTCGTTGCCACAATTTTAATTCGGAAGAGGACGCAAATCAGGCAGTCGTTCAAATGATAATGGAATATTACTACGCTGATTCACTGAATCCGTATCCGTACGACAGCTTTGTTTTACGCTTCATGAGTACCGATTCTGCTCTCCTGTTTTTCGACACAGACGGTTACTACGAAAAAAATAACACTTTGTATATCACTTACCAAACCGGAAGCAGTGTCATTCATGCCGAAATAGTCATGGAAGTTCCGCGCCTCCAGACTTTCATTACAGCGACAGAAAAGCTGGGGCTAAACTTCCCCGGTGCATATAATCCCAATCAAAACCCCTCCGAATGGCCGGAAAACGCAGCATTCGACTTTTCTTCGGACTTCGTCAATGTTCTTACCGAACGCGGGTATGAGGTAGAACTGTACGACTCCAATTTTGACTGGGAGTGGTACGAGGCCGAAAACACAGAAATGGGGGTACGCTTTTGCAACGGGCTTAAGGGGGAGGATTTCTCTCCGGGCAAGGACTTCCTTATGCGGATGAATATACCCGAAGACGACTACTGGTTCATAAATTCGACTTATGAATATCACTGCTCGGACTCATATGAGATGATTATTCATAACAGCGAGAATTCTTACTGTATCACCGTGTACTTTGACGCGACCGGCCTTGAAACACCGTATAACGGTCCATTCAATCGTACGATATGGTATGCCATGGTCTGGGGCGATCTGACGAACCTCTCGGATACCGAAGCAGCCGCGGTACGTGCAGAGGTCGACGCGGTAATCAGGGAGATGTATTTCCCCGGGTAACGGCAAACTCCTTCAGTAATCGAGTTCGCAATCGTTGTACACTTCCTGTCCGAGGATTTCTATTTGAAGCCTTTCAAAGGAAACGAGAGACGACATATAATTTGGTCGTAATAATTGAACTGCCCCGGTGCTATAATGTAAGAAAAAAGCGCCGGGGTTTGATTATGAATATCACCGAACTTTTTTTCGATCAGGCACACTCTCCGAAGTTGGTCTACGCCTTCGATCCCGACGACGACGTCGAAAACACGACCTTTCGCTGTGAGCGGATGAATGCGGCGGCGGAGCGTTGGATCCGGGAAAATGCATGCGACGGGAAACCGGGGATTTGCGACGATGATTCCGGCGGGGGCGTATCGCCTTGTGTCGAATCCGTGTTCGAGTCGTGGGGCGTCCTTTCGGAGTATCGGAAAGTTCTGGAGGACGCGCGCCGGGACGGGAGCACCTTCTCCTCGCTTTTTGCCGAGGGAGAGGATCATTTTGTCGTGATCGACGCGTTTTCCATGGGGGATCACTATGTCGGTGTGGTACTGCGCGGCAGTAAAGATGTACAGCGCGCTTTCCCGCTGAATATTTTCCTGACTGTCTCGACGGACATTCTCTGCATTGCGGACGCGGAAGGGCGCTTTGTTCGCGTAAACGAAGAGTTTTCAAATAGCTTGGGTTATGCGATTGGGGATGTCGAAGGTACTCCGCTCCTTGAATATGTTCATCCGGATGATCTGAAGCCGACGCTGGATGCGGTACGGCGCCTCAATTCGGGCAAACCGGTGCCGCATTTTATCAACCGGTACCGTACCAAGTCGGGCGAGTACCGGTATCTGCAGTGGAAGTCGATCCCCTTCCCGCCCTACATCATCGCATCGGCGCGGGATATTTCCGATGCATTTTCGCTGTCCCTGAGTCTTGAGAAGGAATTTACTACGGATGCGCTGACCGGCGCCGCCAACCGCAAGTTTTTCGAGCACGAGGCGAAACGCCTGATCGGTCAATTCTCCAAAAAGGGCATCATCTCTACGCTCCTGATGGTCGATCTCGATCACTTTAAAAATGTGAACGATACCTACGGCCACCCGGTCGGCGACAGCGTCCTGATCTCTCTGGTAAAGCTCCTTACCGCAAATTGCCGGACCACGGACACGGTCGCGCGCGTCGGAGGCGAAGAGTTTGCCGTCTTATTGCCGGGCGCCGGGACCGCCAGCGGGTTCACCGTCGCGGAGAAAATGCGCGAGGCCGTCGAAGCCTTTGATTTCAAAGGCGTCGGGCATGTCACCGCGAGCTTCGGGGTCGCGGAACTTTTCGCGGAAGACGACCTTCAGCGCTGGTACACGCGCGCCGACACCGCCCTGTACTTGGCCAAAAACAACGGCCGCAACCGAACCGTCACCTCCGACATGCTCTACCTCTCGAAGGAGCGGATCGAGGTCATCCCGTGGCAGAGCGAATTCGAATCCGGAAACACCGCGATCGATTCGGAGCACAAAGCGTTGTTCCAAACCGGCAAAAGACTCTTGGAAGCATACTATTATCAATATCCCGAGGAAGAGGCTCGCCTTCTTGAAGAATTGTGCCGCCTTTTACCCGAGCATTTTGCGCATGAAGAACAGATCTTGGCGGACGCCGGCTATTTGGATCTGGACGCGCATCGGGAGATCCACAATTCTCTTTTGTCGAGCGCGACATTCTGGAACTCGCTTCAGAAAAAAGAGTCTTTTCGAACCGGAGCCTTCTACGCCTTTTTGATCAACAAGGTCATCCACGATCACCTGATGCTGGAAGACGCGAAGTTTTTCCCTCTTCTACGGAAACAGAAGAGAAACTGAAGACACCGGAAGCGCCGCCAATCCGGATTGATCCCGCCCCGGCCGGATTCATCCCTTTTCTTTTCACCGCCGCTTTCGATTGCTCTTCGGGCTTTGCTCATCTTGCTTTCCTTGTCTATAATAAGCGAAAAGACCCGTGTAACACGAAACGCACGTCAAATGTTACATTCTGAAATCAGGACTTGATGGTATCGAAATGGGCTTGCCCGTATCATGAACTCATCAAGAACGGAGGAAAAAGATATGAGCATCGGAAGTAAAATCGCGGATGCGCGAAAAGAAAAAAACCTGACGCAGGAACAGCTCGCCGACATGATGTCGGTCACGCGGCAGTCGATCTCGCGCTGGGAATCGGATCTTTCCTACCCGGAGATGGAGAAGGTCGTTCTTCTTTCAGAGGTACTGGACGTGAGTTGTGACTACCTTTTAAACGACAGTTATGACCGGTCCAAACCGGGCACGGTCGGCAAGAGCTCCGTCACCCGCCTTCTTTACGGTCTTAAGGGTAAGACGGTGAAACTGACGCTTTTCGAGACGGATTACGAGATCGTCAACGCGGTCTGCACGATCATCGATTTCGACGGTCCGTGGATGAGCGTCGAGTTTCAAAAGAGCAAAAAGACGATGATGAAGATCCTCCCGGTATCTTCCATTCAATCGATCAGCATCGTCAAGTAAGGGGGAGATCATTATGGAATACATGGGTTATTTAGGTTTTATTTGGGGATTAGTCGCATTTATCTGGTGTGCAGGTCTGACCGCGCAGATCCGGGGACTGAAACACACGATTCAGGAGGCCGGCATCGGCCACACGGAAACGGCCTCGCTTCGCGAGATTCTCACAAAAAGCATCGGCAAGACCGCCGACCTGAAGCTCGAAAGCAGCGACTTCATATTGACCGCGACGCTGTCGGATTGCCTGATCCGGGAAGTCGACGAAGAGTGGGCGCTGGTCACAATCGGCAATCATCGGGAAGAAAAACTGGTGCGCATCCAAAGCATCCGGAGCGTCAGTTTGAAGTAATGATACCCTCGTTTTTCGCATTGATCGACTACTTCGCATGACTTCACGTTACCCTATAACCACTCCGACGATTCCTCAGGTGATTTCACTCTTTTCAACGGAGAGTCGGTGTAATGGGCATAAGTAATCGAGCCCATGACTCCGTTCGTAAAGGTGTTGTATATCGAAAGGATTTGCGATGATGAAAACTGTCCGTTTTCAAATGGATCTCTATTGTATTATTAACGATTATTCCGCTATACTAATTCCGTAATATTTTGCGATGAGACATTGGGAAAAAAGAAGGCGAACGAGCTCGCCGAAGCGGGAGGATTTTATAAATATGTGGAAAAAGATACTTACAATCCTTTTTGTCGCAATCCTGTTAACAAACGTCTTCGCGGCGGGATGTGCGCCGAAAGACAATGATGCACTGGCAGAAGCTCTTTTGGAAAACCAGGTTCTCAGCAGCCGGATCTCCGAACTGGAATCACAGTTGAATGCGGCCGGTGAAACAATCGTTCCTTCGCCAACTGCGTCACCTGCGAAAGACTTCGCAGTCGGAGTAAATGCCTTGCTCTATCCGGTCGGCGGTTCACCTGAAGATGCGGCGCCCGTTGTATTCTTTGATGTTCAAATTTCCGTGGTTGCCATTCCCATCGTACCCGAGGGTATGGTCATCGATTGCTGGAAATACAACAATGATCCGATTGACAACGCATCGGAAAGCGCTTCCTTCCAAGTCAAAGACGGTTATACCATCGAAGCGGTTCTTCGCGAAGAGCGAAAGGTCACCTCGATAAACGCCACGATGCAGTTTTTGGATGAGAAAGGCAAGCCGACGGGGAATCCGTTTGAAGAGTACATTTTCGAAGAGGATGACGAAAACGTAAAAGACGGTCGGATTACGGTTTTCGTCGAGGCGGAGGTTCCGGCCAACCATTACGTCAGCCATTGGCTGATCAATAACATCCCCTACCATTTCAACCGTACCGTCAACTCCTTCACGGTCTATGATCTGAATGAAGCTACCGTTTATGAGCCGGTTTTCAAGAAGCTGAATCCGACACCCACGCCGACGCCGACAACCACACCCGTGCCGGTCGAAACCGTGACCATTTCCTGTACAAACTGCACATTCTCCGGCGGCGGCTATACCAATGCAACCAGCGGCACCGTGCCGAAAGGTACGTCGGTAACGGTCACCGGTACAACGGCACTCGGAAATCCGGTCATTTGGCTGATCAACGGAGAAACGATCGAAGCTACCTTGGGGATGAGCAGTATAACACGTACCGTAAACAGCAATACGACATTTAGGTATACGGGATTTAACTGACTATTCCCTAATCGGAAAACATACGTATCCTCTGCGCGTCTCGAATGAGGCGCGCTTTTTTATTACTTCCCGACTCATACGATTGACAAAATCCTTTGCAAGTCATATTATAACATTTGTTATATAACAATTGTTATTCGGAGGAAAGATGCCTAAGAAAATTCAATTCTCCCGTGAGGATATCCTGGAAGCCGCGTTCGATCTTTTCCGAAAAGAGGGGCTGTACGCGCTTTCCGTTCGGAAGATCGCCGGACGGGTCGGCTCCTCCACGGCTCCGGTGTACTCTTGCTTTTCGGGCATCGACGAGATTCGGGAATCACTGATGCGTGAAGCCTTCGAAAGATTGATACGCTACACGGAAAAAAGTTATACCGCAGATATTTTTCTGAATATCGGTGTCGGGATGCTTGAATTCGCCAAGGACTTTCCGGTTGTGTATCGAACGATTTTCCTTGAGGACGCGCGCGGACGTGACATGTTTCAACGCTTTTCGGAGACGAACAGGATCCAGATGAGAAAGGAAAAAAGCCTTGCCATTTTCAGTGACGGAGAGATCGAATCCATCCTCGATAAACTCACGGTCTATACGCACGGTCTCGCCGCAATGATCTGTGCCGGAATTATCGAAGACACTTCAATGCAGAGCCTTTCCGCCCGTCTTGCTCAGACCGGCGGAGACATCATCGGTGCCACCGCATTTATGTCCGGCAAATGGCCCGAATATTCCGGGTATTTTCAAGAACGGAAGGGAGAAAATCATGAAAACCATCACGATCCTAAACGGAATTTCCGATGATTCATACACCGAATTCGAGTCCGAATTGGACCGATTGGCAAAAGACGCAGCTTCGGAACGAAAAATCAATATCATCCGTCTGCGCGATCTCGATATCCGCTACTGCACCGGATGTTGGGACTGTTGGGTCAAGACTCCGGGGATTTGCGCCCAAAAAGACGATATGGAAATCGTTTACAGGTCCGTTATTCAATCGGATTTGACGGTTTTCCTCTCCCCTGCTTCTCTGGGCTTTGTCGGTTCGCTTCTGAAAAAAACATGCGACCGGATGATTCCGATCGTTCATCCCTATATCGTTTTCTACAAAAAAGAGCTGCATCACAAGAGTCGATACAAGAAGTACCCGAAGCTTGGATTAATCCTGATCGATCCGGATAAAAGCGCAATCGACTTCGAGAATACGCGGAGAATCTTTTCCCGTCTTTCCATCAATCTGAAAACGGATCTCACCCTGGCACTTCATATTGCCGGTTCCGAAAAGGAGGCTAACGATGTATATTCTTCTCTGTAACGGCTCACCGCGAGGTATCCGCGGCTTTTCAGAAAAATATTCCGACGCATTGGCGAAGGGTCTTGCCGAGCATCCCAACGTACAAATCGAAAAAGTGAATCTGAATCGTATCGCCGGGCACCGGGAGACTGCCGAGCGCCTCGCCGGGGCGGACTGCGCCGTCGTCATCTTTCCGCTTTACACCGACGCCATGCCGGGAATGACAATGGCGTTTTTCGAAGAATTGAAACCGTATATCGGATCGCTCGAAAACATCTCTCTCGGTTTTATCGTTCAGTCCGGATTCCCCGAGCACATTCAATCCCGAGCGGTTGAAAAATATCTTGAGCGCCTGACCGAAATCCTCGGCGCCCGTTATGCGGGGACCGCCGTATTCGGCGGCGGAATGGGCATGAACGAAAAGCGCATCGCGCTTGTTCATCGGCTGGGACGCGAATTTCTTCCGGATAAGCGCTTCACAAAAGAAACCCTTGCCCTCACAACGCCGATGGAAACCATCCCGCTGCCGGCTCGCGTACTTGTGGGTATTCTCGGGCTCACACCTCTGGTCCAAATGCCTTGGATTCTTCAGCTCAGGAAAAACGGGGCGTATTCGAAACGAAATGACCGGCCGTACGAATAGATTCCTTTGTTTGTTATTCGAACAGTAGTTTCTTTTCGATCGATGTCTTTACGCATGTATGTATGTAAACTATGACCCAAACAAAACCGGTTGAGCTCTGGTATCGGATCAAACTGCGAGTCGGAGCAAGCTTTCGATTTTGCGGGAGTCGTACGATTACTTCCGACACGCAACACCAAGTGAGATCCGATGCGATCCGTTATCCGATTCGATACAAGCGCCCGTCGTCCGTAATGGCGTAAAGCGCTCCGTCAAGACCTTCGCAGATATCCCGAATGCGCTGTCCTTCCTCCTCCAAAAGTCTTTCTTCCGCAACGACTCGTCCGTTCTCGAGTACCAGGCGAATGATATGCCGACCGGCCAATGCCCCGATAAAGAGGTTTCCCTGCCACTCCGCAAAAATACCGGAAGTGTAAAAAATCATTCCGGAGGGCGCCGGCGAAGGATCCCAATAATAAACCGGCTGTTCCATGCCGTCTGTCACCGTCAGGCCGTCGGAAACAGGGTTTCCGGAATATTCGATACCGTAACTGATTGCCGGCCACCCGTAGTTTCCTCCCGCAAGGATAAGATTCAGTTCGTCGCCTCCGCGCGGACCCATTTCGCTGATAAATACGTCCCCGGTTACCGGATGGATTGCCAGACCCTGAACATTGCGATGTCCGTAAGAATAGATTTCCGGTAAGGCTCCCTGTACACCGATAAACGGATTTCCATCTACGGGATCGCCGTCCGCCGTGATGTGTACGACCTTACCGTAGCCGTTATCGAGCAATTGAGCTTTCGGACGGGTCGCAAGACTTGAGCGCTCGCCGGTCGTTACAAAAAGGTTGCCGTCCCGATCAAATTCCAGTCGGCTTCCGAAATGCATACTGTTATCAAAATATGGAATGGCACGCCAAATGATTTCGAAATTCTCGACAATCTTCTCGTCTTCTGACAAACGGCCGCGACCCACCGCAGTCAACGAACCTTCATCGGTTGACTCGGCCAACGTGAAGAACAGCATCCGACTCGAATCGAAATCCGGTGCCGGTGCTACATCCAGAAGCCCTCCCTGATTTCGGTCGTCCACTTTCGGAAAACCGCCGATCGGATCTCCGAGTTTTCCGTCCGTTGCAAAAATGCGAAGTGCTCCGGCCTTTTCGGTGATGACGAGGCGGCCGTCCGGCAATACATCGATCGCCCAAGGTTTCTTCAACTCATCCGTCAGGATTGCGACCGAATACTCGGATTGAGTAATCGTGCCCGGTGCCCGTGTCTGGTCATCCGATACGGGCTGATAATCGGTATTCGGAGCATTCGTTTCTACCGGTGGCAACAGGATTAATTCAATCGGTGTCGGTGTCGGTGTCGGGGTCGGAGTTGTTGTTCCCTCTGAAACCGATCGGGACTCTTTTGGCGTCGCTGACGCAACCGTCGATACTTCCATTGTCGTTTCTTTCGTCGGAGTCACTTCGGAACCGGTTGTGCAGGAAGTCGCAACAAGCCCGACAATTACGGCGCTCATAAGAAAACACAACGTTCTTTTTGAAAAGTTCATTTTTTCGTTTCTATATTTTTTCCCGCTCATATTCATCACCGCCCTGTTATCAAGAAAGGTCAAATGTTCGTTTCGATTCAATACGACTGCGCCGAAAACGGGGCGCAGCTAAAAAGAATATAACTAGATTATACCACACGATTGTAATGTTTTCATTCTTACAATCTTTACTGTTTTTCAAATCCGATGAAATAATGCCCGGGAGCCAGCCGCTGTCTACCTTGTCCGGTTTTTTCCCACATGGCAACCCATCACTACCTGATCATTCAAATGTCCGTGCGAGTATTCGCGTAGCGGATTCGATGATGGCCTCGTTGACGCTTTTTCGTCAAAGAAATTTCTTCTGATACATGCAAAACGTAGCGCTTGGAATTGCTTTTCGGGCTTTGGAACCGATCCGTTGAGCTTCCTTTGACCGGATGCGACTCGCTACAATTTTGTTCACCCGTCGATCCAATAATCCCCTCCGGCTCCCTTTCCATAATAATTGGATATTCAAAATATTTCGTGTATACATTTTCGAAAAGCCTAATTTGTGGTAGAATTCATTCCGTTGTGAAAAAAGGGGTATACCCCATATGAATAACTGAGGACAGAAGGGAGAGACTGAATCCATGATGTACGCTTATCTTATTCCGGTGGCCGTGGTTGCACTAGTAACGCTGGCATTTGCAGCATTTAACTACATCAAAGTCAAAAAAATGTCTCCGGGCAATGAAAAAATGCAAGAGATTGCATCGGCCATTCAAGAAGGCGCCAGCGCTTTTATTGCTCACGAGTACAAAATCATCACGGTTGCCGCCGTCGGAATCGCGGCGGTATTGTGGCTGGTTGTGTCATGGTATACCGGTGTCGCGTTCCTGGTCGGCACAATGATGAGTGCACTGGCGGGTGCGATCGGCATGAAGATCGCCACCATCGCAAATGTGCGCGTGTCCAACGAAGCACGCGAGACTCAAAGTCTCGGAAAGACCATGAAAGTCGCTTTTCGCGGCGGCAGTGTCATGGGACTTTGCGCGGCGGGACTGGGACTTTTCGGTCTGGTTCTCGTATATTTGGTATTCGGAATCATCATGGGACAAACCAGTCCCGAAAATATCATTGTGGTTCAAAACGCAATCGGTATATCTTTTATACCGTTTACAATGTCCGTAACCGGATACTCTTTGGGTTGTTCCGTTGTTGCGCTTTTTGATCGCGTCGGAGGCGGTATTTACACCAAGGCGGCGGACATGGGTGCCGACCTGGTCGGCAAGACCGAAGTTCACATTCCGGAAGATGACCCGCGAAATCCGGCAACCATTGCGGATAATGTCGGCGATAATGTCGGTGATGTCGCGGGACTCGGAAGCGACTTGCTTGAAAGTTACATCGGTGCCATTATCTCGAGCGTTGTTCTTGCCTCTTATCTGTTTTTCACAAAACTTCACGAGGCGGCGCCCATCAGTCAAGAACTGATCAGCAAGCTCTTGACTTTTCCCATCGTATTTTCGGGAATCGGTCTTTTAGCCTGTGTCATCGGTATCGCATACGTTCTTCTTCGCAAGCCCAGCGATAAACCCCACATGGAGCTGAACATCTCGCTCTGGGTCAGTGCTCTTCTGATCATTCTCGGAAGCGGTGTATTTACCTTTTTCTTCTTCGGGAACACCGATACTTCCATGATTGATTTTCGTTTCGGAGTCATGTCCCCCTGGCTGGCATCCATTGTCGGTATTGTCGTCGGCATAACCATCGGTATTTTCGCCGAGCGATACACCAGCTACGATTACAAAGCCACCCAAAGATTGGCGCAGGCCGCAACAGGCGGAACCGCACTGACAATCACGAACGGTTTGGCCGTCGGAATGAAATCGGTATTACTGCCGGTACTCGCCTTGGCCGGAGGCGTTATCGTCGCCAGTTATGTCAGCGGAATTTACGGTGTCGCAATGGCCGCGATCGGTATGCTTTCCTTCCTCGCCGCCACGGTATCGGTTGATACCTACGGTCCCATCGCCGACAACGCAGGCGGCATCTCGGAAATGAGCAAACTGGATCCCGCCGTTCGTTCCATTACGGACAAGCTCGATTCTGTCGGCAATACCACTGCGGCGATCGGCAAAGGCTTTGCGATCGGATCGGCCGCGCTGGCTTCTTTATCGTTGTTGGTTTCCTTCATGTACGCTCAGCTCGGGATTAACGACAGTATTACCGTTATCGAGCTCAATATCATTAAGCCCGTTGTGTTGGCGGGAGCATTCATCGGCGGCGCACTGCCGTTCATGTTTTCCGCGCTTTTGATTGACGCCGTGGCGAAAAGTGCCGGCGAGATGGTCGTTGAAGTCAGAAGACAATTCAAAAACAATCCCGGGATACTGACGGGCGAAGTCAAGCCGGATTACAAGCGTTGCATTCAGATCTCGGCGGCGGGCGCTTTGAAGGAAATGAAACTGCCGGTCATTCTGGCTGTCGTCGTACCGATCGTATCGGGATTCGTATTCGGACCGGAATTTGTCGGAGGCCTTCTCATCGGATCAACACTGTCCGCCGTTCTGCTGGCTCTCTTTTCCGCTAACTGCGGCGGTGCGTGGGATAACGCCAAAAAGTTTATCGAATCCGGCGGAATCGAAGGCGCCGAAAAAGGCTCCGGTATTCATGATGCCGCTGTGGTCGGCGATACGGTCGGAGATCCGCTAAAAGATACCGTCGGTCCTTCTTTGGATATTCTCATCAAGATTATGTCCACGGTCTCGCTGATTTCGGTGGCTATATACAGCCATGCCAATCTGCTTGATTTCTTCGGATCCTGATCCGTTTTGATTTTTGAGTACACAAACACGAATGATCCGAGTTTATACCAGTCCGGTTAATGTGAGGACCACATACGCGACGGTAAGCGTTCCCCCGAGAATGCCCGTAAACCATGCCTGCTTTTTTGTGTCGTTCATGTCATAGACAAAATAGGCAGCCAGAGCAAAAGGGAAATACGCAAGAATCAAGAGAAAGAAAGGAAAACGCGTACTCCACCACCAATAGTTCCAGATCAAGGCTCCGAAGGAATTAAGAATCATCTCCAGCACAACCGCAGTCGTTGCCCAGGCAAAAGCGATGACAATTCGATTGTTTAGAAACCCGAAAAACTTCTTGTTCTTGTCTTCGGGGATTCCTTTTGTGATGACCAAACCGAATAAAAGGAAACAGCATATGATCTCCACACACCACCCGATCAGCGGATTGTATGCGGACGGATAACCCAGCATCCAATACGCGGAATAACCGCCCGTGAATGTAAAGATCAGCCCGTTCCACAATTCATTAAACAAATTAACAAAAACAAAGGTCAATCCGGCGAAAACAGCGGACCAGTTTTTCTTTTCCACCTCTTTTGCATAAGCAAATGAAACCAGCCCGAACAACGCGATGACATACCATTGATAGCGTGAATAGTCCCGTAAGACAGCAAGACTCTCCGCCGACCCATTGGCTTGTCCGGAGAAATTTCCGATAAACGGAAGGATCCAGACCACGATATAGGCAAGACCGATGATTCCCCAGACCACCTTATACTGAAAAAACCGTGTTTGATTCGTGCCGCTCATCATCAAGCCCTCCCCGTAGTAATAAATTGATGAAACGATCACAAAGAAAGTAGATTATTTTAAGTATACGACACTGTTCGTTCCGGTCAATAACAATCGGACATGATATTCATCGGCGTAGTTTTTTCATTCAATAAGAATCGGTTCATCGCGCTCGAAAAATAGCATGGAAAGCTCCGCACGGGCGGAGTAAAAATGCCGGCGGGAAACGGTGATTGTCCCGTTTCGCAAATATTACCAACTCGGCGGACGAGAAACAAACACATAAATACCGTCTAAAACACATCGTCTTGCCGGCATCGCCCGGTTTTCCGGGCATCGAAGCAAATTTTTTGGATATATTTAATTCCGACGCACGGATACTTGAGTCCGCGGGACCATGGGAGTAAACTATTTAGATAATCGCGCGAAAATCTACGCGAGTAGCGATTTCGGAGACGAGCCGTTCCATTCGCTTCTGAGAGAGGAGACAACAGTGCAGGCTGTTTCGGAGACGCCGGTACATAAAAAGGCGAAGCCGGTCTTTCGGGCCGTGATTCAAGCCACGTATAAGGAAAATTTTGCTTTTCGAAGCAATATGGCGGTTTCGCTGATTGTTCAGCCGATCTATTTTCTGGTGCAATATTTCATATGGCGGGCGGTTTTTCAAGTACACGACACGGTATCCGGATTCACGTTTCAAACCATGCTTTATTATTTTGCGGTTTCCTCCCTTCTGGGCTTCCTGAACTGGGACGATACCGACGGGACGCTTCAGAGGCTTGTGCAAAACGGCAAGTTCATCACTTTTCAACTGCGGCCGATCCACCATTTGTATTATGCCTTTTTTCAAAAAGTGGGACATCGGATCCTGGCATTCTGGATTGAAATGGTTCCGATCATCGGCTTCTACCTGCTTTTCGGAATCAAGCCGATTCCGGCAATGCCGCTTTGGGCAATCATTTCCGTGGCACTCAGCTTTATTCTCGCGTTCCTGATCAATCACACCATCGGCACGATGGCGTTCTGGCTCGTGAAAACCGACGGAATCCGCCGTGCGGTACTGGTCTTTAAGGATATTTGCTCGGGAATATTCGTGCCGCTGACGTTGTTTCCCGGAGGCATCCAGAAGGTCTTGTTTTTCCTGCCGTTTCAGTTCATTTCCTATGTGCCGGCAAGGGTTTTCATGGGAAGCTATGAGCTCGCCGGATTCACCCTCTCGATTCCGGCGATTGTCGGCTTGCAGGCGCTCATGGTACTTATTACTTACTTACTGAACCGACTGGTGTGGTTTTTCGGGATTAAGCGCTTTACCGGGGTCGGAGCATGATGCGAAAAAAAACAAGTTCAATATATCAGTGGATCAAAATATACTTTCACGGTATGAAGACCTCACTGGCTTCCCGCATGGCCTATCGCGGCGATTTTTTCATGAGCATGATCATCATGATGGTGGTGGAGCTGTTCGGGCCCCTCGTTACGCTATTGATCTATCACAACGGAGCGTCCTTTCCGGGCTGGGAGAGACATGAAGTGCTTCTGCTTCAGGGAACTTTTCTTCTTTCGAGGGGCATCGCGTTTCCGTTTTTCATGGGTATGGTCTGGAATACCATCCGCCGGGTTCAGGAAGGAACCTATGACCTTCTCCTGATCAAACCCCGGTCGATCCTCCAGATGTCCATCATTACGGCCTTTGACAGTGAGGACCTGGGAAAACTGATCGGCGGACTGCTTCTATTCTTCTATGCCCTCAAATCCGTGCCGGCATTGCCGCTTGTAAACTGGGGGGTCTTCCTTCTCCTCTTTGTGTTCTCCCTGATCACAATGTTTGCCTTCGGGCTTTTTATGACGGGGCTCGGAATCGTGTGGGTCGGCAATTACCGGATCTATGAAATTTTCATATCGACCATGGATTTCGGCTTGTACCCCCGATCGATCTTCACCAAGGTATTTCAATCCATCATCACCTGGGTGATCCCGATCAGTCTTCTCGGGTCATTCCCGGCTTCGGCGCTTCTGGGAAAAGAAATGACCGGCGTATTCGGCGCAATGGCCTGCTCGATCGGATTTCTTCTTTTGGGACTTTGGTTTTTTCACCGAATGGCACGTAACTATACCAGCGCGGGCGGTTAAGGCGCCGCGCGAAAAGCAACGGCCCCCCACACGCACCGAAATGGGGGCCTGACAATAAACGACATCGATCCGATCACAGAAACCTCTCACCATACAGGAGCGAACCATGAGCATCATTAAAGTGGACAAACTGACCAAAACCTTTACCACGTACGAAAGAGGCGGCACTTTTCGGGAAGCCCTGAAAAGCCTGATCATCCGCAAAAAGAAGATCGTGGAGGCGCTGAAAGCGGTCTCGTTTGAAATCGGCGAAGGCGAGCTGATCGGTTTTTTGGGACCCAACGGCGCCGGCAAGTCGACGACGCTCAAGATTCTTACCGGCATCCTTTATCCGACCTCCGGATCGGTTGAGATCATGGGCTATGTTCCGTGGAAGGACAGAAGAAAATATGTGGCGAATATCGGCGCGGTTTTCGGACAGAAATCCCAGCTCCTTTTTGATATCCCGCCGCTCGATTCCTTCCTCCTGAATCAGTCCATCTATAACATACCGGAACAAACCTTTCGGAAAACGATGAAAGAGATGGTTGAAATGCTGGATCTCGAAAAGATCGTTCGTAAGCCCACGCGACAGCTTTCTTTAGGCGAGCGGATGAAGTGCGAGTTTATCATGGCAATGCTGCATCAGCCCAAGATCGTATTTCTGGACGAGCCCACTATCGGACTGGATGTCATCGCCAAAGGAAAGATCCGCGAGTTTATTCTCGAACAGAACAAAAAGGGAACCACATTCATATTGACCACACACGATCTTGAGGACGTGGAACACCTCGCCAGGCGCGTAATCGTCGTTAATCACGGCGAGATCGTTTTTGACAATACCATGGATCGACTCCGGATGCATCTCGGAAACAAAAAATCCGTCCGTGTAACGACGCACAACCCGCTTTCTTCCCTGAATCAGCCGGGCATCCTCATCCGCAAACTGCATTCCGATCGGGAGGCCGAGTTCGAGCTGGATCTGTCCCGGCTCAAACTGAACGAGTTTATCAAAAGATTGAACGAGGAATCCGTCATCAGCGACATGTCCATCGAAAATCTGGAGATCGAGACCATTATCAAGGATCTGTACGGAAGAGAGGTCTGAGCTTAAACGAAAAGTCATTTCCGCAGTTTTCATGGCATGTAAAAACAGACGGCCAGGTTAAATCAAACGGTACGCCGCTGATAACCGTGACCGGTCAAACAGAGCATCGTTAACGGGGCAGTCCCAAAACAATATACGCCCGGATTTTGGACAGAGGTTATATGAAGTGTGTATAACTAAACTTGAATCCGGCCGAGGCCACCTGACCAACGAAGGACCGTCGCGGCTTGAAATTACAGACAAAATGCCATAAACACTCGGATTTGTCGATATTATTCCATTATCGAGAGGGTCCGGAGCACTTTTCTCGAATTTGCCGGTATCCGCGCCGCTCGAAAAGCCGAACATACCGGCGATCTCGTTTTTGATTAATGATTACCGACGAAACGAAGCGCTTCATCGATTTAGTCGGTATTTCCTCGCCGTCACGCAAGTGCAGTCTCCAACCCCCATACGGTCTTGTCGAATCCGGTTCTATTCACATCTCAAAACGCTGCAAATAAACTACTACTGTATCAGAATGGATTCAGAGTAGGTTTCATGGGCTCTTTTTCAATCAAGTGGTGAGACGCTTGAACGTTTGCCGCATCGTATTGGGTTCAGACCCATGATCCATCTGCTTCGAAAAAAAGCTGCCTCATCCGACTTTGTTACAAGTCTTTTGAGACAGCCCTTTATTTCGGAGCGGAATTCGTTACGTTGCCTGTCCGTCTCCGGATCTTCTCCGCCTACTCGCCCAAACGTTTCCGGATCTTCTCCACGACGGCATCAGCCGCTTTCGCATGGCCGGCAACCGGAGACTTCACGGTAAACTCACCCACGATCTCCGATTCGCCGAGAGATGCTTTCATCGCTTTAAAACATTTGCTTGCATCCCCGCCGGCGGTGGTCGCAACGAGTATGATCTTCTTTCCGGACAGGTTATGTTCCTTAAGGAAACTGCGAATCGCCGGAGCAAAAGAACTTGCCCAGACCGGAGTCGCCAAAACAATTAAATCATAGGATTCCGGGCGCTTCGTCAAAGGCTCGAGCCTCGGGGTCCTTTTAAGCATGACATCCATACCGCCGAAAAAATACTTCAGACCGTTCTTCGGATAGGACCGATGTGCAACGAGACGGCATACATCCCTTTGGGTCCCCTCGACAATTCGATTGACAATATTCTCTGTGTTGCCCTCAAGGGAGTAGTAAAAGACGACGGATCTCATGCGCTGTGCCTCCATAATCCTGCGCCGCAAGCGGCGCCTTGTGTTCCGGTCGTGCAGTTCATTATAGTCCAAATTCATCGATTAAGGTGAAAAATAATTGAGTCTGTTGAGTTGTGATGAAAAACGGCTCAATACGGATACTGCACGGAGAGCAAAACCAGGCTCACCGTCGCCGCAATCACCATGTAATCGCCGGTGATCGCCGCCTCCGGCGGCTCAAACAACCCGCCTACCGATTGGCGCCTTTTTTCTTCTTCTCTTTATAGAGTTCGGCATCCGCTTCTTCCATTAACTGCTCAATGGTAAAGGTGGAATCGGGGTCGCACGGAGCGGCACCCGCGGAGACGGACAATTGAAACTGCTGATTTTTCGATGCATTAAATTCATCGATCGCATGATCCAACCGCCCCTTAATTTTTTTATATTCACGGATCGTACAGTCAATGGCAAAAACGACAAACTCATCGCCGCCGATACGGGCGATAATGTCCGAACTGCGAAAAACACTTTTGAGCAGGTCGGCAAAAGACGTTAGGGCGTAATCGCCAACCGGGTGCCCCAACGTGTCATTGATCTTCTTCATCCCGTCAATGTCGAAAAAGACCAGCAGGAGATCGTTATTTTTCCGCTTTCTCAGCGCGATCTGCTGTTTGGCAAGCGTCAAAAAGCCGCGCCGGTTATAAAGTCCGGTCAGCTCATCCATGACCGACAGGCGTTCGAGTTTTTCGCTGGTCTCCTGAACCACATCCAGCGCTTTCTCCAGTTCAATCGTGCGGTCTGCCAGCTCTTTGGTCCGCTCCTCAACCTCGATCCGCAGAAAATCGGCATGCCTCTTCGCCGCTTCCAGAAGGCGCGCGCCCTTTAAGGCACCGGAAAGGTGGTCTCTGATAATCTCAAGAACAGGAACATCTCTTGATCCTGCATCGGAGACAAAAAAACCGATATCCTCATTCCGATAGAAAAGCGGCAAAACATGGCGATAATACGGGCGGGGTAAACGGGCAAGACCGCCGCCGATCAGTTGCTTTTCCGGAAACTGATCTCCGCGGTGACCGGCCTGATCGAACAAAACTTCCGCCTGGTCCTTCCCCACGTACTGAGCCAATGAAAAATCATTGATGCCGAGATAATTCAATTGACCGCGCAGAACCGAAAGAATTTCATCGATTTCAAAATTTCCGATCAAGTCCCGCGTCATTAAATTCACAAAGGATCTCTGCTCTTCCCATTCGCTTCTGTCTTGTTCCGACATCATGTCCGGCGACGCTTCATTACCTGCACCGAATGGTTCTGTCGGACCGACCCTACAGCCGCAGGATTGTCGCACGGTCAACGGCGCAGGTAACTGCTCATGCCTTATCTCAATGCTGTCATCCCGGATCCCTTCCGTCAGGCGACGCATGGCAAACGCGCCCAGGTCGAAGGCGGACTGATGGACCGTCGTCAACGCGGGCGTACAACTTCTGGCACTGACCAAATCGTCAAAGCCGACAACACTCACCTGATCCGGTACCAAAATACCTCTTTTCTGTAATGCCTTCATGGCATACAAGGTCATGTGGTCATTGGCCCCGACCAAACCGTCCATCTCAAGCTTACGTTCATCCAGAAAGGCTTGAACCGCCGAAAAGCCGTCCTCGCGAATAAAAGAACCGTGATAGACATAGCGATCATCGTACTCGATATGATGATCCAGTAAAGCCTGCCGATACGCCCGGAACCGCTCATCCGCTTCATAAACACCCTGCGTTCCGCCGATATAGGCAATCTTGTTGCGACCATGCTCCGTAATCAAATGACGGACCGCATCATACATGCCGGAATAATTATCAATGCCGAAGGTCAGAACCGAATCATGCCGGATGCCGACATGCGCGGAAGGGATATCCCCGAAACCCGCCGTATACTCCAAAAAACGTTCCGCCCCGATATAGTTGGAAAGTGAAGAAGAAACATAAAAGATCCCGTCAAAGTCATCGGGATTGACCAAAGAAAACAACCGGTTTCTCATTCCCATATGCTGAACAGGGCTGTCAATGGAACCGACGCCGAAAGTAGCGAGCGAAATACCCATTTCCTCGGCTACAAACCGAGCCCCCCGATAGACGGCCATACTGTATTCATTATGAAAATCGTTCAGCAACAACGCGATGGTGATATCTTCAAATTTCTTCATGCTCTAATGATATTAAAAAATGGAATCAATTACAATGTGTTTTATCTCGTTCATTTCCGGGAAACGGCAGATCGAAAAGACCTTGCTTTGAAACCGAACGGATATGATCATCCGAGGATGTGGATGATTGAAAATCCGGACGCCTGTGGATTGGTTGAGCAAGGGCAAAGGCCTTTCGAAAAATATTCAAGCATAATCAGTGAGGTAACCGTAACCCTCTTTTTCCATATCATCATAAGCAACAAATCGGAGTGCAGCGCTGTTGATGCAGAACCTGATTCCGGTCGGAGATTCCGTTTCGCCGTAAAAAATATGCCCGAGATGTGTATTGCCCGAACGGCTGCGAACCTCAATGCGGTCCATGCCCAAAGAATCATCGGTCAAATATACGAACGTATTCTCGTCGATGCCTTTGGAAAAGCTCGGCCAGCCGGTACCGCTGTCGATCTTATCCCCGGACGAGAAAAGCGGTTCGCCGGTTACGATATCGACATAGATGCCTCTCTCGTATGAATTCCAGTACTCATTTTGGAACGGAGGCTCCGTTCCCGCGTCCTGCGTTATGTTATATTGCACATCGGTCAGCGCCGCCTTGATTTCATCAATAGACGGGCGCGGATAATCAGCCGGGTCAACGATTATATTGCGAACGCGCTCAAATTCCTCGAAAGATATATGGCAGTAGCCATTGATGTTTTTATCAAGATAGTTCTGGTGGTACTCCTCCGCGTCGTAAAAATTACGAAGAGGCTCTATCTCCACCGCAAAATCATCGTAGCGTCCTCTCTCTACATCTGCTATGCGCATAACCGTTTCTTTCGCCTTGTCGTCCGACCAGTATACGCCCGCTTGGTATTGGGAACCCACATCGTTGCCCTGTCTGTTTGTTACCGTCGGATCAATGGATCGAAAAAAGGCAAACAAGATCGTGTCGAGACTTACCTGATCAGGATCGTATTCGACGCGTACCGTTTCTTTGAATCCCGTATCAGAGACGGTTGCGTAGGCAGGCACGTCACCTTCCTGTCCGTTTGCATATCCGCTCGTAGCATTTATGACCCCGTGTATTGTCTGCATGAGTTTCTCGGTGCCCCAGAAACAACCGCCGGCAACATATATGACTTCCACGCCGTCACGTTTAATATATGTGTTGTCAACAGCATCCATCCCCTTTTCACCGGTAGTTGTCACTGCCGGGCTTTGCTTCGGCGACTCGTATACCGAAGCACAGGCGCCAACCGTTACCGTAAGAAGCACTGACATTGCGATTAAAAGAAATTTTCTCATCTATGATCTCCATTCTGTGCAAGGTTTCTCCACCTATTATACAATGGATACAATGATGTAATGTTTACATTTCATGAATATTCTTCTTTATTAGAGCAAAGAATGATTGAGGGTGATTTCAGCCCTTCTACATCTTAGAAGAATGACAATTTCTGCGCCGTCTCCACGGGAACGGATTAATAATCACGCCCGGGTAATCGTAATCATCACCGATGATTTCATATCGTACGACCTCTTCCACCGGATTCCGCGAGAGCACCTTCGACACCTCCGCCTTCGGATAATCCTTCTCCGGAAAGCGCGTCAGGTTTTTACGCTCGAAAACCTCCACCGCAAAAAGATGACTCGCCTCCATCTCAAACATCGCCATCACACTATAGGCCAGTCGTACCAGCGAAATATCACTGCTCACATGAAACCGTCGCCAAATCTTCGGCCTGTAATCACTGAGTTCAGCCATAAACTCAAAAATCGGATGCGACGCCGTGGGGAACCTTCTCATGAAAAAGCGGCCGCTCGAATTTTACTATTATTCACTTTTCCCTTCAGTTATTTCATTTTCCTGTTCGTAATAGTAGGAGTAATCCACGCCTTTCATAAACATTTCACGGTCGTTTATTTTATCGGTCAAGGCGTTTTGTAAAAGCACCTTAATTTGCGAGGAATCCGAAACGCTCTTTTTCATCGCGTCGAGATAAGCCTTTTTGTCGATTTTGCTCCAGTCCACACAGAGTTTCAGATTTCTTTTCAGAATCAGGTCAAGCCAAATACGCGCACTCCTGCCGTTGCCTTCCATAAAAGGGTGGGCTACGTTCATCTCAACATACTTATCTGCAATTTCATCAAAAGTGCTCGCGGGCATTTCTTCAATTTTTTTCAGCGTTTCCGGCAAAAAACGTGCCAAAGCAAATTGAAAACCACTCTTTGCAACATTAAGCGTTCTGATTTGTCCCGCAAAATCATAAAGCCCTCCGAACAAATAGCCGTGAATCTGCTTTAAGCCTTTGACCGTACCGATCTCTATCGTATTCAGCAAGGAACTGTCGAAAAGAGCATATGCCTTTGATTTGCTCTTCCCGTCAATCGTTTCATCGCTATAGGTGAACCATTCGATAAAGCGATTTGCCTGTTTGCTTGGAAAGTTTTTCGCAAGTTCGATGACTCCGTCATAATCAAATGTGTCGGTCCGATATTTCTTCCCGTCGGAAGCTGTCAGTTTGAGTTGGTTAGTCACACTAACCAACTCGTTGTTTTCTTTTATAAGTTTCGCTTTTAAATACTTCCAATAGTTCCTGTTTTTCGCATAGTTGTCCTCGTCTCGTAAAACACCGATAATGTCCAACGCAGAAAACCACCATTTGGATCTTTCATCGTCCCAAACAGCACGCACTTCTTTATCATCAAAAAAACGAATGGATATTTTACTGATCAGAATCACTCCCCGCATCCGTTCGGTAACACAAATTACAACTCAAATGATTCCGTTTAGATGATCTAAAAACATTCTAACATAAGTCACGGGCGGTCAAAGTTAAAAAGCAGTCGATGCTCACTAAAAGAATTCATTACGCCGTGATCCTCCACTCACCCGAACGCTACTTCGCTTTATCCTTATACTTCCTCAACAGTAAATCCATCGAAGCCTTTGTCGGCGGGAGATCGCGCTCATAGACATCCGCATAAATGCGCGGGATCTTCTTGACGCGAAAATTCATATCCTCCACGTCAAACGCCGAAAGATCCAGATCATCCACGCCGAGCCACTCCCGATTCTCCCGATATTCGACGCCTTTCTTTCTCGAAAAGGAGCGCGCCAGTTGCTTCAGACCGTCCGGACCGCCGCAATCCTCGATGATCCCGAAACCTTCGCCCGCCAGAACGCGCGGCAGTTCTTTTCCCGGAAGATCCTTATCCTCGAAAACATCCTCAATCGTCAAAAGGACCCGCCACCCGTCCCCGAAATCATACTCCACACAAAGTTCATCTCCCACACGACCGACCGCGTGCTTCAACTTCACACCGACCGGATCCGTCGGCTCATGACCCGGGTAATCGAAATCATCCCCGATGATCTCATATCGCACGACCTCTTCCACCGGATTCCGCGAAAGTACCTTCGACACCTCTGCCTTCGGATAATCCTTCTCCAGAAAGCGCGCCAGATTTTTACGTTTGAAAACCTCCACCGCGAAAAGATGACTCGCCTGCATCTCAAACATCGCCATGACAACATAGGCCAGTCGCGCAAGCGAAAAATCATCTGTTACCTGAAACCGCCGCCAAATCTTCGGCCTGTAATCACTGAGCTCAGCTCTGAATTGATAAATCGGGTGTGACGCCATGGGAAACCTCCTGACAGATGGATTGAGGCACTTTTTTATCATCGAGCAGGTGCAACCCGCTCCCTACTCCTTAAGCATAACCTTAATCTTGATCTTGAGCCACTTCCCCGCAATCTCTTTAGACGTAATTCTTCCGAAAATCAACTTCCCGGCGTCCATAAGGCGCGCGAAAATCGCGTTGTCCCTCTCGGGCACATAGCCGATTTTCACCCCGTCGGCATTCTTGATCACGATCGCTTTCGGGTCATGCGGGTTGTCGGGCTCTCGAAAAAAATCAAGTCGGTCGTCGTCGTGCAGGTGCGGCTCCAGGTCCAGTATTCCTTCAACGTGGCTTGTCCCGGCCACATGCGTATCGAAAAGGAAAATGTCCCGCTCAAACGGCTTAGGGATCGCAACCTCGCCGCCCTTCCCGTGAAAAAGACCAACCAGTCCGCCGCTTTCGCCCTTAATCAAATCGCCCATATTTTCACCTCAGCATTTCCGCAATCTTCGATGTGTATGCGGCCAGCACTTCTTTGAGCTCCTGAGTGTATGCTTGCAGCTCGGCCTTTTTCTCCTCGATTTTGTCCGGATCTTCAACAAGGGGTTTCAAGATATACGGGTATTCCGACTTGATCGACGCAATGCGTTTATTCACCGTTTGGATCAGCTTGGTGAGTCGTTCTTTTTCCTTAATGAGTTGCCCCGTCATGTCCTTATTTTCTTCCTGCGTCACCGGCCCGCCGACCATCCCGGCGATGATACGAAGCCCTTCCAAATCTCCGAATTCGTAAGCATCGACTGCACTCTGGAAAAGCCGCTTTTTCGCTTCGCTCAGATCCGGGTGCAGATCGGGGTGCAGCTCCTTCACGATCGCGCGGTAGAGTTTTTTCAGTTCCGCGTTCTCTTCATCCGTCAGTATTTGCCCTTTGCTTCGCTCCAGTGCGTCGTTCATCTTCCGGATCTTCTCATCAAGCTTAGCCCGGTAATCGGCGAACTCCTTATCCAGCGCCGTCTCGATCTCAGAAAGGATCACCTTCTCCTGCCGGTTCTTCTTGGCTTGGATCATCTCCGCCTTGCGCTTCAGGCGCAAGACCGCGCACTCGATTTCATAGGCCTTGTACTCCAGTCCGCCGACGGAGAGCATGTAGGCCATCTCGATGTTTTTGCATTCGACAAAAAGAAGCTCATCGCGCTCGAGTACGAGCATGGAAAGTTCCGTGCGGAGTTTCTCAAGCTCCTCCCTCAGCGCCTCGTGCTCGGGAATCGGGACGATTTTCCCGGGTGAATTGGAAAAATTCATTTTACTCATTACATTTACCTTGCAACAGTAACGAACGGACACCTGTGTTCGATACATGTGCCTTTTTTGCATGTGTGCATTTCTGCTCCGGCTATCTATTTTAATTATAACTGTTCATTCGGCAGTGTGTTCTCGAATTTTGCCCTTGTTCCCCCGAACGTCTCCTCCACCAACCTCCGATACTCCTTCCACGCGAGCGTCTCCCCGAGCTCGCTCTCGAGCGCCCCGGCGATCGAAATGCTTTGGTGAAACCGGAACGGCGTATCATTGTCTCTATCTATTTCCTCAACATCATAATGTTCAGTATTTTTTCCAGACTCGAACAAACCGCGTCAAACGATATTTCCCGGGCATAATCATATTTTTGCTGATACCCCTGCCAACTTTGCTCGAGATCAACACTTGCCTTAATGTTCGCGAAAATCCGATCGCTTTCATTTAGAGCACTCTGACTGCCCCGATCATTGCATGTTGCTAAAAAAGCAGACCGCAGTATTTTCGGTTCAATGGTATTCCACTTCATTTCCGTCAAAACATATACATCGTAGAAATCTCTCATACGCGTATTCGCGAGGCTGCGGCTTAGAATCGTCTCCAGTTTCTCGGCCAATACGGTTTCCGGGTTATAACTGAATATTCTGATCGATCGCTTTTCAAGTAACATCGGGTATGAAAAATCGATTTCTTTGGGGGTAATTCGATCTCCCGTCGTGATATCCATCTTAAGCGGAATCCTTGACTCGTCCAGAAAGGCTGTGAGCGAAATACGATACCCATTGTATTCAGAATCTTCATGAATCGGATCGATTGAGTTGATTTGATAACGAATGCCGTCATCCATTTTGATCCCAATGATTTCATTCGCCATTTCCATGAGGGTGTTCTGATCCAGCGGGAAGCCTTTGATCGTTGCATCCATGTCGAGTGTAGACCTCAACGCAATACCGACAAGAGCCGATATGAGCAGCCCGCCTTTCAGAATAAAACATTCGTTGTAACATGAAAGTGAAATTCTCTCAAGAAGATGCTCCAACGTATATTGCCGAATCAAAATTTGCGGATCGACGCCGTTCTTTCGGGATAAATTTCGAATCAAGTCTTTGACTTGTTTTGCTGTATTCACAACAGCACCTCCAAGTAACTTCTCATGAGTTTTTGAACACCAAGTCGAGCGGAATATTCGAAGAGCAAGAGTACGTTCTTCTCGCTGCTCCTGATATACGTTTTAAAAGCCGCGTTGACTAAAGCCGGATCCATTTGCGAGCGACTGCGCAGTAAATCACACAATGTCCGCTCACGATTGTAGCAGTTAACCGTACGCCCGAATGATGTTTTAACCGTCGTTTTACCCAAGTCCAAAAGCTCTTTTTGAATATAAAACAACTTAATCGGCTCTCCGGCAAGATGGCGGGCATTATAACCGCTGGGCACTGTCATCATGCTGATTTTCGGCTCCCTGTCAGACAGATCAGCGAGAAAAAGAGCGGTCTCATGCGAATAAACGCCATAGGAGCATCGGAGTTGCAGTCGAAACAATCGATCCTCAAAAGCATTCGGGGAAAGGTAGATCCCCTGAGACAACCGTTCCAGTTTCCCCGCTCGTGCCATCATCGAAATATATTTACGAGGAATGCCTGCCGCCTCCGCGTCCCTTGTTCGGATCAACCCGTCATTTTCATCGACAAGTTTTTCAAGTTTCATCATATAAGTCATCGCTTTGCCCTCTTGACGATCGCTCGAAAAGATCTCCCGTTGAATTCCCGTTTGCTCTTACATTGTATTCCATATAAGAGCTTTTGGGAAGCCCGGATAAGCAATGCAAAAAACTAATCATCCGAAATATATACAACCGGAACATTCTCGCCCCGTATGTGTTCATTATAGACCGGGAGCCAAATAGACATTGCTTGAATTTTCGACAATAGCTTTAATAACCGGCAAGGGGATAAATCGGAACAGAATTTAGTCAACTATGTCCGACGCCAATCCGGTAACATCAGTCAAGAGAAGAAAATAGAAATAAATATCAGACCTCAGACCCGGCGCCTCCCGCAGAAGCCGTTACGCCGTTATACTCGCCCCTCCCCCGAACGTCTCCTCCACCAACCCCCGATACTCCTTCCACGCGAGCGTCTCCCCGAGTTCGTTCTCGAGCGCCTCACCGATCGACCGGTAATACCACCCGATCTGATCCGGATCCTTCATATTGAACCGCTCCCACAGCGCCTCGCCCAACGCCCGAAAATCCCGGTGAATCGACCGGATATTGGAAAGCTTATCCGCCAGCACCAGAATCTTCACATCTCGCC
>JAAYCT010000010.1 GCA_012729635.1 Clostridiaceae bacterium | reverse complement strand
TAAGAAAGTTTCAAACTAACGCATTCGCATCGACCTTGGCTCATCGCCCGGAGCGCTGGCTCACTTTTTCCGGACGGGTGGCTCACCACCCGCCGGAATCGTGGCTCCGCCACACCGGTGTATGCAAGAATTCCGGAAATCGGTATAAGAAAAGCATTCGGAGCCAGCAAAACGGATATTGTCTTTCAATTTATGTTTGAAATGGTAGTTATTGCGTTTATCGTTTCAATATTTGCTGTTTGCTCCAGTTATTTATGCTGTAAATTAGCAGAAGAATATCTGGCGCGTAATCTATTTCTGTCTTTTAAGGTGCAAGTTTCGAACGCCCAGTTAATTCTTCCTCTTTTGGTTGGGGTGACGGAAGCCGTTACTTGTAGTTTTATTCCGAGCCTTTACGCTGCAAGTATCAAAGTTACGGACTCGCTCAAATTTGAATAAACAATAAATGCGTAATCTGCTTGAGAAGTCCGATTTCGACCGGCAATCTGCCCTTATAATCGAAAATTACTCAAAGGATTTGGTTGAGAAATAGTTGAAGAAGAAATTCGGTGTTTTAAGCTATCGACGCATCATCAGCCAGTTACTATGATAGCCAAAATAAACCGAAGATTGACCTGCTCGCATTCTCCGCACAGTTATCCCCGAAAAGGCTCCAGCGTAATGCCGAACCATTCGCGGACCCAGAACGTCGGAAGGAGCCATCGGACGGTCGGGGCGGCAAGGCCTTCTGCGTCGAGCCCGACACGCTTGGCGATTGAAAGCGCGCGGTACATATGGTACCCTTCGCTGATGATTACGACGGATGAACCAAGTCCGTTCTTCTCAATAAGTGCTTTGGAGAATTCAAGATTCTCGAGCGTGGAGGTCGAACGGTCCTCCAACAGAATCCGGTCTTCGGAGACTCCCTTTTGAATAAGGACCCGCTTCATCGCTTCCGCCTCGGTGATCCACTCGTCGGGACCCTGCCCGCCGGAGACGATGACTTGAAGCGACGGATTTTCGAGCAAATAATCCGCGGCGGTCTCGATCCGGCGCATCAGCGCGAGGCTCGGCGTATCGCCGTTAACCCGACAGCCGAGAACAATCACGGTCGCGGGGTTTTGCGGTTTTCCGGAAGCGGCAGTGGCCATCAGGGCGGAGAGCACCCCGCACCATATGAGGCAGAGGCAGAGAAATACGGCGATCGAAACGATCACGATCTTACTGCGGCGCTTCTTCATCCGGGCGGAAAGAAAGCGGGAAATTTTCGATGAAAAGAGGACGACGACAGCGAAAAGAACAAAGGAGATCATCCCGAAGGCGTTGCCGATATTGATGATGCCGGCGGCGGTCAGGGGCTGAAGAAACACCCAAAAACCGTAGGCAGAGAGGAGAACAAGAAGAAATCGAATCAGTAAAGAAAAAAATATACTCTTCATCGGATAACCTTTCGAATCGGCATGTGTTTGAATTATAGCATGCGAAGAAAAGGCGTTTCATTAAATTCTCGTTAAGATGACGAAGCATCCCCGGCTTCGGCAGGCAGAGCGGACTCCGGCTGTTTGGAATGGATCGGCGACCATGCCTTGAGTGATATTTTTACGAACGAGGAGATCGCATTTTGGACGAATTTTCGTGTTTCCGGGTCCAGATCCTTGGCCGCGGCCAATACTTTCAGGGAAGTTTTGAGCCAGTCGTCGTTGATGTCGTTGAAATTTGTGACCTTTGTCGATTCTAAAAGGCCGAAAATCGTGTCTACAAAGTGTTTGCGCTGTTCGGGAGTCTGAGCGGCCAGCCATTCGTTAATTGCTTCCTGGGCCTGAAGGGACGAATTCTTCAGTTTGTCGACGTAGCGAAAATCACCGTCCTTGACGATCCAGTTGAAGGGGATATGCTGGAAAAAACCGCTGATCCCACTGCTTTCGACGACCGCGAAATTTTCACACTGATGAAGCAGCATCCCGAATACCGACGACTGAGGCAAGGTTTTTCGGATCCGATCGCGGATCGAAGCGTACTCGTCGCTTTCCAAAACCTCATTTGTAAAACCGGGCCCATCATGGTTATAGATTTCCCCGATTCGTTTCCTTAAAGAGGGATTGCATTTCATCGCCGCATAAACCGCGATATTTCCTCCCTTCGAGTGCCCTCCGATGCGTACGATCGCGTCCGCCGGAATAAAGCCCGAAACCGAATTCAGGTACAAGAGCCCTGCCTCCTGAGCCGGAAGCGGGTAGGTGAAGGCCATATTGAAATCTTCCTTCCAGCCGATCATCGTCCCGTCGGTTCCCCGATACGCGATGTAGACGGAACCGTCGTCCAGCAAGAAGGTAACTGCGGAAAATTGCATCTCGATGTCGGCATCGACCTCATTTATAAAGAAATTCAATTCCGTATTCCGGAAACGAGGACTGGAAGCCAAGGCCGTCAGGAGGTTCAAATTGTTTTCCGGCACAAAGGTTTTCCCGAAAAGTTGATCGAAGCATTCCGCCCGAAAAAGATCCCGGAGCGGCACGAACGACTCGTCGTCATAAAGGTCCGGAACCAATCCGTTCATTTTGAAGTAGGATACCTGAGACAAGACCAAACTGTCTACGGCGCAAAAAGGTTTTTCCGAGAAGGTGCGCATTTCGGTCTTGACATAGTCGATGATATTGCCCATAGGTAACCTCCGAAACGGAGCCGGCGATTCCCGGCTGTTCGTTTATACGTACACATTATATCGAAAAATGCTGAGACAGTCCTAATAATCAGCGAAAAACAGTATGTGCGATCTTAGTAGGCTCTTCACCTGTTTCCGTGAAACACAGAAACAGGTGAAGAGCTTCATCGTAAGCCGGGTTGACAATCTTCCGGATGTCCTCTATAATACAGAAAAGTTTAGTGCTTTATCTAGGTAAAGCAATAAAGCGAATAGGTGAGCGGCACGCCCCCGAAACCGTGTCGCCATAAAGACAGGAGGATCCTATGGGCAATTACCGATTTCACACCCCCGACGGAGTAAGTGATATGCTCCCCGAGGTCTGCGCGACGAAGCGCGGGATCGAAAGCAAGTTGAGAAATCTGTTTGATGCGTCCGGGTATCAGGAGATCGAGACGCCGGGGATCGAGTTTTTCGATGTGTATGCGGGCGGGAATTTTGTCGCGCAGGAGAATATGTATAAACTGACCGATCAGGAAGGCCGGATACTGGTTCTGCGGTATGACGGAACGGTACCGGCAGCACGACTGGTCGCGACGGTCCTTAAGGATCACGCTCTGCCTTTGCGACTCTCCTATATCGAAAATATGTATCGCTTCCGGGAGTCCGGAGGCGGCAAACAGCGTGAGTTCGCTCAGGCGGGCATCGAGTTGATGGGTGTCTCGAACGCGCAGGCCGACGCGGAGGTGATCGCGACGTCGATCGCGGCGGCGCTCGAGATCGGACTTTCCGATTTGCAGGTCGCAGTCGGACAGGTGGACTTTTTCCTGGGTCTGATGGAGGAATGGGGTATCGGCGGAGAGGATGCGGAACTCATATCCAAACTGGTTGACCAGAAAGACTCGGTCATGCTCGAAAAAATGGCGGACCGGATGAACCTTTCGCCGGAAAACAAGGAGACGCTTTTGATGATTCCGACGCTTTTCGGGACGTATGATACGATCGATCTTCTGGAAAAGCGGGTGACGGGCGCACGGGCAAAAGCGGCGCTTACCGACTTGCGCGAGATCCTGGACACACTTAAGGACTACGGCTATACGAAGTATATTTCGCTCGATTTGGGGATGCTTCGGAGCCTTGAATATTATACGGGAATGATTTTTAAGGGATTCACGAGGGAGGTCGGATTTCCGATCATTTCCGGAGGCCGTTATGATAAAGTGGTGTCGGTTTTCGGACGGGATGTGCCGGCGGTCGGTTTTTCGATCGGGATCACGCTGTGCATTACCGCTCTGCACCGTCAGGAATGGGGACGTGAGCGCAGATCGACCGATGTCGTCATCGGATACGATGCCGGACCGGGACTCCGGAAAAAGGCCATTCGAGCTGCCCGTGAGCTCCGGAAGAAGAAAATGAGGGTGATCCTGGACTGCGCCGGGAAAGATGAAAAGACTTTGGGTGAATACGCGAAAAGCAACGGCATCGGACAAGTTATTTTTATTAAAGCGAACGATTCGTGCTTGGAAGGGGAGACGGAAGAAAAATGATTACGATCGCACTGTCAAAAGGGCGGCTGGCGGATCAGACACTGGAGCTCTTAGAGACTGCCGGATACGACTGCTCGTCGGCCAGGGAAGATTCAAGAAAACTGGTTCTGGAAGACGCGGCGGCGGGTTTACGGTTCATCATGGCCAAGCCGGCCGATGTGCCGACCTACGTCGAGTACGGCGCCGCGGATATCGGGGTCGTCGGTAAAGATACGCTGATGGAGGAGAACCGTCAGCTTTATGAGGTCATTGATTTGGGGTTCGGCGCGTGCCGGATGTGCGTCTGCGGACCGGAGCGGCTTCGCGGAAGCCTCGACCGGATCCCCAACAAACGCGTCGCTTCGAAATATCCCAACATCACGCGCGCTTATTTCGAGAAGACCAAGCGCGAAAGTGTCGAGATCATCAAGCTGAACGGCTCCGTCGAACTGGCGCCGCTCGTCGGTCTGGCGGAGGTCATCGTTGATATCGTGGAGTCCGGCAGGACCCTCCGGGAGAACGGACTCGACGTCCTTGAAGTGATTGCGGATATCTCGGCACGGCTGGTCGTGAACCGTGTTGCGATGAAAATGAAATCCGGTGAGATCATGCCGATGCTGGAGGCGATCCGCGCTCAGCTCGGCAAGGATAAAGAGGAACGGGGGCAAGCGTTATGAAATGTAAATTCATTCGCGCCGATTCGGAGAATTTAATATCTATTTGCGAGGAACTCGGGATGCGCGGTAAAATGGCGCTCGGACCGATCATGGATACGGTCGCCGGTGTGCTTGAAAATATTCGCCTGCGCGGCGACGACGCGGTGCGCGAGTATACGAAAAAATTCGACAAGGTGGAGATCGCGCCCGGAGGCTTCCGCGTGACACAAGAAGAGATCGACCGCGCGTATGCGTCCGTCGATCCCGACCTTTTACGAATCATGACTCAGGCGGCCGAAAACATCCGGATCTTTCACGAGCGGCAACTCGAGTCCGGGTACATGCTCGAAAACGGCCCCGGTGCGAAGGTCGGTATGCGGGTGCGGCCCCTATCGGTTGCCGGAGTCTATGTTCCGGGCGGAACGGCGCCCCTTCCTTCTACGGTAATGATGGATGTCATTCCCGCCAAGGTGGCGGGCGTGCCGCGCGTCGTGCTCTGCACGCCGCCGCGCGCCGACGCGTCGGTCGACCCCGTGATCCTCGCCGCCGCCCGCATCGCGGGCGCGGACGAGATCTATCGTGTCGGCGGCGCGCAGGCCATCGGGGCGATGGCCTGCGGCACGCTTGAGATCCCGCGCGTCGATAAGATCTGCGGGCCCGGAAACATTTACGTCAACACCGCCAAACGATTGGTCTACGGACAGGTCGACATCGATATGTTCGCCGGACCCAGCGAGATCCTGATCCTCGCGGACGAATCGGCCGATCCGGAATTCGTCGCCGCCGACATGCTCTCCCAGGCCGAGCACGATAAACTTGCCTCCGCGATCACGCTGACGACGAGCGAGAAACTCGCAAAAGAGATATTGGCAGCCGTCGACCGCCGCTTTGAACAGTCGGATCGAAAGGAGATCCTTGAGGCATCACTGCGCGACTACTGCGCGGTGCTCCTGGTGGACGACCTCGAGACCGCGGTCGCGTTTTCGGATGAACTTGCGCCCGAGCACCTGGAACTTTGTGTCAAAGATCCGGACGAATACATCCCGATGATCCGAAACGCCGGGGCGATCTTTGTGGGAAACTACACGCCGGAGCCGCTCGGAGACTATTACGCCGGTCCGAACCACACATTGCCGACATCGGGTACCGCGCGATTTTTCTCGCCGCTTTCGACCGGAGACTTTCTGAAGAAAACGAGTATATTAAGGTACGACAAGCAGGCGCTTTTCGAGTGCTATAAGGATGTCGCCGCTTTTGCGGACGCGGAAGGCTTATCGGCTCACGCGCAGGCGGTCCGGGTCCGGTTTGAAAAAGAAGAAAACGAAAAAGTAAGAGAAGGATAATGAAATGAGTCGATTTTGGAACCAAAAGACCAACGCGATCGAACCCTACGTCGCCGGAGAACAACCGGGGGAAGGGCAAAAGGTCATCAAGCTCAATACGAACGAGAACCCGTACCCGCCATCACCGAACATCGGCGCGCTTCTGAAAACATTCGACGAAGAGCGGCTCCGGCTGTATCCGGATACCTCATGCACCGCTTTACGAGAGGCGTTCGCGGAGTTCTACGGCGTTCGTCCGACACAGGTATTTTGCGGAAACGGGTCTGACGAGGTCCTCGCCTTCGCGTTCCGGGCGTTTTTCGAAAGCGGGCCGGAAGCCCCGCCGCTTCTGACTCCGGACATTTCCTACAGTTTCTACCCGGTGTACGCGGAGCTTTTCGATATTCCCCTGAAGAAGATTCCCCTGCGCGATGATTTTTCGATCGCGCCCGAGGACTATTTTTCTCAAGAGGGAGGGGTGGCGATCGCCAACCCGAACGCGCCGACGGGGCTTGCCCTGCCGGTCGAATCGATCCGCCGCATACTGGACGCGAACCCGGACCGGGTCGTCCTGATCGACGAGGCTTACGCCTGCTTCGGAGGTCCTTCCTGCATCGGGCTCCTTTCCGAGTATCCGAATCTTCTGATCATCGGAACTCTTTCCAAGTCGCACTCGCTCGCGGGACTGCGGCTCGGTTTCGCGATCGGGTCCGAGGAGTTGATCGAGGGTATCCGGCGCATTCGAGACTCCTTCAATTCCTACCCGGTGGATACGCTCGCCCAGAAGACTGCCGAGGCGGCGGTCCGGGATCGCGCGTGGCACGAAGAGAACACCCGGAAAATCATCGCGACCCGGGAGCGAGCGCGCGAAGCTTTTCGAGAAATGGGCTTCACGTTGACGGATTCAAAAGCGAACTTCCTTTTCGTGAAACCCGAAGGGATCGGCGCGGAGGAGCTGTACACGAAACTCAAAAATAAAGGTATACTGGTAAGGTATTTCGGTAAGCCGAGGATCCGCGAGTATCTGCGCATCTCCGTCGGGACCGACGAACAGATGAAGACATTGATCGACGCGGTCCGGCAGTTCTGCGGACGGTAACGGGGGTTTTACAGAATGAGCGAAATCGAAAAGCAAAGATCGGCGGCATGTACCCGTAAAACTCGGGAAACGGATATTGAGGTTCAACTTACGATCGGCGGGGCGAGCGAGGTCTCCCTCGACACCGGGATCGGTTTTTTTAATCACATGTTGGAACTCCTGGCGCGTCACGGCAGAATGAGCCTTTCGGTAAAGGCCAACGGGGACCTGCGGGTCGACGGACACCACACGGTGGAAGATGTCGGGATCGTGATCGGAAAGGCTCTTGCGGAAGCCCTGGGCGATAAAAAGGGCATCCGTCGGTACGGAAATGCCGTGATTCCGATGGATGAGTCCCTGGCGACGTGCGCGCTTGATATATCGGGTCGGCCGTTTATTGTGTTTGACACAAAATATTCCGGCGATCGCGTCGGCGATTTTGATACCGAGCTCACGCAGGAATTTTTTCGTGCGTTGGCTTTTGCCGCAGGGCTGACCGTACATCTCCGCTGCGAATACGGCGGCAACGATCACCACAAGATCGAGGCGATGTTCAAGGCGTTTGCGAGAGCTTTCAGAGAAGCTTCATCCATCGATCCGGACGCAGGGGATGAGGTCCCCTCGACGAAGGGTATACTGTGAAGATGTTTTACGGATTCGCGACCGGGCAAGGACGGCGGGTCGCAAAAAAATCATTCGAGTTTGCCGGAGCGGCGATGAGGCTGTTCGGACGTTAATCGGGAGGGATAATATGAAGTTTTTCAGTGAATCCGAGTTTCCGGGTATTCCGTTGCTTTTTAAGGGCAAGGTTCGGGATGTCTATGATCTGGGCGACTCTCTGCTTATTGTCGTATCGGATCGGATCTCGGCTTTTGACGTTGTTTTCAACGAAAAAATTCCGGGGAAGGGCGTGGTTCTGAACAGCCTTTCGGCTTTCTGGTTTGACATGACGCGCGAAATGATACCAAACCATGTGCGCTCCACAAACCCTTCCGTTTATCCGAAGGGACTTTCGGCATATGCGGACAAACTCGACGGCCGATCTATGTGGGTTGATAAGGCGGAGATGCTACCGGTCGAATGCATCGTCCGGGGTTATCTCGAAGGATCGGCACTTAAGGAATACAACAAAAGCGGAACCATTAACGGTATTCGGATGCCCCGGGGACTGAAGCAGGCGGATCGCCTGCCCGAGCCGATTTTTTCTCCCTCCACCAAAGCGGAGACGGGACATGATATCAATATAACGATGGAGGAGACGGAAAATCTTATCGGAAAGAGTGATGCGCGTGCTATTGCGGATGCGTCGCTTGCTCTGTATGAAAAAGCTGCCGCATATGCGCTGGAAAAAGGTCTTATTCTTGCGGATACGAAGCTGGAATTCGGTAAAATCGACGGCAGACTGATTGTTGCCGATGAAATGTTCACGCCGGACTCGTCTCGCTTCTGGGATGTCCGGGACTACGTGCCGGGGCGCGCACAGAAAAGCTTTGACAAGCAGTACCTGAGAGAGTATCTTGAAACACTGGACTGGGATAAGACTTATCCGCCTCCGACACTTCCTGCGGAAATTATCGCGGCCACGTCCGCGAAGTACCGTGAGTCGTATCGGATCCTGACCGGGAAGGACATCGAATGATCGATGTGATCGACTACGGTTTCGGAAACCTGGGCTCCGTAATAAAAGCGTTGGAGTACATCGGATACTCCTGTCGGGTAATCGACAATCCGAAGGAGGTTCATAAGGCTTCCGGTGTGATTCTGCCGGGTGTCGGTGCCTTCGGAGCGGCGGCCGAAGCGCTTCGGCGAACCGGGCTGGACGGCGCGGTTAAGGACTATATCGATTCCGGCGCACCGTTTTTGGGCATCTGTCTCGGGATGCAGCTGCTTTTTGAAAAGTCGGAAGAGAGCGGCGATACAACGAAAGGATTGAGCATACTGCCCGGTGTCGTGCGCCGATTCCCGTCGGAGTCGGGACTCAAGATTCCCCAGATCGGATGGAATTGTTTTGAAAGCGCCCCCGATCCGGTTTTCCGAAAAGGAGACTACGTATACTTTGTGCATTCTTACTACTGCGCACCGGAATGCGCGGATGACATCGCCGCCACGACCCGTTACGGGGTCGAATATGCTTGTGCGGTGTCTCGAAACAATGTTTTGGCGATGCAGTTTCACCCGGAAAAAAGCGGTGAGGTGGGCCTATCCATATTGAATCGTTGGGCAAGGAGGACGCGATGATCATCTATCCCGCAATTGATCTTCTGGACGGAAAATGCGTACGTCTCAGACAGGGGAAATACGAAGAAGTGACGGTCTATTCAGAGGATCCGGTTGATGTTGCGCGAGGTTTTCGCGAGCAGGGAGCGACATGGGTTCACATCGTCGATTTAAATGCCGCCCGTACCGGAAGACCCGCGAATCAGGAAATTATCCGACGAATCGCCGCAGAGACCGGATTGGCGGTTCAAACCGGCGGAGGGATCCGAAATATGCAAACGGTATATCGGCTCTTGAGCATCTATGATGTCACTCGCTGTGTTCTCGGCACGTCGGCAATCCGGGACCGTGCGTTTACCGAGGAGGCTCTTCGCCGTTTTCCCGACAATGTCGCGGTCGGAATCGACGCGCGCGACGGAGAGGTCGCCGCAGACGGCTGGACTTCCGGGTCCGGCCTGAAAACGGTCGAGTTCGCAAAAACCATGCAAGAGATCGGCGCAAAAACCGTCATTTTCACGGATATCACCCGTGACGGAATGATGACCGGGCCTGCGACCGATCAGACCCAAGAGCTTGTTTCGGCCACCCGGCTCAATGTAATTGCTTCCGGAGGGATCGGCTCCGAACAGGATATCGACAAAATCAGAAAAAGCGGCTGTTCCGGCGTCATCGTCGGAAAAGCGATCTACGAAGGGAAAGTGAGGTTGTCCGAATGCTTGCAAAAAGAATCATCCCTTGCCTCGACGTCAAAAACGGGCGGGTCGTAAAAGGAGTAAACTTCGTCAGTTTGCGTGATGCGGGAGACCCGGTTGAAATCGCGAAAATATATAATGTTTCCGGTGCCGACGAATTGGTTTTTTTGGATATTTCGGCGACACTGGAGGGGCGAAAAACGATGGTTGACATGGTTCGGAAGGTTGCCGAGCAGGTGTTCATTCCGTTTACGGTCGGAGGAGGGATTCGTTCGATCGATGATATCCGGGAGATCCTTAACGCCGGCGCCGATAAGATCTCTTTAAACTCGGCGGCGGTCCGGGATCCGGAGTTTGTTTCGCGTGCGGCCGCACGTTTCGGCTCGCAGTGCGTCGTTGCCGCAATCGATGTGCGAAGTGTCGCAAAAACCGAAAAGATTCCGAGCGGATATGAAGTGGTGATTGCCGGCGGAACGCAGACGACCGGGTTGGATGCGGTGGAGTGGGCCGTAAAGGTCGAAGAACTCGGAGCGGGTGAAATCCTTCTGACCAGCATGGATCGCGACGGGACCAAAATCGGTTATGATAACACAATTACCCGAATGATCTCGGATGCGGTATCCGTTCCGGTTATTGCATCCGGGGGTGCCGGAACCTACGAGCATTTCTATGACGGAATCATCGAAGGGAAAGCGGACGCGGTTTTGGCGGCCAGTCTCTTTCATTTCGGGGAGATTTCTGTCTCCAAGCTGAAAGCCTATCTGGATGAACGGGGGATTCCCGTCCGGAAAATCGGCCGAGCGCTTTCTCTCTGGCAGAGAATGAAGAAGGATGCTCTGGGATTGGTTCCCGCTATTGTCGTTGACGCGACAAACACGGAGGTGTTGATGCTTGCGTACATGGACTATGAAGCATTCGACCGGACACTCGAGACGGGACAGATGCATTATTTTTCAAGAAGCAGGGAAAGGCTGTGGAGAAAAGGGGAGACATCCGGCAACACGCAGACCTTACGGTCCGTTAAGATTGACTGCGACCGCGATTCTCTGTTATTCTTTATCGACCAGAAGGGTGTCGCATGCCATACGGGAAACCGGAGTTGTTTCTATACGGAACTCGATGAGATCCTTACGGACGATACAATGGGCAATTCAATTTCGGAGGAAGTCCAATGAGTGAAAATAAAGAGAGCATAATCCGCGAATTATACGACGTGATCGTGGATCGTCGCATAAATCCGGCGGAAGGCTCATATACCAATTATCTGTTTTCGAAGGGCCTTGGGAAAATCTGCAAAAAGTTGGGCGAGGAAGCAATCGAGGTCGTCATTTCGTCCATGAACGGGGAAAAGAAGGATATTGTATATGAGATCGCGGATCTGCAGTATCATTTGATGGTGCTGATGGTCGAAAAGGGCATCACTCCCGAGGATGTTTACGACGAGCTTCGAAGCCGGAGATAGTCTTAATTTCGGCGCTTTCCGAAAGAATTCCGGGAAATGGAATGAAGTTTCGGAAACAGAGCGCCATTCTCTTGATTTCGTGTCGGTTATGTTTGACACGGGGGTCCTTATGTGATAGAATTCCGTTTGCTATCGCCGTTTCGGTCCGTTTTTTTATGCGCAACTGGCATCCGGGGGATGCTGTTTTTTGGAGGTGTAACTCATGGCAACCAAGGCAGGGGTAAGAGACAAGCTCACTATGGCTTGCGAGGAATGCAAGCGCAGAAATTACCAGACATACAAGAACAAGAAGAATAACCCGGATCGGCTGGAGCTCAAGAAGTTCTGCCCTTTTTGTCGGAAGCACACCTCGCACAAAGAGACCAAATAGTCGACGAATCTTATTTCGTCGTTCAGAGAGGGTTTAATCGATGAGCACAAAGAAGACTGATAACAGAACCGGTAACGCTTTTGTGCGTTTCGGAAGAGGGTTTGTGAACTTTTTCAAGCGGATCGGGACGGGTTTTTCGAATGTCCGTCAGGAACTGAAAAGGGTCATTTGGCCGACGCGTGAGAAACTGATTCAGACATCTGTCGTCGTTTTGGTCGTTATCGCCGTCGCGGCGGTTTTGCTGACCGGTATTCAATACGGTGCGAAATACGTGCTTGATAAGGTTGGTTTCTACGGAACCGACAAAGGCGAGGTCTCCGAGACTACGGTTCTGCCTTCGGATGAATCCACATCGGAAACATCTGCATCGGAAACGTCCGTATCGGAAGAATCCGCCGATCTTTCCGAATAGTGTTCGGAGAAGATGTGTAAATACAGGAGCGCGAATAAATGACCGAAGAAAAACAGCCCAGAGAAGCCAAATGGTACGTGGTACACACGTATTCCGGTTATGAGAATAAAGTGAAGACGACGCTGGAGACGGTCATCGAAAACCGCGGGCTTCAGGAAATGATTCAGGAAGTATCCGTTCCGATGGAAGAACAGATCGAGGTCAAGGACGGCGAGAAGAAAGTCGCCATGAAGAAGATCTATCCCGGCTATGTTTTGGTGAAGATGGTATACACGGAAGAAATCTGGTATATCGTTCGGAACACGCGCGGTGTGACCGGATTTGTCGGGCCGAGTTCGAACAAACCCGTTCCGCTTTCCGACGAAGAACTGATGATGATGGGGATGGAATCGAACTGGGTTCCGACCGTCGACTATTCCGTCGGAGACTCGGTTCGATTGGTTTCCGGTCCTTTCTCCGACTGTGTCGGCGTCGTAGAGGCCATCAATCACGAGAAACATTCCGTACGCGTTCGCATATCGATGTTCGGCCGTGAAACCCCGATCGAGCTTGATTTTGCACAAGTGATTCGAACCTGATTCGTTGCTTATCCCGTCGTGGTGTCACGGCGTGAAGATATTTCGGCTCGGGATAAGAAGCCGAAAAACATTTTTGGGAGGTGGCCAGCCATGGCAAAGAAAGTCGCAGGGTATATTAAACTGCAGATACCCGCAGGCAAAGCAACGCCAGCGCCGCCGGTCGGACCAGCCCTTGGACAACACAGCGTAAATATTCCGCAGTTTGTCAAGGAATTCAATGAAAGAACGGCAAAGGACGTCGGGATGATTATTCCCGTCGTTATTACGGTTTACTCCGACAGGTCCTATTCTTTCATTACGAAGACTCCGCCGGTGCCGGTACTGCTTAAGAAAGCATGCAACATTGAACACGGATCGGGAAAACCGAACCGCGAAAAGGTTGCAAAAATTCCTTTTTCCGAGTGCCTTAAGATTGCACAGATCAAGATGCCGGATGCCAACGCGTCCAGTGTCGAGGCTTGCGCTCGTATGGTTGCCGGAACAGCACGCAGCATGGGCATCGTCGTAACCGATGACTAAGTCTTCAAGGAGAGCAGAGTAATGAAAAGAGGCAAGAGATATCAGGAAGCCGCAAAGCTTATCGATCGAACCGTCTCCTACGATCCTTCGGAGGCGATTCGGTTGGTGCAGGAGACGGCCAAAGCAAAATTTGACGAAATGATCGAACTTCATGTTCGACTCGGAGTCGATTCGCGCCATGCGGATCAGCAAGTTCGCGGTGCGGTCGTTTTACCGCATGGAACCGGACGTACGAAGCGCGTACTTGTCATCGCGAAGGGTGTAAAAGCGGATGAAGCCAAAGAGGGCGGTGCCGATTTTGTCGGGGCTGAGGATATGGTTGAGAAGATCACCAAGGAGAATTGGTTCGAGTATGATGTGATCGTAGCAACGCCCGACATGATGGGACTCCTGGGTCGTCTCGGAAAGATTTTGGGTCCGAAGGGCCTGATGCCGAACCCGAAATCCGGAACGGTTACAACGGATGTCGCGAAGGCAATATCCGACATCAAGGCCGGAAAGATCGAGTATCGTTTGGACAAGACCAACATCATCCACTGCCCGATCGGCAAGGCGTCGTTCGGACAGGAGAAGCTGGAGGAGAACTTCAAGGTCATCATGGATGCCATTATCAAGGCAAAGCCCGCGGCATCGAAGGGACAGTACCTGAAGAACGTTTCTTTGGCTTCGACGATGGGCCCCGGCGTGCGGGTAAACGCCGCCAAGATTTAGTTTCATTCGCGGTTTTCGCGGAAGAATAGGCGCTCGTCCCGCCGAAGCCTCTGGCTTAAAAAGGACGATACAATTGAATAAATAGCCACGCCGGAGACAGCGGGAGGCCGTAAGGCCGTAAACGGATCGATCGTCCCGCCGAGGTGGGTGGTTTCAAAACTCTTGACAGAGTCATTGGAATTTACGCCCCTCGTGTCCATGCGCGAGGGGTATTTATATTTAGACAAGGAGGTGCACACGAATGCCAAGTCAAAAGATCCTTGAGGCAAAGAAAAAGATGGTTTCCGAGCTGGTTTCGGACTATCGCGAAGCGCAGTCGTTCGTTTTTGCGGATGCGCGCGGACTCAAGGTTTCCGATGACACCGAGATGCGCGCCGATCTTCGAAAAAACAACATATCGTACAAGGTGATTAAGAATACCACCGCGACGTTGGTTTTTCGGGAGTTGGGCATTGATGGTGTCGAGGACATCCTGAAAGGGCCGACTGCGATCGCCTATTCGAAGGAAGATCTGATCGCCCCGGCAAAACTGCTCAAGCAATATGCGGACAAGTTCGACAAGCTCACCCTGAAGGGCGGTATTATCGAAGGGAAAATTGCTTCCGTCAAGGAAGTAAATACACTTGCTTCGATTCCGGCCAAGGAAGTGCTTTGCGGACAAATCGCATACGGCCTGCTGTTTCCTATTACCAAACTTGCCATGCTTCTTAAGGCGGCCGCCGAAAAGCTCGAGGAGAGCGGACCGGCTGAGGTGAAAGCCGAGCCGGAGAAAAAGCCCGACGTGAAGGCTGAGGAAGCGCCGGCTGAGGTGAAAGCCGAGCCGGAGAAAAAGCCCGAGGTGCAGGCTGAAACGGCTGAGGAAGCACCGGCTGAGGTGAAAGCCGAGCCGGAGAAAAAGCCCGCAACGAGGAGCAAGAAGAAACCCGAAAAGGAAGAGAACAAAGAAAGCGCAGAGTAACCATCTGCAAGAAATGCCGTGAAAAGGCAGAATAACGGAGGAAAATTCAAATGGCTAATGACAAAGTTGCAAAGATTCTGGAAGAAGTGAAATCCCTTTCGGTTATGGAGTTGTTTGAACTCGAAAAGGGAATTGAGGAAGAGTTCGGCGTATCCGCCGCCGCTCTCGCTGTTGCGGCTCCTGCGGCCGGCGGCGAAGCAGCCGGTGCGGCCGCAGCGGAGCAGACCGAGTTTACCGTCATTCTTAAGAGTGCCGGAGCAGCGAAAATCGCTGTGATTAAGGCCGTTCGTGAAATTACCGGACTTGGACTTACCGAGTCCAAGGCGCTTGTAGATGGTGCGCCCAAAGCGATCAAAGAGGGCGTTACCAAGGAAGAAGCGGATTCGGTTGAAGCAAAGCTGAAGGAAGCCGGAGCCGAGGTCGAAGTCAAGTAATCAATCTTTTATCCAAAACCAAGGGCTGTTACCGAGGGAACTCTTTGTTCAGAAGGCAACAGCCCTTTTTTATTGCGCAAAGAACCGAAAGGGGAATAGCGTTCTTATCGACTGTTTTCCGATGCTTTCTCACACTTCGCATAAGACTCGGAAGGCACCGGTACGACCGGGTAAAAACCGGTCGTTTCGGAGTTCTTAAGCATGGTTCCGCGAAAAGAACCGGAGGGACACATCCGCAAAAGACACAGCCCGAAACCATCACTTTTCGGATCTGCTTCGCGGATGACCGTATGCCGATCTTTCTGCTCCGACGGAAAGTGCCGTTCTTTTGGGCGTGAAAGGCGATATGCCTCCGTTGAGGATCTCGGTGACTCTATCGATAATCCGAGTTTCCACAACGGGGGCAGGAGCAGATCCAGTTCCGTTGCGCCGGATACAGTGCCGGATGAATCGGACGATATAACGTTAAGAATCCGTAAAGCGAACGAGTAATTCAAATCCGATCCGATCCGTCCGTCCGTCATCACGGAGCGGTCGGTATATACATTTCCGAGGATCAGACCGAACCATTCAAGAAATGGATCACTCATCGAAATTTCGTACGGGCAATCGCGGGTGACACTTCGTTCTCGTCGAAAGCAGATCAGCTCGCGCAAAATCATCCGAAGAATTTCTTCGGTTCTTCTGTCGGCACGGATATCCGCGATCAAGTCTTCGGATTCCAACGTAATTCGTATAAACGGAAATACGGACGGAGGAAACGACCGAACCGTGCAGGATCGATCGACGGAAACAGCATAAGACATACGAACTCCTTTTTTATAAAGAATAAAGGAGAAACGCGAAATTATGAGGGTTTCTTTTCGACAATTGCTTCGAATATAGACCCAAAAGCACAATCGGCGGATTCAGGAGAAGGGATTTGCGAGCTTATCGGTTATTTTTTCGATGGATTGCGCCGTATTGTTCAGGGATTTTGTCAGTTCGTTAATCTGTTCGGTGTCGATTTCGCTGAAGGTCTTCGCGGCTTCGTTCAACGAAACGACCGAGTCATTGATCGTCGAGGCATCCAATCCTTCGATCTTCGCGGCTGCTTCGTTAAAGGCGATGATCGAGTTGTTCAGGGAATCCATGTCCAATTCGTCAAATTTAGCGTCTACCGTATCGAGTGTCGAATCAACCTCGTCGATCGTCGCTTGAACCTTGAAAAAAAATATCGCGGCGATCGCCGTCGCTCCGATTAAAAGGATCAGAATCAGGGATTGAACGGCCGACTGGAAACGAATCAGGCGATTCTGCTTCCGGACGATTTCCGCAAGATCGTGATGGATTTCGAACGGTGATGGGTTTATTTCGGTCTGCATTAGGTGGTCCTCCTCTTTTACGGGTTTTCTTTGATTATACGCGAAAAGCGGGCTCATTTTTTTCGGTTGACGCATTTCAAGCATTTCCGAATAAAGGGCTCTTCACCTATTTCCGTGAAACACAGAAAAAGTGATATTCTGGTAACGAGGTGATAGCAGTGGAACCAGAAATCATTAATTTTGCTGGAATGTTTGAACGGTCAATCAATTTGAAGGATCCATGGCACGTAAAAAGAGCCGAGTTTGACGAACGAGACAAAGCAGTGCATGTATACATAGAAGGAAAAAAGACATCAAAATACGAGTGTCCTACATGCGGAAAGCTTTGTAAGAGATACG
>JAAYCT010000043.1 GCA_012729635.1 Clostridiaceae bacterium | reverse complement strand
GGGAGTGTGTCGCGAACCGTGTAAATAGAATAATCCTCCAATATACTGTCCATACTAAAGATGCTTTTACTCTCACGGAGGATAGGGCGACGCAGGAGTGCGACCCGAGCGCCGGGAGAGGTTTGGCGGAGCGGCGATTTCCCAAAAGGAATGTCGCCGTTTTTATTGCCGCTCCGGAAAACAAAAGCGATAAACTCACTTCCGGCCGCAGCCGGCTCATGATGTTTGTTGGGGTTGTAATCTACCTTCAAAAAAGACAAGCAGCTGTCCTATTATGATTCCCCAGTCACGAATTGGCATACTCCATTTCTTGGAGATTTCCATAATCGACAGATAAACAGATTTTCTTACTGCGTCGTCCGTGGGGTAAATGGTCTTCGTTTTGGTATATTTGCGAAGCATCCGATGGAAGCCCTCCACCGCATTGGTGGTATAGATAAGCGTTCTTACCTCCTGGGGGTATTTAAAGTAAGTGGAAAGTTCTATCCAGTTTGCATCCCATGATTTGAGGATCTGAGGATATTTCTTGCCCCATTTCTCCCGGAATTCCTCCAATCGGAACTCAGCATCATCCATTGTCGGAGCGCCATAAACCTTCTTCAAATCCGCCATGACCGCCTTAATATCTTTGTAAGGCACATATTTAGTGGAAGTGCGAATCTGATGGATAACACACAGCTGCTGCTCGGTTTTCGGGAAAACAGTTTCGATTGCGGTCGAAAAACCGGAAAGATTGTCGCGACAAGCAATCAATATATCCTGTACGCCCCGGTTTTTCAGTTCGTTACACACAGTGGTCCAAAAGCTGGCGCTTTCATTTTCTGAAATCCATATGCCTAAAATCTCTTTGTGCCCGTCCATATTGATTCCTAAAACAGAATACACGCATTTGTTGATCACTCGATTGTCCTTCCGGACCTTGAAAACAATTCCATCGAGAAAAACAATCGGATACACGGCGTCCAGAGGACGGCTCTGCCACTCTTGTACCGCCGGCAGAATTTTATCCGTAATCCGGCTGATCAGGCTTGCGGAAGCCTCTACACCATAGATGTCCCGCAGATGGTCCTCTATGTCTCGATTCGACATTCCTTTGGCATACATCGCCAAAATTCGATTTTCCAAATCATCCGAACGCGTCTGCCTTTTCTCAATCACTCGGGGCGAAAACTCACCGTTGCGGTCGCGCGGTACCTCTATTTCCGTTTCTCCAAGTTCGGTTTTCAAGACCTTTTTTCCGTACCCATTACGGTTGTTCCCGCTGTTATTTCCAAGTACGGAATGCTTTTCATAGCCTAAATGCTCATCCATTTCTGCCTCAAGCATCCGCTCAATTGTACCCTTGAAAAGACTCTTCAACAGCGCTTGTACATCCTCCAAGTTTCCGCATTCTTCACTCAACAGGGTTACCAGTTCTCGTGCTTTTTCATGCATTTGACACATCTCCTTTTCTGATGGAGATTATTGCCATTTACACGGTTAGATATACAGCCTCATTCAACCCCATAGCAAGCTTTATCGGCGGACTAAGTATGGGTTTAAGTCCAAAAGTAATATTGGTAAACCTTGTCCCTGTTATCATCATGGCGATTATTCTGATAATAGGGCTTGAGCTGAAACCG
>JAAYCT010000009.1 GCA_012729635.1 Clostridiaceae bacterium | reverse complement strand
TGTCTCGGACGTTTCCGATGTTTCCGAAGTCTCCGATGTTCCGGAAGTCTCCGATGTCTCGGTAGGATCCGAGACATCGGTCTCTGTCGGATCCGCGGACGTTGCATGCGTTGCTTCTGTTGAATGAGTTGCAGATGTTGTTGCCTCTGTTGTTGGTATCGGAGTCGGATCCGCTTCTAATTCGGGAAGTGCTTCTTCGATAGTCGGATCAAATTCCGATATCATTACGGAGATCACAAAACCCGTATTCCCGCTTGAAGAGATTACTTTCGAAAATGTTGAGCCCTGAGAGATCAATGTAACCGCTTCACCACGATAAAGAATTTGAATGGATTGGCTGTCCAATGATTCTTCCGAATAAATATGGACCTGATCGTTGATTGCATACATGATCCTGTTCAGAACCTGTTCCGGATCGACGGTCGATATATCGTCATTACCCTTATTAAGATCCGCCTTTCGATTCTGTAAAATCGCCGCCATCGTTATGTACCCGATCATTGCAAATACAACAAACAAAAGAATCGGAGTCAAGATAGAAAGAAGTCTTCTTTTTATTGATTGTTTACCTCGCACTCGGCTTACCCCCTCTTTCTGGCGATTGGCGTATTGCTTTGTCGATTTGGAAGAAGATGTATGGTTTGAAGGCTGATTGGTTTTAACGGGAGCGAATACCTCTTTCACGTCGATGAGCAATAGAGAAACCGCACCTTTCGCCCCATTTGAAATTGATAATCCTACAATTTCCGAAACTTTTGCACTCCAGTCCGTTTCTTTTTTTGCGACGGCTTGGATTTCTTCAGTACTCAGATGCCTCGTTAGGCCGTCTCCCAGAAGAAAAAAAGCATCCGAGGCCATCAAATCTACGGAAATAGTTGTGTCCGGTACCAAAAGTCCTTCTTTGTCTGTTTTTCCCAAGTATTGGGTTAATGATTCTCTTTTCGGATGAGCGGCTACTTCATCGCCGGAAATCACTCCCGAGAGTAAAAGCTCACTCGCGACGGTGTGATCCTTTGTCAGGCACATGAATTGGTCTTTGCGATGCAAAAATACTCGAGTATTTCCGGCGCTGATAATCCGTAGGGTATTGCCATGAATCACCGCAACGGAAAATGAAATTTTGGGTATTCCCGTGTGATTTCGATCCGTTGTTTGTACAACATGATGATTCATCAAACGGACCAGATGCTCTGAAAAAATATCAAACTGAAATGGTTTCGGTCCGATGGAACGTCTGACGATATCAGGAAACTCCCTCACCAGCTTTTGCAATACCGAGGCGGCGGCTCCGTCATTTCCTCGGGCTGAAAACAGAGCAAATACCTGAAAAGGAGCTTCGAACGGCATTGTTTTTATAAAGGATTGTTGGTAATCTTCCGGCTTCCGAAAAAGACCGTTGCAAAAAACATTCTCTTGCGGGAGACCGGGAATAGTATTGGTTTCACACCGGACATAACAGTTTGTCTTTATCATTCCGCTTCACCCCAAATATACTCATGCAGGGCGGGGATCTGCTTTTCCCAATCCAAAATCATCATCCATGGATTGGCCTGAGTTGTATACATACCGTCAGCAGGAACACGATACTCAACAATTTGTCCCGACAAGGAAACACCATCAAATCCTACGCGCGTCAAATCATCCGATTTCATATTCGTTTCAAACATTCCGGCCAATTCTTCCATGATGGCCAATTGCCCGAGTGTATCCATGGCGGAAACCTTTTTCATTAATGCGGAAGCGACGGTTCTTTGTCGACTCGTCCGAACAAAGTCCGAGTCCGAATATCGAATCCTTGCCCACCCGATAGCCTGTGTCCCGGAAAGAGTCTGATAGCCCTCGTGCGTCAAATAAGGAACATCCTCACCGAATAAATGATTGTGCTCCTTGATTACAATATTCGCGTACTTAACCTCGTTGCTTTTCACATCAATTTCCACTCCGCCCAACGCATCGATGATTCGGGAAGAACTGTGAAAATCAAGCATCACGAATCGATTGATGTCCAGTCCGAAATTATCATTGATTGTGTTGATTAACAGACCGACACCCCCGTATGCATAAGAGTGTCCCAGCTTGTCCGGTTTACTTCTTCCTTCAATATTGACCGTGCAGTCCCTCATCAACGAGGTAATCTTTATCATCTTGTTATTTCGATCCAATGAAACAATCATGATTGCGTCGGCACGGCAGACCACCTCGTGTGATCCGCGAGAATCCACTCCGAATACCAAAATGTTTTCTATGTTTTTATCTTTTTGTGCCACATTCTTTATCGGGAAATCAGGGTTTACATATACTTGCGTATGTCCACCTTCCGCCCAAGATGATTGAGTGTCTCCTTCCAGATTCAAAGAGTCTAGCTCACCCAGATCCAAGGGCTCATATTTCTCCGGCTGAACATAAGGCGTGTATACATAATTGACATTTCCCAATATTCTATAAAAATAGACGAAAACGCCTGTTCCGAATCCGATTACCGCTACCAGCACCAAAGCAAGAAATTTTACGAGTTTTTGCCAAAACTTGCGAGAGGAACCGTTTCGCGACACAATATCAAAGTCGGACCTATTCCCCGGTGGCGAAGAAAAGGAATGATTATGAACAGCCGGATTCCCGACGGAATTGGTGTTTTTCAATGCGCTCACCTCGAAAACTATTTATTCGACGTAATAATATCCGATTTGTCCGTAAAAAACAATGAACACAATATCACTTATTTTTTGTATGATCTCGTATCGCGTGTGATAAAATGACCTATATAATGAAAAAAAACGAGGTCCAAATGAACATTAAAAACTATATTCCGAATCCTGTCCTATCCCTGTTTATTCGATTCATGTTTTTTTCTGTAATCTTCCTTTTTTCCACGGTTGCCGTTTCCTGTTCAAGTGATGCGTCGCAAACCACATCGACCGTTCCCATTTCTTATGAATCCACAAGCGTTTCGGAAACGACTCCGGAAACTAAGGATTCTTCGATCACAACGGTCACGGAAGCTTCCATAACTGAAACCACCACCGGAGTAAAATGGGTCGAGCCGTCGGAGAACATCAATCCTTTAACGGGAAAGGCGGATATGGATCCTGATAACTACAACAAACGCTCGGTTGCAATCGTTGTCAACAATCATTATGCGGCTATTCCGCAAAGAGGCCTTCATCGCGCCGACGTGATATACGAATATGAGACCGAAAGCGGACAGACCCGCCTGCTCGCTCTTTTTGCCGATATTTCTGCCGTTCCCGAGATCGGACCGATTCGCAGCGCCCGAATCCTTTCCGCGGACTTGTGCGCGGGAACCAACTCCATATTTATCCATTTCGGCTCAAACTGGAGAGTCCCCGATCACTTGAAGCAGTATGGAATTCAAGCCGTTGACGGCAATGTAATGTGTGCCAGTTCCGGACACTCGGTAGACGGCAAAATCACACTTTCTAAAAACTTGTTTTTTTACCGCGATGACAAGTGGCGCAAGGAAAGAGCCATTGAGCATTCTGCGGTTACCAACGGCGAATTGATACGAGGTGCGATTGATTTCAAAAGTATTTCGACCGAAGGAGAAACCCCTTTTCTCTTTCCGTTCGTTACGAGTGAATCACCTTCTCTCGAAGGGGGTCTGCCTTGTACCGATTTGACCGTCTACTTCTCTGCAACAAACTGTGACTCCAATTTTAAGTACGATAAAGACGTAATGATGTATACCAAGTATCAGTACGGAGGGAAAGCTCAGATTGATGAAATCACGGGTGAAATGATTTTTGTAAAGAATGTAATCATCCTTTTTGCGGATATCCGTTCACACGGCGACCCCACCATTGATGCTTTTCTGGAAAACGGTGGAACCGGATATTATGCATCAGACGGAAAAATAATAGAAATCACTTGGGAAAAGCCGACACCGACCAGTTCAATAGAGTTGTTCGATAAAGACGGAAACCCGGTCATGGTTAATGCGGGAAGAAGTTATATCAATGTCGTTCGTCAGACTCGCGAATCAAAAACGCAATGGGAATAATACTTGCATTTGATTACTCCTGAAGATCGGAGGAATCCGATCTTTTTTTGGGAAGCGTAAGGATGAAAACAGAAAGTCGAAGCAACAAAAGGATCAAGATTCCTCCCGCTATTCCGATCAGCACATCAATAACACTCGCGTTTCTGCCGTAAACAAAAATCTGGTGATACTCATCAATTACGGCAAATAACACGGTAATCCATATTGATAGGAGCGCATTGGTCTGAAATGAGCTGATCATTTCCCGAACGGGAATCTCAACCAACGGGTTATGAGCAGAAATCCTTGAGGAAGCCGCAAATGAAGAAAAAGACAATAATGTCAGTATGGCGTACTCAATGAAATGAGCTGCTTTTCGCAGGATAAAATGAGAAATTGAAACGTTCAAATGTTTATCCATGAATTCAAGAAGCATTTGACTTCTTTCGAATGAAGCAAACCCGGATTCGGAGGAAAACAAAAAGATAACCCACATCCAGCCGATTACAATCGACCAAAGAATGATTGAAAGAATTAAATATGACCAACGGATGGGATTACCGGTGTTTCTGTTTCTGGTCACTTCTCACTCCAGAGATTTATTTTTTATTTCAGTGTTATTATAGCATTAATCATCAGGTCTTTTTGACCTGGCTTTTAGGGCACCGGCAATATCTCTTTCTGCGTCTTTTTTAGCAACACTGTCCCTTTTATCGTATTTTGCTTTCCCTTTCGCGAGCGCTATTTCTATTTTTACTTTCCCTTCTTTAAAATAGCACCGGGTCGGGACAATCGTCAGACCATCTTGCTTGACCCGAGAGTAAAGTCGAATAATTTCGTTCTTATGCATCAAGAGCTTGCGCACCCTCATCGGATCCGCGTTGAATCGATTCCCCGCTTCATAGGGACTGATGTGAGCGCCTACTAAAAAAAGCTCTTGGTTCTTCACTTGAACATAACTGTCCTTCAGGTTGATCTTCCCTGCGCGAATGGATTTCACCTCGGTGCCGAGCAAGGAAACACCCGCTTCAAACTTTTCAAGAATGAAGTAATCATGAAATGCTTTTCTGTTGTCTGCGATATTTTTCTCGCTCATTATATGCTTTTCTCCGAGTTCAATAGACGTAAAGTAGGGTTTGCGTTCATCGACAAATCATCACGCACTCCTTTAAGATATGACAAATAGCCCGCAGCCGCAACCATGGCCGCATTATCCGTACATAACTCAATCGGCGGGGAAAACAGTCGGATGCCGTGTTGATCCGAGTATCGTTTCATCGTTTCCCTTAACACGGAATTAGCGGAGACTCCGCCTGCCAAACATATGGTCAAACAACGAACACTCAGAGCACAACGAACCGTGTTTTCCGCGAGCACTTCTGCAATTGCGTGCAGATAGCCTGCGGAAAAATCCGATATATTCAGTTCTTGTCCACTTGATTTGATACGATTAATCATATTTAGAGCCGCGGTTTTTATGCCGCTGAACGAGAAGTCAAACGAATCCGGAAATCGGGTTTTCGGGAAATCGTAGATAGTCGGGTCTCCGCCTTTTGCCGCAACGTCCATTTTCGGGCCGCCGGGGTACCCCAAGCCGAGAACTCGTGCAATTTTATCGATTGCTTCACCGGCCGCATCATCTCGAGTTTGCCCCATTACAATTTGGTCACGATCATTCGGCGTAAACACGATTTCGGTGTGTCCTCCGGACACAATCAACGCAATAAAAGGAGGGATTAATTCCTCATGTGTCAAATAGTTAGCGGCAACGTGCGCATCAATATGTCCGACACCGATTAACGGTTTGTTCGTTACCTCCGACAATCCCTTTGCTGACGAAATCCCCACAAGAAGAGCACCGACCAAACCCGGTCCCTTTGTAACGCATATGGCATCTATATCCGAAAGATTTATACCCGCAATGTTCAGAGCATCACGAACACAAGGGATGATTGTCTCCACATGCATTCGAGAAGCAATTTCGGGAACAACACCACCAAATCGGCTGTGATACGACGCCTGAGACGATATGACCGAAGAAAGAACATTTCTTCCGTCGGACACAACCGCACACGCCGTCTCGTCACACGATGATTCAATTCCTAATGTCAAAATAGCCATTTTTTCTCCGTCGGGATGTCTGTCTTCTTCATTTTTTTGTTGCCATATTCTATAATATTATTTATTCAAAGTGACTGTTCAGGAACTCCCTTACAATCTCGCGATACCTTTGAGGATTGATTGTGTAGGATTCAACATAACCCGCTCCGGAAAACTTCTCTGAGGTCGTATTATTGGGATGCAGTCGGATTCTTTCACTCACTATCTGATCGATTAGCGAAGTTTTGATAAATATATCCCGATCCCCGTAGAGAATACATACCGGCACGGAGGTGCGTGCAATTTCCGAAGCGAGATTCAAATTCTCGCTCTCTCCGGCCGATATCCGGATTGCATAGGGTACGGAATATTGAGTAATAAAGCCCATCACAAACTCAGATTCGACAATTGGTCGAACATAATCATCCGACATTTTCGCCGGAGAATCCAAAATGAATCCGGCGATATAACTTCCGTCAAACGCCAGCTCATTTATTTCGGCAGAATACTCCTTTTCCGTTTCACCGCTTTCAGGAAGCTTATCCGCCGCAATCAGAGACGATGAACATCCGGATCCGATTCCGTAAAGGATCACATCAGTCGTAACCGAGATTTTCCGAACATGGTCGATTGCGCCGATTACATCCTTCCATTCCATGTACCCATAGCCCGTGGTCATTCCCTCCGACTCACCGCTATTCCTTTGGTCAAACAAAAATACATTGTATCCGGCTTCCAGAAAATCTTGCACTAAATCGACGGTCTCAACATTGAACGGCATTCGATTCGAATCGGTGCCGTGCACGACAATGATTGTGCTTATCGGGTCCGATGTTTTGAAAAACCACCCGGACAGAATTGTTTGTTTGTCAAACGATTTAAAGCTCGTCGGCGAGTAAGGCGGCAGAATGTTAGACGGTATGTTTAATACCGGTGTTTTTTCCGTCTTCATTAATGTGTTCGCGCTTCCTGCGGTTAAGATGATAAATGCAATCAGTAAAACGGCTGTGATACTGAATACTTGGGCGAGTCGAACAACTATTTTTTGAAGCGGAATCCTGGCGCCTGGACGTTTTGTTAAGCCTTTCGACATAGAACAGCCTCATATGCAATCAAAGCATTCTCTTTTTTCGAAGTATGTATACGGCAAGAACAATACTCAATCCGCCCAGAAGGAGAACAAAAACGAACGGATAGGGTTCACGTGAAAACTCCGGATCCCACGGCATCGGAATGTTTTGTCCGAAAAAGCTCGATATTACGGTCGGAACAGAAAGTGCGATGGTAGCAGCCGCAAGAATCTTCATGATCAGATTCATATTATTATTGATGATGGAAGCGTACGCATCCATCGTTCCGTTTACGATCGAAGCATAAATTTCCGCCATCTCACGAGCCTGTTTATACTCGATGATTACGTCTTCGAGCAGATTCTCGTCCTCATCGTACTGTTTGACGACTCTACCGCGCATTAGCTTTTCTAACACCGCTTCGTTTGATTTTAACGATGTAGAAAAGTACACCAGCGATTTACCGAGCTCAAGCAGCTTATAAAGATCCGTATTACTGATTGATTTTGCCAACGCGCGCTCGGAGCTCTCGAGCGATTTATCCATATACCGGAGCAGTTTTAAGTAATCCTTCGCGACGGCCAAAAGAATTTGAATGGCGAATCGGGTCCGGTAGTTTACAATGAAGTCACGCACACGATTCTCAATGAACGTGTCCAAAATATTCGTTTTACGAAGCGATATCGTTAACAGGTGCCTGCGCGTGATAATAATGCCGAGAGGGCCGGTTTCGTAATGAATGGACGAATCGTCTTTTCGGGTACAAGGGATATCGATGATAATCAGAACATCTCCCGTATCCTCGTCCAGATCGATTCTGGGTCGTTCCTCTTCATCCAACGGATACCTTAAAAACTCCGGCGGAACATGGATGGTTTCCTCTACCAGTTTGATTTCCTCTTCGGTAGGGGCATACAGGTTAATCCAGCAGTCGTCTTGAATCCGATCCACGCGTTCAAGACGGTTCACCGTTTTTTCCTTTGTTGAATGGGCTTGTTTTGTAACAAACATCTCGATCATATTGTTCCCCTCCTTTCAGAAATATTCTCCCGATCCTCGTTATGCGCAAAAAATCGATGCAAGGCATGGATTATCTTGCATCGCTCATCATCAGTATTTTACCACTTGCAGTACGAGGAATAAACCCCTGTCCTTCATTTGAAGGCGTGAAATATTTCATGCTCCGGTGGAGCCGAATCCCCCTTGCCGGTCTGTTCCGATTCCATCCAGGGTCGAAACGGGAATGAAACGAATTCGTTCGGTTTTTGCACAAACCATTTGAGCGATACGATCTCCCTTGCGAATCAGATATGTCCCTTTGGGATTCCCTTTCGATGAAGTCAAAAAAAGCGAAGACTCCGAATCGTCCCGAGTTTCGGGACTCGAATTATGTACAATCACTTTTATCTCGTCCCGAAAACCCGCATCAATCGTTCCCGGACTATTGGGAATACGAAGCATTGTATGTAATGACAAACCGCTTCTCGGTCGGATTTGTACCTCATAGCCTTCCGGAATCGCTAACGAGATTCCGGTCGGAACAAGGACCGTTTGCCCGGGATATATCATTACATCCTCGGAAGCAAATACGTCCATACCGGAATCATTTTCGTGTGCATACGAAGGTATGCACGCACTCTCATTTATCTTCTTGATATAAACCTCAATTTGCACGTTTTCCTCCTACACTTACTGCTAATCATCTATATTCGAACGGATTCCTGTAAGGATTTGATGAATTTGCTCCGGGGACTCCGATAATACTCTGACTGTATGAATCATATCAATCCTCATGTCTTTCAACAAATCGATCCGGCCCGCAGATCGTTTATGCAATGCGGAACCGAATAAGTCAACCGTACAATCTTCCGGATGAAATAAAAGAAATCGCTGACTCTTATCCGGATGAAGTCGATCGGATGCCTTTGATCGGATCCATGCAATCTTATGTCTTGAACATGTCGTGCACCCTTCCCTGTTTCTTCCGAGCGGACAGAATGCGGATCGCATATACTCGATCGGACCATATCGAAAAATGAAATGCTCGCTGAAAACACCTTGGGAAGAAATCTTTCGAAATACCTCAATGTATTCTTCGTCGCTTAATTCCTCCGAGAGAAAAAAACCTGCAGGTCCGTGGGATAGCGCTTCAGACAAAGATTCGGAGTTATAGATATTCGCCTGATGTGAAATTACCCGGTTTTTGCTTTCGTTAAAACGTTCACCTGATATCACGCTTAGAAAAAACTTACCGAAACGATTTTGAAACCGGCACAAACTATACTCAAAGGCTGCAGAACTAGTATCCGAAAAAGCGCTCGGAAACCGAACGTGAAACTTTGCTTCCGGATTTCTTTTTGCCAGTTCATCTATTCGAAGGAGATGATTCTCCTTCGAAAGATCGTAAACGGAGAATATGTAACGGTTCGATCCGTCATACAAAGGGCCGTCGTTTACGTCCATACTGATATACTCCAACGCGATTTGTGATTGTTTCGATTCTTTGCTTGATCCATTCACATTGTCGGAGTCATATCTGGCGGAACAAACCGGATCTGCCTTTATTGAATGTAGTTCTGAAAATCTTTTCTTCCGGATCTCAACTTCCAGTTCATTCGTCATCGTTCTTCTTATGGAGTTAATAAAGGATATCGGTGCTCTAAGTTGAATGTTTTTATCTATCTCGACCGATTTAACCCGGAAAGGAGTATCCGAGGTTTTAGATAATTGTTCGGTCACTCGCTCGTGACTAAGGGGTTGACCTTCATAGACTTTGGGTGTCGAAAAATTTTTATCAATGATGTATTTATCTCCTAAAAGATTCTCGGCTACCAATACCACGCGAATCATCCGATTTCCCGGGGAGAGATTTTCCAATAAAAACCGGACGGATGTCTTTCTTATTGTTTCCGGCGTATGATTTCGATTAAAAACATCATTTGATTTGCTTAAGTATGCTTCCGCACCCGATGATAGTTTTACCATCGTATCCGGATGAAGACCCTTTACTAAAGCAATCTTATCGTTTCCTGTAATCTTTCCGATCGGAAAACTTGCCTCTTCCTTGTTGTTATAACGAATCGACAGGACATCCTTCGGTTTGAGAACCGTTCGTCCCAAAAGAATTATTTCCATCTCGCCCGTTCGTGAATCGGTTTTGACGATACGACCCACATAAACACCGTATTTGCCGGTATAATTACCAGAAAATAATGATGAACGATCACCCGACAAATAGCCGTCCGTAAATCGTCCTCCCCGATTATACGAAAGCAGCAATTTCTCTGTCGACTCCTTTTTCAGAAGCGCATCCATTTTCCCCCCGGAAAGCAGGGTATCAATGAGCCTCCGATATACGGAAACGTTACGAATAACGTAGCCGGTATCCCTCATTCGTCCTTCGATCTTCAGCGAATGCACCCTTGCTTGAATCAAATCCTCCAAAAAGGATACGGCAGACAGATCACAAACAGAAAACAGACTTCCGGAATGAAGTTTTCTGTTGTTCCCGTCAAACATATCATACTGCTCGCGACACGGCTGTGCGCACAAACCACGATTTCCGCTTCGCTCACCGGACCCGCTCATCGCACTCATCAAACAAAGACCGGAATAGGAAACGCATAACGCTCCGTGTACGAAAACCTCTGTCTCCACCCCATTTTTTTCGGCAACAAGAGCTCGAGATCGAATCGAGTCGATACTCAACTCTCTTGGCAATACCACTCTTGATATTCCCTCTCGGGATGCATCGCGGATCGAATGGGAAGAAAACAGATTCATTTGTGTGCTCGCGTGTATTTTCAATCCGGGAAGCGAGGAACGAATTCTTTTCAAAAGCGCAATATCCTGAATGATTACGGCATCTATTCCCATTTCATAAGCAGATAATACCGTATCATAGGCATCCGAAAGTTCAGAATCCTTAAGCAGCGTATTCATGGCAAGATAGACACGAACCCCTCGCGGAAGACAATATCGAACAGCACGCTCGATATTTTCTATGCTGAAATTTTCCGCCCTTATGCGCGCATTATATTTTCCGACTCCTAAATAGATCGCATCGGCTCCGGCATCAGCGGCCGATATCGCCGCTTCGAGGCAACCTGCGGGTGCCAGTAGTTCAGGACCGTTCATCCGGATCCTCCGGTTCGGACTGACGGATCAAAAGATCTTCCAGCGGTAGTCTGCTTTCATCTTGAACCGTAATATCCGGATCGTTTTCTCGGAAGCGAATCAACTCATTGATCCGAAGGACCTCTTTTTTCAGCTCCCAGTTGATTTCTCTTTGTTTGAGATATTCCTCCTTAACGGAAGCGAGTTCTTCGATAAGCTCATCATATTTTGTGTCACGGTCCATTCGGTTTTTTTCCGAGTGGTTCAGTTGATCCACGGCATTGACCAGTGCAAGAGTAAGCACATTTGTCATCGGCATACCGGGATGATCCTGACGAATCACTTCCACCATGTGGTCTGCTTTCTCCGCAACCGCTCGAATATAAGCCTCGCCTTCCCGGTCTGAAGCAGAAAGCATGTGCTGCATTCCACCGATGTGTACAATGACCCTTGAGTTTTGGGGTGGATCCATTGGTTTATTAATAATCGGCGGAGTGTGCCTTTGATTGTATTCAATGATTTCGCTTCCGAAATCGTTCTGATTTTCCTCTTCGATGTTCTGTTTCTTCAAAATTTTTGAGTATCTTCTGAAGAGGTTTTCCGAATTGCTCCGATATTCCATTTCATTCTCCCCGGCTAGGCGTTCCGATGATATCATTTTATCAGATGTCGGGAAAAAGTGCCCGATAAAGGTGAACAAATTGACCGGGAGTCAACGACTCCGCACGGGCCGACTCCGAAATACCCTCCGCATCGATAACATCTCGGATTCGCTCACTTTGACCGATGAGCAAAGGTACGGATTGAAGCGCATTTACAATCGTTTTTCGCCTCATCGTCATGGCCCCCCGAACAAAACTTACGAAAAGTGGTGACAGAATGGTCTCGTTCATATGCTTTGAAAATGTGATGACGGCGGACACGGTATGCGGAGCGGGATAGAAATGATTTGCGGGGATCGAAAAGTGTTTTTTCTTTTCACCGAAAATCGATGATACGATGGATATCGGACCGTACGATTTTGTGGAAGGAATCGAAAAAATGCGATCACAGGCATCTTCCTCGACGGTATAAACCATCTTTCTTGTATTTGGGTAATCTCCAAGCAATGTAAGGATAATCGGTGTAGTCAAATTATACGGCAGATTGGAAATGATTATATCCGGATACCCGTAACGCCGAATAAGCGTTTCCGAGGAAACCGCAAGAAAATCTTGATGGATCACTTCGATTTGCCTGTTTCCCGAAAAACGTTCCGTAAGATATTGACTGAGCACGGGATCAATCTCAATGCAAAGAACGAAACGGGCCCTTTGGGAAAGGCTTTCGGTCAGCGAGCCAACTCCCGGTCCGATTTCCAAAATAAAATCATCGGCCCCGATTTCGGAGGTGTCGATAATCCGGTCGATTGAATGCATATCGGCAAGAAAATTCTGTCCCCATCTTTTTTGGGCAACGATTCCGTAACGCTCGCAGATTTCTTTTATTTCCGATACCGTCATCCGAGAAAATACCGGACGCCCGACTGAAATATTCCTTGGTCCTTATTTCCCGGAATATTTTTGGCGATGAAATGGCCGGTTCTTTCATTATGTGCCATTTTCCCGTAAATCCTGCCGTTCAGGCTCAATATTCCCTCTACGGAACAAACCGAACCGTTTGGATTGAATTCGGTCTTCATCGAAGGATTTCCCCGCTCATCAACATACACGGTCCCAACCGAACCGCTTTGAAAAAGCTCCTTGATCGATTTTTCATTTGCGAAAAAACACCCTTCTCCGTGCGAAACGGGAACCGAGAATACATCTCCCTCCTTACACATAGAAAGCCAGGGCGACCGGTTGGATACAACTTTTGTATAAACGTATACGGATTGGTGACGTCCGATTTGGTTGAACGTCAGTGTCGGACTGTCCGCTTTGGGTTCCGTGATATCACCGTACGGAAGCAAGCCTACCTTCAAAAGCGCCTGAAATCCGTTACAGATACCGAGAATCAGACCGTCTCTTCTGTATAGGAGATTTCGAATTGATTCGGTTACCATCGGATTGTTCAGTGCCGCCACTATAAATTTGGCGGATCCTTCCGGTTCATCTCCTCCCGAAAAACCCCCGGGAAACATTACAATCTGTGCATCGTCGATTTTTTCTTTCATAGAAAACAGGGAATCCGAAATATCCGTTGCGGATAAATTTCGAATCACCATCACATCCGCCTTGGCCCCGGCGAGTTCAAAAACTCGTGCCGCATCGTATTCGGTATTCGTCCCCGGGAATACGGGAATGAATACCTTCGGCCGAACCTTTTTGAGAACGGAAGGCATTTCAAATGAAGTCGTCACTTTCTCTTTATCATACGCACAGTTTTCTCTTTCAACCGTTCGAGTCGGAAATATCGGCTCCAAGGTGCTTTCATACGCCGATAACGCATCTTGTTCAAGAATGGAGGAATCCTTCCATGAAAATGTTCCCGAGCTGTCCGTTTTTCCTATGAATCGTCCTCCTACGCTCTCAATTTTTTCAACGGCATTCCCATCACGAACGGAAAGAAGAACCGCTCCGAGTGTTCTTGAAAAAAGCATTTCCTGGCCAAGGGAATCATCAAAACGAAATCCGAGCTTATTTCCAAAGCACATTTGAGCAACACGGACGGCGACGCCCGATCCACGAACCACAGACGCCGTCATAATCTGGTCGCGTTCCCGCATTTGAGCGATCGCCTTGAATACACGCAGAACATGCTCCTTTTTGTATAAAGCATCGTTATTTCGTGCAAGTCGGATAAGATATAGCTTTTGACCCGGTGCAGAAAGTATCGACGATACGATTTTTGATGCACATGCCGTAGCAACCGCAAAAGAAACCAGAGTCGGAGGAACATTTAAATCTTTGAAAGAGCCGGACATGCTGTCTTTGCCTCCGATGGAAGGTGTTCCGAAATCCAGTTGAGCGCGAAAAGCTCCGAGCAAAGCCGCTGAAGGCTTTCCCCAGCTCTCACGCGATGACAGTCTTTCGAAATACTCTTGAAAAGAAAGACGGGCTGAACTCGGGTCAGCGCCTAATACCGCGAGTTTAAGGAGTGATTCGACGACCGCATGGTACGATCCATGATAGGGACTCCATTCCGAGAAATACGGGTCAAATCCGTATGTCATGACGGAAACCGTCTGGGTGTCTTTGCCGATAACGGGAATTTTACAAACCATTCCTTCCTCGGGTGAGTTTTGAAATTTTCCGCCATAGGGCATCAGAACGGTCCCCGCTCCGATCGTTGAGTCAAAGCGCTGTACGAGCCCTTTTTGAGAGCATGAATGAATGATTGAGAGCCCGTTCTTAAGTGATCGGGAAAAGTTACCCGGAACATAGGTCGGACATATTGAATCAATATATCGCTGATCCATATCGGGCGGAAGAATCGTAACTCGAGAAAATGACGGAGCCCCATGCGTTTCGATAAAGGATCGCGGAAGATCGACAATCACATGATTACGCCATTTCATCACCATGTTGGGCTTGCTTGTAACTACGGCGACTCTCGTCGCCTCCAGATTTTCTTTGGCCGCTTCAGCCAAGAAAGTTTCCTCGTCCTTTTTTTGAATAACGACGGCCATTCTCTCCTGAGATTCCGATATGGCCAGCTCGGTTCCGTCCAAACCTTCGTATTTTTTGGGAATCAAATCCAAATGGATATCGATACCGTCCGCCAATTCGCCGATCGCGACCGAAACCCCGCCGGCTCCGAAATCATTACATCGAATAATCATCCGCGATACCTCGGGTTTGCGGAAAAGGCGTTGAATTTTTCTCTCGGTCGGAGGATTTCCTTTTTGCACCTCTGCTCCGCATCGTTCAACCGATGTTTCGTCATGCGCTTTGGATGAGCCGGTGGCTCCGCCGATTCCGTCTCTGCCCGTTCTTCCGCCGATCAAAATGACAATATCTCCATCTTGCGGTTTTTTACGAACAACGTGATCCACAGGAGCCGCCCCGATAACCGCCCCGATCTCCATGCGTTTTGCAACATATCCGGGGTGATACAGCTCTTCCACCAAACCGGTTGCCAATCCTATCTGATTGCCGTATGAACTGTATCCTGCCGATGCCGCTCGTACAAGTTTTTTTTGCGATAGCTTTCCCGGTATTGTTTCCGAAACGGGCAATGTCGGGTCTCCCGCTCCGGTCACCCGCATCGCCTGATACACGTAAGAACGGCCGGAAAGCGGATCGCGAATCGCTCCCCCGAGGCATGTTGCCGCTCCTCCGAACGGTTCGATTTCAGTCGGGTGATTATGTGTCTCGTTCTTAAACATGAGCAAATAGTCTTCGGAAACACCTTCGACATCGACGCGAATCCTGATGGAGCAAGCGTTGATTTCTTCCGATTCGTCCAGATCCTTGAGCATCCCGCGTGCTTTCAGTGTTTTCATCGCCATTGTGGCGATATCCATCAAACATACCGGCTTATTTTCTTCGTGATCGCCATAAACCTCATGACGACAATCGGAGTACTCCTGGTATGCCCGGAATATTTCTCGGGATATCTGCGTTTCGCCTTCTACCACAAAATCTTCGATTTCGGTAAGAAACGTGGTGTGTCTGCAATGATCCGACCAATAGGTATCCAGTACACGAATTTCAGTAACGGAGGGATCGCGAGAAATACCCGAAAAGAAATCTTGCGTGAACAACAAATCATCCTTTGACATCGCGAGCCCCATGTTATCAAGCAATTTATTGAGGCTGTCGGAGTCCATTTCACGAAAACCGATAATAGTCTTGATATCCTCGGGAGAACTCAGATCATCCTCCAGCGAATCCGGTTTTGAAAGAGTTGCGGCCCGTGCCTCGACCGGATTAATCAGGTATGCATCAATCCGCTCCTTTTGTTCCTTCGAAAGCTCGCCGTAAAATGCATATACCTTCGCGGTTCGAACCTTGGGTTGATCCTTTTGCGTTATGATTTGGATGCACTGAGCGGCTGAATCCGCCCTTTGATCGTATTGTCCCGGAAGAGATTCGACCGCAAGGATATGGCAGGCATCGGATAAATTAATATCTTCATCCGTAACGTCGTCGACCGGCGGCTCGGAAAAAACGACAGATCGAGACCGAGCGTACTCTTCCGAACTAATTCCGGAAACATCGTACCGATTGATGATTCTCAGTCGGCTCAATGTTTGAATGGAAAGATCCGATTGAATATCCTTAAGAACCTGCTTCGCTTCCACCGCAAACTCAGGTTTCTTTTCCGAAAACACCCGGAATACAACCGCCTTGGTCATCTTGCTTCCTCCGCCCTCACTTCATCTCGTCAGTAATTTTTAGCATCCATTCCGAATGGGTTTTAAGAAAACGCTTTAATCCCTCGGCGTCCAAGGATCCGTGATTAAGTCGAGCAAGATCAACGATGTGTTGACAGACCTTCAACACTTCATCACCGGATTCCCCGTTGATTTTTTGCTTCAGCCGATCGATGAGCGGATGATCCGAATTGAGAACAAGATCTCTTTTTTCGGGAAACATCGAATCCAAATCCCCGTACGGATCTTCATCCCCCGGTTTCTTCATTTTCTCGAACTGCTTTTTCATTTCCTTCATTCGACGGGCTTCCTCGGTTTCCCGAATAAAGACCGGCAGCTGATCCGATCCTAATGCAACCAAGGAAATTTCCAGTTTGTCGTCTCCGGTGGCCTTTTGAAATAAGTCCCGGAGAAAGTCCAAGCCCTCATCGGAACCGCCGTCGCCGGAAATCTGCGCATCGACACGCATGAAGCGAACTTGCGGATTCTTGTATTCCATGAAGGAGATGAAATTGGGGTCTAATTCCTCTTTAAGAACCACTACGTCAAAGCCATCTCTTTTAGCAATATCAATATATGCCGCCTGGCGATCGGGATCCCGGGTATACCGAATCGATTCCTTTCCTTCGGTCAGCTCAATATAGGTCCTCTTATTTCCATCAACGGTATCAAAAAGCAGGATGTCTCGGGTCTTTTCGAAAAACTTCTCCTCCCGCATCATCCCGTACTTAACAAAGACGCCGATATCCGACCAGAAAGACTCGTATGCCGTCCGATCATTCTTAAACAACTCATTCAGTTTATCGGAAACCTTACGAATAATGTGAACGGAGAGTTTTTTCACATACTCGTCCTGTTGCAAGGCCGATCGGGAAACATTCAGGGGCAAGTCGGAGCAATCGAGGCATCCTCTCAGAAGAAATAAAAACTCCGGGATGATTTCTTCTATGTTGTCCGCAACAAAGACCTGCTGATTATAAATCTTGATTCTTCCCTCCAGGTTTTGATATATATTATCCGTTTTCGGGAAATACAATATTCCCTGTAACGTGAACGGGTAGTCCATATTCAAATGAATCCAAAAAAGCGGATCTCTCATATCAGAAAAAACATCGTGATAAAAAGATATGTATTCTTCCTCCGAGCAATCCTTCGGAGCTTTCGTCCAAAGCGGAGTTTTCGGATTTACACGAACTGCCTGATACGCCTCGATCTCATACTCTTCGCTTTTTTGTAAAGATTCCTCGCGCTTCTTATTCTCTCGCTCAAGCTTTCTTTCTTCCTCTCCTTTGTCCCAAAAAAATATGGGATAAGGAATGAACGAGCAATATTTGCGAAGAACGGACAACGTTTTATCCGGATCGAAAATCTTCCTTGCCTCTTCGGAAAAAAGCAACGTGATGGTTGTTCCTCTTTCTTTTCGATCGGACGAGGAAATTGTATATTCCATCCCGTCCTCGGACTCCCAGCAAACCGCCGCTTCGCCTTCCGCAAATGATTTTGTCTCAATCGTTACCTTATCCGCCACCATAAACGCAGAATAAAATCCGAGTCCGAAATGACCGATAATCCCACTGTCATCCGCGCCTTGCTCTTTATACTTTTCAACAAAATCCATGGCACCCGAAAAGGCAATCTGGTTGATATATCGATTGATTTCATCCGCGGTCATTCCGATACCGTTATCATGAAAGGAAACGGTAGACTCGTCTTTGGAGTACTCTACCGTAATTTCAAAAGAGTCCTCCGATAAGGAATCGGCCTCCCCCAAATCAATAATCCGTTTCATTTTCGCAATGGCATCCGCCGAGTTGGATACCAACTCCCGAATAAAAATGTCATGGTCCGTGTAAAGCCATTTTCGAATGATGGGAAAGATGTTTTCTGTGGTTACGGTTACTTTTCCAGATCGGGCAGTCATGATATCAACCTCCATATTGAATATTTATTGTCCCGACTCATCGGGCATATTTCTTGTTGCGATATATTTGTTAACAATCGACATGTACTCATTCGACAATTTTTTGATCATCGGATGATCGGAAGACCGAAAGGAAATATCGTCAATCGACCGGATGGGAAGAACGTCAAAGGGAGAACTGGTAACAAATACGGCCGGGTCTGCTTTTCCCTCCGATTCTTGCATCATTTTTTTAAGATCGGCAATCGAATAGCTGTGCTCGCGGTATGAAAGCCCCGCGTTATGAAGGGCCGCAATCACATATTTTCGTGTGATTCCGATCAGTATCTGCGACTCCGGAGGAGAATAGACCGTATCCTCCACAAGAACAAAGAAGTTCGACCGGCTTCCTTCCGTAATTTTACCTTGCGAATCACAAAGAAGAACTTCATAAGGAATTCCAAAAGAATTGGGACGGCCCATACATTGCGCAACCGCTTTTTTATAGTCGCCGCGGAAAACCTTAACCTGAGGCTCGATGCGCTCCCAACGAAGCGTCGATGTTATAATACCCTGTTCAAACATAGAGGGCTCCGGGTATTTTGCATCGGATAAATGAACGACCGACTGTTCCTTCGTTAATACGATTCGAAGATTTCCGTCCGAATCGGATCCCGCAATCTCACGGATCAGCTTCATCGATTCCTCATAAAGGAATTCCGAATCGAAATCAAACGCTTCCTTGGCCATAACCGACCGATACAATCGAAGCATATGATCCTCGAAAAAAATCAATACTCCATTCTTAAAACGAATCGATTCATAATATATCGTCTGGTCCACAGGGGAAAACAGGGCTGCCCCGCGGTCGGAAGCAAAAGATAACTTCTCGCCGTTACAATAACAGTATTCCCCTCTCGGGTTCTCAACAATCGGAAAAGACATGATTACTCCTTACGGATATAAATGGATTTGTCAGCTAAAAGAAATTCTCGACACGTAATGATTTTACCCTACGAGACTCAAAGCGTAAAGCAATTCCGGGTATCGACATGAACAAATATGCATACCGTATTATTCTCTTGTGTTGTCGCTCTCATGATAATAGAATAATGTTGTTGACCCGGAGGGAATCATCTGCTACAATCCTTATAATTATACGCCGTATTTTATATTTATACATCGGAGGTCATTATGTCAAAAGAGAAAATTTTGCTGGCTTATTCCGGAGGTCTGGATACATCCATCATTATTCCTTGGCTGTTAGAAAACTATGATTGTGAAGTCATTGCGATGGCAGGAGACGTCGGAATCGGGATCGACCGTGATGTTTTGATCCGGAAAGCGCTGAATTGCGGCGCCTCGAAATGCTTCGTCGAAGACATCAGTCATGAGTTTATTACGGATTTTGTGTACCCCACATTGAAAGCCGGGGCGATTTATGAAGGAAAGTATCTCTTGGGTACCTCCTTCGCAAGACCCGTTATCGCAAAGCGAATGGTTGAAATCGCAAAACGTGAAGGTTGTTCGACGATTGCGCACGGTTGCACGGGAAAAGGCAACGATCAGGTTCGATTTGAACTCACAATCAAGGCTCTTGCCCCGGAGATGAAGATTATTGCCCCTTGGAGGATATGGGACATTAAGTCAAGGGATGAAGAAATTGACTACGCGGCAGCCCGAAATATTCCGGTCCCGGTTACCAAGGAGTCCAATTACTCCATGGACGAAAACCTCTGGCACCTTTCTCATGAGGGAATGGATCTTGAGGATCCTGCGAACGAGCCGGATTACCAAAAAATTCTAAAATTGATGAAATCGCCGGAAGAAGCTCCGGATCAACCGACCTATGTTACCGTTTCCTTTGAAAAAGGAATTCCAACCAAGGTGGACGGAAAAGAGTACAATCCCGTGGATCTTTTAAAAACACTGAACGCGATCGCCGCGCGGAACGGCGTCGGCATTGCTGATATTGTCGAAAATCGATTAGTCGGAATGAAATCACGGGGCGTTTATGAAACTCCGGGAGGAACGCTTCTTTATGCGGCGCACCGGGAGCTTGAGCTGTTGACTCTGGATCGGGATACTCTGCATTATAAGGATCTCGTCGCTTTACGTTTTGCTGAACTGGTGTATTTCGGACAGTGGTTCCATCCCTTGCGTGAAGCCCTCTCCGCTTTTGTCGATTATACGCAACAGACCGTAACGGGCGATGTTCGCATGAAGCTATACAAAGGGAATCTTATGCCCGCCGGCACTGTTTCGCCGTTTTCTCTTTATGATGAAGCGATCGCAACGTTCTCGTCCGATGAGGTATATAATCAGAACGACGCAACCGGTTTTATCAACTGCTTCGGCCTCCCGATGAAAATCGTTGCTCAAATGAAAAAGAATAACGGATTACTGGAATGATGAGGTGAGATCGTGGCGAAATTTATGTGGACGGGTCGCTTTAAAAAGTCTGTCGATCCGACGGTAAACGACTTTAACTCTTCTCTTCCGTTCGACTGCAGGATGTACTCGGAAGATATATCCGGTAGCATTGCACACTGTCACATGCTTCATAAACAGGGCTTGCTATCCGATGCAGACGCAAAATCGATTGAAGAGGGTCTTAAGGAGATATTGCGTGACATAGAGTCGAAGACTCTGCGTTTTGATTCAGAATCGGAAGACATTCATATGTTTATCGAAGAAGAATTGACCCGAAAAATCGGAGATGCGGGTAAACGATTGCATACCGCCCGCAGCAGGAACGATCAGGTCGCTTTGGACCAACGGCTGTATATAATTCATCAGTCGGCTTTGATTCGTCAAATGATAATGAATCTCCATTCAACCCTCATATCTCGCGCCAAGGAGAACCTTTGCACTTATATGCCCGGCTATACGCATCTTCAACGTGCTCAGCCGATTACGCTCGCGCATCACCTTACCGCATATATAGGGATGCTCGAGCGCGACATCGGACGAATCGACGATGCCGTCCGGAGGATGAGCGTATCACCGTTGGGCTCCTGTTCGCTGGCAGGCACCACCTATCCGCTGGATCGGGAATATGTTGCGATGGAACTTGATCTGTCCGGAGTAACACGAAACAGCATGGATGGAGTCTCCGATCGTGATTTCGCGATTGAATTCGTAAGTGCGCTTTCGCTTGTAATGATGCACCTATCGCGTTTTTCGGAAGATTTGATTTTGTGGGCCAGTCAGGAATTCGGTTTTATCGAACTCGACGATGCCTATTCCACAGGATCGTCCATCATGCCTCAGAAGAAAAACCCGGATGTCGCCGAATTGACCCGCGGCAAGTCGGGTAGGGTTTTCGGGGACCTTATCGCGCTCCTCGTTGTAATGAAGGGTCTTCCGATGACCTATAACAAAGACCTTCAAGAGATACAGGAAGCCCTGTTTGATGCAATCGATACGCTCAAATCGGTTTTACCCCCGTTTACCGGAATGCTTCGAACAATGAAAGTACATACGGATCGTATGCTTGAAGCGGCGAGGGGCGGTTTCTCAAATGCTACCGATCTGGCGGATTATCTGGTGCGGAAAGGGATCCCTTTCCGAGACGCGCATGAGGTGTCCGGTAAATTGGTCCGCTATTGCATCGAAAACTCCGTCGCTTTAGAAGATTTGAAACTCGAAAAATTTCAATCTTTTTCGGACCGTATCGATTCGGATATTTATGAAGCGCTTACGATCGAAAACTGCGTCCAAAACCGTAAAATTATCGGCGGACCGTCTCCCGAGGCTGTTGAGCACGAGCTGCAACAAGCGGAGAAATTCAGGTAGGAATCACGCATCGGGAAGGAACACATTTAAAGGCAACTAACGATCGTTTTCATCGAATGAATCGCCTTCTTTTCTTATCCATTCTGCGGCTTCTTCTTCGAGGCCCATTGCGCGCAGAGCATCAAATTTTCCGCGAATCGCATCTGGATAATCCTCTTCGATTTCCAAGGCGCGCTCATACCAGTTTAACGCTTCATCGGGCAAGGATTGCGTGAGTAGCGCGTTTCCTTTTGTCACCATCGCTCCCACATGAAAGGGATCCAGCTCCAACGCTCTGTCCAAAAGCGCATTGGATGAATCGTAATCCCCCTTAAAGTAATAAACAACGCCCATACTGCAAATCACATCGGCAAAGTCAGGAGCAATATTCAAGGCTTGTTCCAGCAGTCTGAGACATTCATCATCATTTCCGTTCATGTGCTCGATATATGCAAGCTCGTTTAAAGCGATCGGGTTTTTCGGTTCGATCGTAAGCGAATGCCGAAGCCACTTAACCGCATCAGTGATATGGTTTTCACGAATTTCCAACATCCCGAGCAACACAAAGGCAGGTGCCGAGTACGGATCCAGAGAAAGACATTTTCTACAGTACCTCCTGCATTCGTCCACATATCCGGACATAAAATAGACATCCGCCAATTCGCGGAACAATTCCGCATTGTCCGGCGAAAATCGTGCCGCACGTACGAGACAGTTCATTGCGTCATATCCCTCACCGATCATGACCAGTGCCTTGCTTTTCCCTCGGAGTGCATCTGTATTGTCGGATTCCAAATCCAAAGCACGGTTGAACGCGGATACCGCCTCGTCGTATTGCTGATCGTTCAAATACGAAAAAGCAAGAGCAATGTATCCCATCGGTGCATGTTCATCGCAAGAGGTTGCGATCAAGGCCGATTTCTGCGCCTCCTTATATTTTTCCTGAATGTAGTAAAGGTTAGACTCAAAGCAATGTGTTTCGTAGTCGATCGGGTTCTTCTCAAGAATCTGAGCACATACTTCGTGCGCTTGATCATATTTCTCTTCTCTTCGGAGATATCTTGCTTTCCACTTGAGAAAATCAATATTGTCGGGGTGGCGTCCGATCAAAAGCGAAAGCCACTCATAGCCGGTTTTGTAATTCTCGTCCGTATCCAGATATGCCAAACCGATTAATTCATACATAAAAGGATTTCCGATGATTTCACCGGAAACACATCGGGTTTCCCACTCCTCGGCGAGCAGAATGATTTTCCCTGTCATCTTATGGTCCGCCAGTTTGTTAAAACGCGCTCGATATTCAATTCTCCTCAAATATCCCGGGGCAATTCCGCGTGTCTTTGAAACGCGAAGATCCCGATAGACGATTGTCTGATGCTCTTTTGAAAATGAGGGCATTTGCAGGATAATAAACAGACGAAGAACCCGACACCATTTTCGGGCAAGAATCCGATCCAATCTACGAAACGGGTCTTTCGGAAGTCGTCCCGACTCCATCCCCCGAACCATCCGATTGATGCTATTCAGCCACTTTTCCTCCGTATCCGCCAAAGCTTCCGTTTCGCTTTCGGTCACAAAACGATTCAGAAGAAGCATCAGACGCAATGTCAACGGTAAACTCCGATCTGAAATATCGGAAATGTCGGTTCTTATTTTCGCGTCATCCATTCTAAACGCAACGAGTATTGAATCGATTTCCGACGTCTGTCGAATCTCATGAACATCCGATAAAAATGAATCCTGTGAAATCAATTCGCCGGCTCTTTTCGCAACGAGATAAAATCCGTAATACGGTGTTTCGACCAGCATCTCCGGATAACTTTCCTTTTCCATGTTATCGAATACCATCGAGTCATAATTGTATTCATATGCAATTTTTTCCAAAAGTTCGTTTTTCACTATAAACCTCTTCGTCAGTTTCTCATGCTATGGATAGGAGCGGGTATCCTTCCTCCTCGGCGAATAAACGCATCGCAAGATGAAGTATTCACTCTCATAATCGGAGCATGTCCGAGCAGACCGCCGTATTCAACGACGTCTCCGACTCCCTTCCCGGGCACCGGGATAATTCGGACCGCTGTGGTTTTATTGTTAAATGTTCCGATTGCCATCTCATCCGCAATCATTCCCGAAATGATTTCAGGGGGCGTGTCACCCGGGATGGCAATCATATCCAGACCAACGGAGCAAACACAGGTCATTGCCTCCAGCTTCTCAATGGTAATGCTTCCGTTTGCGGCAGCCTCTATCATTCCCTCATCTTCGGATACTGGGATGAAGGCACCGGATAAGCCGCCGACAAAGGATGACGCCATCGTCCCTCCTTTTTTTACGGCATCATTCAACATCGCAAGGGCCGCCGTCGTTCCCCACGCACCACAGTTTTGAAGTCCAATCTCCTCTAATATTCTGGCGACCGAATCTCCGACGGAAGGTGTGGGTGCAAGGGATAAATCAATGATTCCAAAAGGAACACATAATCTTTTTGACGCAATTTGGGCAACCAACTCTCCGACTCTCGTAATCTTGAATGCGGAACGCTTAATAGTTTCCGCGACGACTCCGAGATCCTCACCGCGAACCGATTCCAGAGCCGTCTTTATGACTCCGGGACCGGAAATCCCGACATTGATGACGCATTCTGCCTCTCCTACCCCGTGAAAAGCACCCGCCATAAAAGGATTATCCTCGGGCGCATTGGCGAATACAACCAACTTAGCGCACCCGATTGCATCTTGGTCCGCAGTTCGCTGAGCCGTTTTCGAAATGATTTGCCCCATTTGGGAGACCGCATTCATATTGATACCCGTTCGGGTCGAAGCCAGATTAACACTCGAACAAACAAGGGAAGTCGCAGCAAGACTTTCCGGGATTGATTCGATCAGTTTTCGGTCACTTTCCGAATACCCCTTGTGGACCAAAGCGGAAAATCCTCCGATAAAATCAACACCACACGTCATGGCCGCACGATCGAGTGCTTGTGCGAAGCCGATGTAATCCGAAGCGTCGGAGGTAGCCGCGACTATTGAAATCGGTGTGACCGAGATACGTTTGTTAATAATGGGAATCCGATATTCTCTGCTGATATCCTCACACACGCGAACCAATTCCATCGCGTATCGAGTAACTTTGTCATAAATTTTTCCGCATGCTATGGAAGGGTTCGAGTCCGCACAATCGGTAAGACTGATTCCCATCGTAACCGTACGGACGTCCAGATGTTGCTCCTGAAACATTTTTATGGTTTCCAGAACCTCAAAATCGGTTATCACTTTACTCTCCTTAATTAAATTCTATGCATCGCATGAAAGAGATCGGTGTGCCAAATACTGATCGAAAGATGAATTTCGCTGCCCAGCCGATTCAATTCTTCCGATAAATCCTTAATGTCGATATCCGCCGATGAAAGATCCACCATCATGATCATCGTGAACGTATCCTCAAGGATGGTCTGCGTAATATCCTTAATATTTACATTGTGCTGAAATAATAAACCGCTGATCCTCGCAATAATACCGACCGCATCATTTCCGACCACCGTCATTACGGCTGTTTTTTGTTCTTTTGTGTTCATCGTAGACCTCCAAACCGAATGATTCCGGACCGATCACTCCATAATATAGTTTCGTCCCATTTCCGCTACTTCATAAGGCCAGTCTCCGAAGGAGGACGCCTCTGCGATTGTATCCGAAACATCATGATACGGAATCAAATGAGAAAGCACAACCCGTTTGATCCCGAATTCGCTAAACAGCCTAAAACAATCTCCGGGAGACATGTGTTTTTTATCGGTTTTTTCGTTTTTTTCAAGTCCTCCGCAATCAAGAATCGCTAAATCGGCATCTCTTAGGTATGAAAAAGACTGAATATCTAAGGAACTGTCGGATGAATAAGTAAAAATGCTTGTGTTATATTCAACGCGAATACCGTAGCATTCCACGGAGTGGACGGATGGATGAAAAGAAATCGTTGCGCCCGCTATGCTAAGCACCAATCGTTCATCGATTACGGATACGGGAAGCAATGCATTCTCATCATATTCCGCAAAAAGTGATGCGGGATTATGCGGAACATAAAGCGGAATCGGGCGAATCGCCTGACCGTTTTTGCTTTTCATATCCAACGCGTAACGAAGGACACGAAGATCGCTTGTGTGATCATGATGCAAATGAGTAACGATAACCGCATCCAGGCATTCAAAAGGAATATACTTTATAAGCTCGCATAACACACCACTGCCGCAATCGATCAGTATGTTTGTCCGATTAAAGGAGAGCAAATATCCGGATGTCGGTATACCCGCTCCTGGGTATCCACCGGAATATCCCAATATTCTCACATTCATTTTCTTTTCTCCTCCCGTTCCGAAGATTCATTTTTCGATACCCTCTTAGCAATATCTGTCGCGACAAGAAATGCCGATGACCACGCCCATTGAAGATTGTATCCCCCGCAATCTCCATCCACATCCAGAACCTCGCCGCACGCGTACAAGCCCGGACAAATCCGAGATTGCATCGTATTCGGATCAAATTCATTCGTGTCTGCTCCGCCGATTGTTATTTGTGCATTCTGAAGCGGCATGGTCCCGGTCACTATTATTCTCTTCTGTTTCATGTTTTGAGAAAATCCGGTCAATTCTTCGTCGGAGATTGTCGATACCGGAAGACTTAACGGCTTATGAATGGTTTCCTTAGTCAATCGAACAGCCAGTCGGTTATGGACCAATCCGACTAAAAACTGTTCGATTCTTCGGTTCGGAAAAGCGTTTCGTCGCACTTTCAATTGGTTAAGAACTTGTTCCGCGGATTGTCCGGGGAAAAAGTCGATCCGAACCTCTGGTAAGGTCCTGTCGGAAATATTTCCCTCGCGGGACAATATTCGGGAAACATCTCCGGACAATTGCAAAACCGGCGGACCCGATATTCCGTAATCCGTAAATAGAAGTTCACCCTCCTCCGATCGGATTTCCGATCCGTCATGAAAAAAATGAACTTTTGCGTAGACTTTTACGCCGGACACCGCTTTTACAAATTCGGTTTCTGTTTTGATTTGGACAATTCCCGGAATCGGAGATATGATTCGATGTCCTGCTTTTCGCAACAAATCATATCCGTTACCGTCCGATCCCGTAAAAGGAGAAGCTGCGCCGCCGCATGCAATAACGACGTGATCCGAACGATAACATCGACGCGTTGAGTCGACAAGGCGAAACCCGTCCGCCCGTTTTTCCAAAGAAACGATTTTTGTTTCTGCAAAAACTGTAATAAGTCGATCCTCGATTGCAAATCTCATGCTGTCCAGGACGGATGAGGAATGCATGGAAAACGGAAAGGTCTTACCCGACTCATCATCAATGGTGGTAAGGCCGATGCTGCTGAAAAACCGAAGGGTGGCTTTGTTATCGAAGCTTTCAATCGCGAAATCCGAAAAACCTTTGTTATGCCCGTGATATCGATTGGGGGAAAGTGTGCGGTTTGTAAGGTTGCACCTTCCGTTTCCCGTCAACAGAAGCTTTTTGCCGAGTCTCTTATTTTGCTCAAAGATAGCAATTGATATTGGAGTTGGCGATTTTTCTTTTACCAGATCCGATAACATAATGGCACATGCCATCCCGGAAGATCCGCCCCCGATAATAACAAAGTCATATTTGCTCGTTTCTTCTCTTAACACTTCCTTCATGTCGGGTCGCCGATACCGAGCAATCGAACACCTCGCCCGTATTTACTTACACTTTCGGGCGTGCAGTTACTTTTCAACATAACAATTTCACCGAAGGACAAAAGATCCCGGACATCGCCTTCTAAAAGCTCGATTTCCATTTCACATATATTTTCCTTTTTATCCCCGGCAATGATTTCACCATAATCCAGAGACACCTCTAAAATGCTGTCACCGAACCCGCACAGGTGCGTCCTGCGATCAAAACGTGTGCGCAGAACGCATGACAAATCCATGTCTGCAGCCTGCTCCAAGATGCTTCTGAGCACTTCATAAGGATCGTCATCGGACCGAGCCTGATCAAGAAACAGACGAACATCAAAACGATCATCCGACGTTTTATAATTCCATTCAAATCTTTGATGCAGTCCGTCATTTCCTCCGGATGAAACCTTGACGGTATGAATATACTCGTCACCGTTTACATCGCGAACGCGAACCACCGCTCCGTTATTGCGAAACAACAAGTCTTCTGTGTCCAGATAGGAGCTCTTGAGTTTTTGCTCAACCGGTGGATCCGGCAGGAGATATTTGCGAAACCACTTCTTCTCCGGTACCGAAAGAAGCTCTTGTAGGGCTTGATACGCAAGCTTCAGTTCCGTTTCCAAGCCGATCCCCACCTTCCTATCACGATAAGCGGATTTCTCTCACTCCCGATGACGTTACGATCACGGCTCTATCCTTGGATGACAACCGTAATCGGATAATATCTTCATCAACCGCTCGTTCTTTTTCGATTGTACACGAATTTGTATCAATTAGTAAAAGCCGGTCATCAACAGCAACGATAATCCATTTTTCGAAAACCGAGAAAGACTTGATTTGATTGCCCAGAACCACCGGTTCGAGAACATTGAGAGAATTATCGACAATCCCGATTTTTATTTGTTTTCCGATTCCGTCCGAATACAGAATACCCGTATTCCCTCCTGCGGGAACCACCGAGATAATATTGGGAAAAGACGCATCTATACGAGTAAGAACCCCTTGAGAAAGAAAAAACACATCAGAAATACCGGACCAAAGCAATCGGTCTTCATCTTTATAGGAAATGCTCGGTAATATTCCGGAGTATTCCGGCGTCACAAAAGCATGGTCACGCGGTCTTTCTCCCAAAGAAGAGTCCGGGATAAACAACTGTTTCAAATTCGGCTGCATATGGGAACCATCCGTATTGACAAGAGAAACGCTTAAAAGGCTTCCGTTCGGCGAAAAGGCAAGGGAGACGGGATAACCGGACTCAACAGATTGCCATTTTGCAATTACTGTGCCGGAAGGGTCGATGATCATAACCGCACCGTTCGCGTTTTTTTCTTCGATGATCAGTGCCGCGTATCCGGATTCCGAAAGCGTTGAAAAACTGATATTCCCCGGCGCAGATCCCGAAAAGATCTTACCGTGCGCTCCAAAACTCGCATATGAAAAACCGGCCTGATCCGCCACAAAAGCGGTTCCGCCCGAAATCACGCAAATCGGATCTTCCATACTCATGTCATAGCTATAAATTTCGTTTCCGCTTAGCGAAAGAAAAACGACTCGTGTGGCGGTCACCTTAAGTAATCCATCGGCAAACGGATGAATCCGCTGTGCTTCCGAGAAGTCACAATCAAATCCGGAGATCGCGTACGCACCGATGGGTAAATCAGATCCCTTTCCGGCTTCCGCATGGTTTTTCACAAGAAAAACAAGGATTCCGACGGCGATTACGAGCAACAAGCTGACAAAAATCAGCCACGGCAAAATCCGATTGGTTGTCTTTCGGCCTTGCGCCCTTTTTTTATCTTCCGATTCTTTCTTTATTGTCATCTGTTCCCCTCTGTGTGCTACGGCACAGAAATATCATACGTTCCGTTGATTTGACCGTCAAGCGCTTTGCTCAATAGACGATAGGAATACCAAACACCGGGGTTCTCATCTGTTCCGTCATACATTTCAACGGAAGAAATGATAAAGCCCGAGTACTCATGGTCAATAATTACCATATATTCACCCGAAGTCAGCTCCGAAAACTCGAGAAGCGTAATTTCGTCATTTCTATATACGATCTGAATAGAAATATCAGGCTCGCGAATCATTTTTTGATTTGGATCAATTCTTGAAAATCTCATTTCCGTGATTGCGTAATAAAGCAATGAAAAATAGTATTGACCCTTCCCGTCCCGCACCTTCGCATCACGGCCGTTAAGAACAATCTCTGTTTCTGAATCGGAAAAATTCGAGTCGGATGAAATATCGATGTCGATCGTAAAGTCTCCTTCCGGAAATTTCGAGATGATTCTCTTGATATCCGAAATATTCAGCTGTAAAGGATACGGGTAATAGCAATCAATCAATGCTACTTTCATACCGTTTCCGGAAATTCTGTTCGACTCAATATAAAATATTCCCGGCAAGAAATCCGAGTACCCGAAATAATTGCCTGATCTTTCCTCCGAGAAATATACGGTGACCGATGATCCGTCGGATTTTTCAATCGTGTACTCATATTGAGGATCATCTAATCCATAATCGGAAAATTTTTCCATTCCTTCTCCAATATAACCATCAATGGTTATCGAGAGCAGGTTAAACGCCAATCGATTGAAAGCATCCCCGCCGGTATATTCAATGGGCTCAATGATCTTGAAGCCTCCGTCATAACCGGTTTCACGTAACAAGTCGTCAGGAACGGCTGTGATGTAAAAATTATCCGCTTTTCGATGAAAACGAATCCGTGAAATTTCCGTAGCCGATATCACAAGGCCCTCATGATCGAAAAGATCCGTTGCTTTTATATCCATAAGATCGATATACTCGGCGGAAATCAAATATACGGGACCCGTGTTGTTTACATGTACATAAACGGATTCTTTATCCGGAGATTTATTGCCGATATTTATACAGACGATTTCCCCCGTTTTTGATTCAAATGAAACCGTAAACAAGGGTGAACTCAACCCAAACTCAGATAACTCACGCCCTTCGGACGAGACGGATCGGTTGGAACGGACTTCGGATAAATGCGTCACCAATTCACTGATCTCAGAATCGGAGAAATATCTCTCATCATTGTTTAATTCAGAATTCGCGAATGAAAAACGAAATGCGTCCCCCGATAACGGATTACGTATAATCGAGAACAGCGGTTGATTTTCCTTCATGACACTTAAAGATCGGATGTCCTTCACTTCGGGCGATAACCGGGTATAAGGAGCGGACGAATCGGTTTCTGAGGGCAATGTATTTGAATCCCGGCCTATGAAAACAACCGCAATCAACAAAGCAATCAAAACCAACAGAATGATACCGGGAATCCACAAATTTCGTATCGATTTTATTCCGCTTGGCATGTTACTTGTGCTTTCTTCGATAGTATACGATGATACCTGCCGAGATGAATACGAAAGGAATGATCGCAATCAGCATAACCGTCCATATCGTTTGCTCTGAAACCGAGGGCATATTCGTAAAATCATAGCTGGGCAGGAATTTCGCGGGAATCGGAGTTTGAACGGTTTTACCGGTAAGGCTGTGAATCAGGTATCTGAAAAAACGAATGCCGTCATCGTTTGTGCCTAGGGAAGAAATATACTCATCCGCAGAAATAAACCCCGTTCCCAACACAATCATTTCACCGCGTCCCGTCCTGCCGTCAATTGCAGAATGGAGTGCAAAATATTTCGTTCCCTCAACAAGATTTTCTGTCGGGTTTGATTCGACATAATGAGCAACCGCATTCGAAGAGGAAGCAAGGATCGGTCGCACGGTCGCATCCGATTCCGAATAATCACCCAATTGAATGCTCCTGCTTTCACCGACGGTTACAAACTCAATGCCGAAAAGCGAGGAATACGCATCCGATACGATTCCCTTCGAGTAGTAGTTGTTATCAGCAACCAGCATGAACTCAGGCGAATTCTCGCGAATAATGTCGGAGGTGATTGAAATCCTCATTTTCTCGGCGAGCGCGAATAAATTCGTCATCTCTGTCGGATACGAGGAAAAGTCGCTGACCATTATTATTTTCCCTCCATCGGATAAGAAATCAGAAAGAAGGCCCGCTTCATTCTCCGTAAAATCACTTTTGGGAAGATTGATTATGATCACTTCACAGTCATCGGGGATGCCCCCTTGTTGTTCCAAATATAAATCCTTACACTCGTAACCGTCATACCGGAGCAGATCACGGATCGTACTGCTCCCGGATTCCGAGTGTCCGTTTGTGAAATACGCACGTCTTAAATCACCGGAGACCAAATATGAAATGGATCCCGTGAAAACCGTCTCCACGCTGTTTCCAACGATTACCGTGCGATTATTGACCGAATACTCATACGAATCAAAAATCAAGCAATCCATTGGATCAATGATGACAAAACGATCACCGGATTTCACAACGTACGTATCCTTTGAAAAAGAAGTCGACCCGGTCGGATCGAGCCCAAAAACTATAGAGGGGTAAGCGTCCGGATCATAATACGAAACGCTCATCTTGCCTTTTGATAACTCCTCATATTTGTCAAGAAGCGGAACAAATAGTTGATATATGGAGGATTCCAGGTTATCGGGTCTTTCAAACAGACCAATGATTTGAACTTCTGCCGGAAGATCGGTTAAAACCTTCCGGGTCTCTTCCGATACTGAGTTCATTTTCTGTGCAGTCAAATCAACAAAGCGATTTTCCGCCAATAAATCAACCAACACATTCATAATGATGAGGATAACAAAAAGAACGACGATGGAAAGAATCGAATACTTGTGCATTGATCGTGATCGTTGATCTTTAATGAAGCGTTTCTTTTTCCTTAAAGTCAGGAATTCGCTGATTTTTCTAAGCAAATTCATTCTTGCCCTCCATTCGGCATATTATCCGTTTTGACTCCATCTGCGTTTCTCCATCAATCGGTATGTCAAGAAAAGAAAAAATACGATGACGGAAACACAGAAAATAATCGGCTGAATTCGAAATACTCCGATAAAATAATCATCTACCTTTGCATAAGGGTCAAGCCAGTTCATCGCGTCTCGTACTCCGTTCCCTGCGGAAGCGATTCGTTCCGAGCTGATACCAAAAACGTTAAGTGCCGATAAAATTCCAACGGTAATGGAACGAAACTGTTCCGAAAAGATAAACACGAAACGGGAGAGTAGTATCACGGTAAAGCTGAGAAGTGCCGCAATGATTTGGTTTTCGGTCGTGGCGGACGCGAATGTGCCGATCGCGATAAAAACCGCGCCCAACAACAAAAGTCCGAATAATGATCCGACGGTAACGGCATTGATTTCTCCGCCAAAGATCAGAAGGATCAGCATATGGATCAACAACGTGATATTCATTAAAAGAAATAACGTAAGTGCGGCAAGATACTTTGCAACAACGATTCCCGATAAACTTGATGAAGCTGTATACATCAAGACATCGGTACCGGTCTTTTTTTCCTCCGAAAACAAACGCATTGTAATAATCGGAACGACGATAAACAGAATACCCGAAACAAAAACGAATTCTCCGGACAAATCAAACCCGCCGGACGGGATCCAGGAGGAGAAGAAAAACCCGCTGATTATCGCGTAGAGCGCCATTGCAACCCAACCGGTCGGAGAACGGAAGTAGGACAACAGTTCTCGCTTATAATATGCAATCATTTTGATCCGCCTTTCCGCTCCGCAAGCGAAGTAACTCCGAGATAAACATCTTCAAGCGAAGGCTCATTGGAGCGCATTTCTACGATCGGCCATGAATTGGAAGCCATTGAAAAAAATATATCCCGCCGCACATCCGCACTGGGCTCCAATAACAATTCATACTGAACATTCCCATCCTCGGACCTGACGACAGTGACCCTTTTGATTCCTTCTATCGAGCGAAGTGCATCGCCAATATATTCCGATTCACTCGCAACGGTCAGAGAAAGGCGTTTGGGACCGATCATCCTGCTCGCCAAGTCCAAAGGAGTATCAATCGCAACTCTTTTCCCGTCAAAAATAATCACGACCCGATCGCAGACAGATTGAATTTCAGTAAGAACATGAGAACTGAAGATAATCGTATGTTTCCCTTTAAGGGACATTATTAAATTCCTGATCTCAATAATCTGACGCGGATCTAATCCGATTGTTGGTTCATCAAGAATCAGGATTTTGGGTTTTGATATAATGGCCTGAGCCAATCCGACCCTTTGTTTATAGCCCTTGGACAGATTTCGGATCACCCTCCCGGATACTTCAAATATTTTCACGAGGGAAAGCGCTTCGGCAATTGCCTTTTCGCGGGAAACCTTCGGAATTTTCTTGAGTTCACAGACAAATCGAAGGTATTCACGAACCGTCATATCGGGATAAAGCGGCGGATTTTCAGGTAAATATCCTATGTTTCTCTTGGCTTCGGCCGGCTCTTCCAAAATGTCGTGTCCGTCGATTGATACCGTACCGGATGTAGACGATAAAAAACCGGTAAGAATGTTCATTAATGTCGTTTTTCCCGCACCGTTCGGACCGAGCAGACCGAGCAACTCACCGTCACGAACTTCGAAGGAAACATTATTCAACGCGAGTTTATCACCGTAATACTTCGAAACATTTTTTATTTCAATCATTTGCTTCCTCCGATTGATCCTTCCGAATGAAGACGGCAACAGAACGCGATTTTCCCTGTTCCTTCGACTATTCCGTCAACACGAATCTCGTCGTCGCTTGACGCAAAGAAAAGATAGACTTTTTCCCTGTGCTTTATTTCGCACATATAATTGATGTCCGCAGACAGCATATCATATTGAGTTAGATTGGCGAAATTTGCGGCATCCATACTCCACGCGATATATCGGGTATTATTCACATGTAGATTTTTATCGATATCACTGTAATCTGCGTACTTCTTAATGTACTCGATATGATCCTTCGCATACTCCATGTCGGAAACAAAAGGCTTGAGGCGAACGGCATGGTCAAATAAAGCCTTTCGTTCATTATAAGCACGCTCGCTGATTTGATCAAAAAATTGGGGGCGAATCGGCTTCCCGGAACTCTTGTCGATCGGGATCCAACTGGATGTCGCTCTGCCGATAATCGAATCTTTGCTGTCATAAATCAGAAAATCGCGGATAAAGAGTAACCGCTCGTAACCTCTGGACCAGGTTTCGATAAAGATACGCTCACTTAAGACAGGCTTTTTTTCCAAACGAACCGACATCCGAAGAATGATCCAGGATGCGTTCATGTCATCCATCGCGACAGGACCCCATCCCAGTTCCTCTGCATTTCTCGCGGCCGCTTCCTGAAGCATTCCGAAAAGTGCATGCATATGGAGATGTTCACGGAAGTCAACGTCCGCAGTCATAATTCGGAACGAATATCGATTCATACCACTTCTCGTTTCGGCCAAGGCCGAAGCGTTATCATCCTCCCGATTCACTGATTTCGTTACGCTGATCAGAGTGCTTGTATTCCTGTCTTCTCGGTCTCCCCGATCGTTTTTTTGTTGATGACCAGGATGATAAACGCCGTAATGAACAATGCTCCGATTGCAACGATACCCGTTGCGGAACTGCCGGTTATTAGGGTTACGGCACCATAAATCGCAGGACCCATCACTGCCGCGAATTTTCCGAAAATATCGAAAAAGCCGAAAAATTCATTCGATCGGTTCGCGGGAATCATCCGTCCGAAAAATGATCGGGACAAAGCCTGTATCCCACCCTGAACCGTGCCAACCAGGGTGGCCATGACAAAGAATAGGATTTGAGCGAAAGAAACGGCGGCTTCTCTTTCGGGACCGATTTCGGGTGCAATTTCAATCATATATCCCATATAAAATCCGACGCCGCAAATCAATGCGTAAATGCATACGGCAATCAGAATCATATTAAGAGACCCCACTTTTCTTGCAAAATATCCGAAAAGAATCGTGAAGGGAATCGCAACGATTTGAGTAACCAAAAGTGCTGCAACCATTAGCAGGGGGTCCAATTCCAAAGTTGTTCCGTATGATGTGGCCAAATGAATTACGGAATTAACGCCGTCAATATAGAAAAAATAAGCGATTATGAAAAACAAAAGTCCGCGAATTTTTACAATAGTCATAAACGTTTTGAAAATGTTCTTGAACGTGAGTTTGACTTGTTCCCCTATTCTCGGAGGTTTTTCGATGTAATGGATCTGTTTTACATTCATAATCATCGGGATACTGAACACCATCCACCAAACCGAAGTAATCACTGCGGCAATTTTATAACCGAGCCAATTCTCAAACCCAAGAACATAAATAATTGCGAGGGCAATCAAAAAAGCGATCGTGCTTCCTCCGACATACCCCATCGAAAATCCAAGAGATGATATCTTATCCATTCGATCCTTGGTTGTAACATCCGTCAAAAATGAATCATAGAAAAGGTTTGCTCCCGTAAATCCGATATAGGAAAGAACGTACCCAACCAACATCAACCACACATGATCTGTAATGGCCATCAAAAAAGTAAATGTTGTTCCGATCAGAATAAACGAAATAAGGAGCTTTTTCTTCATTCCGGCAAAATCAGCAAATGCGCCGAGTACCGGCGCAAGGATCGCTACTACCGCAGTCGCGATCGAAGTCCCGAAAGCCCACATCGATGACGCCTCAGTTGCCTCAAATCCGGAAGCCACTCCGACCCAACCGAAATAAATCGGAAATAATGCGGCCATAATGATTGTTGCATATACGGAATTCGCCCAATCGTAACCGATCCATGATTTTTCCGCTCTTGTTAATGCTTTTTCGGATTTGAGGGCTCTTGTCATGATCATTTCCTCCCAATCGTTATCTCAGGTCAAAACTACATTCCTCGGATTGTAACGCTGAAAAACAGAGATAAACCGCTCATCATAATCAAATAGAATCGTTGTTTTTCTTCCTCCGCGAGTTAAGAAAATGTACCATGTTATTTCTCTGTCGGACGATGAAAAATCAATAAATGCCGCAGAAGATTTAAGTCTATTCAGATATTCCGGATCCGATATCGGGGCGACACGTTCAAAACTTTTACAGCTGGCGGAAAAAACAACCTTCCTCTTTCGCTTGGCGGAAATCCTCTCGATTGTAAGGTCGTCATTGGTCAAAGAGTATTCGTACTCCACATTGATGGAAGTAAAAAGTCGATAGCCCAAATATACAAGTCCGAACGAAAGCATCAAAGCCAAGGGCATGAGTTGAGGTATATAAAACATAACATTTAAATTGACTACCAAAATGACCGTAATCGTTGTAAGCACAATCATGAATTTTAAAAACAACTCAAACGGACTCTTGCGATGAGTAACAATTTTTTCAAGAAAAACGTCTTTCACCTAATCCCTCCGATATTCGCATTATGCTAATAATCATATCTTATTTTTCATAGAAATGAAACGTCGGGAATCATAATAAAACAGCCGGCACGGACATTCCGCACCGGCTGTTATATTTCATTTCGGATCAGTACATCCCTCCGCCCGGATTGGGCATCGGTTGCTCAGGCTCCGGAATGTCACATACGACCGCCTCGGTGGTCAGTAAAACGGATGAAACGGAAGCGGCGTTCTGAAGCGCGGATCGGGTGACCTTTGCAGGATCAACGATTCCGACCTCGTACATATCCACGTACTGCTCCGCAAGAACGTCAAATCCGATACCGGTCGGCTTGTTCTTAATATTTTCACAGATTACACTGCCGTCCAGACCAGCATTCGCGGCAATCTGACGTACCGGCTCCTCAAGCGCTTTCACAATGATACGAATTCCCGTCTGGACATCGCCGGTATAATTATCCAGTAAAGACTTCACGTCCGGAAGAGCATTAATATAGGCGGTTCCTCCGCCGGGAACGATGCCTTCCTCGACTGCGGCTCTCGTCGCAGCCAGGGCATCCTCGATCCGAAGTTTTTTCTCCTTCATTTCGGTCTCGGTTGCGGCTCCGACCTTAATAACGGCAACACCGCCGGACATTTTCGCAAGGCGTTCCTGAAGCTTCTCCCGATCAAAGTCGGAGGTCGTGTCTTCAATTTGTTTGCGAATCTGATTTACTCTTGCCTTGATGTCGGCATCATCACCTGCTCCGTCAACAATAATCGTATTTTCTTTGTCAATCTTAACCTGACGAGCCTTACCCAAATGATCGATCTCCGCTTCCTTGAGGTCAAGACCCAGATCCTCCGTGATCACCTGACCGCCGGTCAGAATAGCAATATCCTCAAGCATTGCTTTTCTGCGGTCACCGAATCCGGGCGCCTTCACTGCGACACAAGTAAAGGTTCCGCGTAATTTGTTTACAATTAAAGTCGCCAGCGCTTCTCCCTCAACATCCTCAGCGATAATCATCAGTTTTTTGCCGAGTTGAACGACCTTTTCAAGCAGCGGGAGAATATCCTGAATATTCGTAATTTTTTTATCTGTGATCAGGATATAAGGGTCATCCAGGACGGCTTCCATCTTGTCCATATCCGTACACATATATGAAGAGAGATAGCCGCGATCAAACTGCATTCCCTCGACGACCTCGAGCTCGGTACCCATAGTTTTGGACTCCTCCACGGTAATGACACCGTCGGATGATACCATTTCCATGGATCGGGCAATCAATTCGCCGACGTAATCATCGCCGGCCGCAATTGAAGCAACACGCGCGATATCTTTGGAACCGTCCACTTTTTTCGCTTCTCTTGCCAAAAATTCGACCGCTTTTTCAACCGCGATCTGCATTCCTTTCCGAAGAATAATCGGATTGGCACCCGCGGCAACATTTTTCAGTCCTTCACGAATAATTGCCTGAGCAAGTAACGTAGCTGTCGTTGTTCCGTCTCCGGCGACATCGTTGGTTTTGGAAGCGACTTCCTTGACCAGTTGTGCTCCGGCATTTTCAAAACGATCCTCTAACTCAATCTCCTTAGCAATCGTAACCCCGTCGTTTGTTATCAGGGGAGCACCGTATTTCTTGTCCAAAACGACGTTTCTTCCCTTCGGACCCAACGTGATGCGTACCGTATCCGCAACCTTGTTCACACCGATTTCGAGTGCTTTTCTTGAGTCCTCAGAATACTTCAATTCCTTGGCCATAATTGATTACCTCCGTTTTTCGATTTATTCGACGATAGCAAGAATGTCACCTTGACGCAAAATCGTATACTCAATACCGTCCACCTTCACCTCGGTGCCCGCATATTTACTGATCAGAACCTTGTCGCCGACGGAAACGTTCATGGTGACTTCTTTTCCGTCAACCAGACCACCCGGTCCGACAGCAACCACTTCCGCCACCTGCGGCTTTTCTTTTGCCGTTCCTGCGAGCACAATTCCGCTCTTTGTTGTTTCGACGGCCTCCAACATCTTGATTACAACTCTGTCACCCAGCGGTTTCATCGTCATGTTCATTCCTCCCTTGTGTATTTGATCATTTTAGCACTCACAACCAAAGAGTGCTAAAGCAATACTAAATATAAGCCGAATCCCATCTTGTGTCAAGACGTAATACAGAGAATATCCGGAAAAAAGGGGATGGGTTATCCCAAATCATACCTCGAAACATTTGAATGCGCGACCCGGTCGATCCTCATCCGCGATTACTCGCCGGAATTCGGCGCATTAGGAATGGTACGTACCGGGTCAACCGGAAAGTTCTCACCGAAGATATATTCTTGAACGAACGGAATCATTCCGTTCCAGTCCGGTCGAATACTCCACTGACGCGCGTAAAAGTCACTGTATATGCCCTGATTGGAATATCCGTTGAGCGGCAATTTTTCATAAACAAATTCGGGCGACTTCAATTGGGAAAGGAATGTCGTGGCATACCATTCGATCCTGTCACGCGGAATATTGGTTGAAACGTGCGGAAGCATTTTTTCAAGTGCAGATGCCTGTCCACTCAGCGAACGGTTCATAAAGCGTTTCAGCAAACTTTCCAAAACCTCCACCTGTCTCTTGGATCGCTCGTAATCCCCCCCGCCGACTTTGCGAATCCGGGAATACATTACGGCCTGTCTACCGTTTAACAACTGAGTACCGGATGTTTGCAGAAGATTGGTTTCAGGCTCCAGGCCTTTTTCAATATTATCACCGGCTAAAAGAGAATTTAAGCCGCCCTCATTTATTCTTTCCGCCTCGGAAACATATGCGTAAACACCGCCCACGGAGTCAATCACCTTTTCCATATGGTAGAAATTGACAAATGCATAATCATTCAATTCGATTCTCAATGAATTTTCGATTGTGGCCATCAGCAGTTCCGGTCCTCCGTATGTCATGGCACCGTTGATCTTCTGAGGATCGCTGAACCCGGGAATATATGCGTATGAATCTCTGGCGATTGAAAGAAGCTTGATGGTTCCATCCTTCTCATTCACGGTGAGAATCATAATGATGTCGGCTCTGCTGCCCGAACCGTCCTTGGAATAGGATTTGGATCGACTATCGATTCCGATCAGCAGGATATTGTGGATATGTTCGAATTCGGGAATTGCAATTTGAGTTGTTTCCGATGCGATTATTTCCGAAATATTTACGAAAGATCCATCCTCGTTTACCATAGTCGCATCGGTTCCCTGAGGAACATATGACGGAAGTCCAAGCAAATAATCCTTATACGCAAAAGAAGCTCCGAAGGTAAAAGAAATAACGCAAATGACCACAAGCATACCGATATAAAGCCCGAGCAATGCTTTCCCCTTTGCGGAAGAACTTGATTCCCGATATCCGATTTCCGAATGTCTGTTTGATTGCATGATCATTTAAGGCGGAGCAACCCGCACTTATTCCCTTCCCGTTAATCAACAATAGCCTTGCGGATTGGACTCCTGCCATCTCCATGCATCCGTACACATGTCCGCAAGGGTCCGTCTCGATTTCCAGTGTAGTTCTTCTGCAGCCTTTTTCGTTGAAGCATACGAAGCGGAAACGTCTCCTTCTCTTCTCGGACAGATTACATACGGAATCTTCCTCGCGGTTGCTTCTTCGAAAGCGTGAATCACCTCGAAAACGGAATGCCCCTTTCCGGAACCAAGATTATAGATCTGCACTCCAAAATCGCGGAGGCATTTTCGAACCGCCGATACGTGTCCTTCCGCAAGATCCATAACATGAATATAGTCGCGAATTCCGGTCCCGTCCTTGGTCGGATAATCGGATCCGTATATCGGCAATTGCTCGAGTTTTCCGACCGCGACCTGCGTCAGATACGGGAAAAGATTATTGGGTAGTCCGAGAGGATCTTCACCGATTTTTCCGGAGGTGTGGGCACCTACCGGATTGAAGTATCTAAGAATTACAACCGACCAATCCGGATCGGATCGGACTACATCCGAAAGGATTTGTTCGTTCATCCATTTTGTCCATGCATAGGGATTGGTACAATTTCCCGTCGGAGATTTTTCGGAATACGGAACCTTCTTTGAATTTCCGTAAACGGTAGCCGATGAACTGAAAACGATGTTTTTAACTCCGTGCCGCTTCATTACTCTGGACAAAGAAATGGTTGATAGTAAGTTGGTGCGGTAATACTCCAGCGGCATCTCCACGGACTCGCCGACTGCCTTCTTTCCTGCAAAATGAACGACACAGCGAATGGCATGTCGGGTAAATATTCTTTCCAGTTCAATTTCATCGGTAATATCGTAGGGATAAAAAGTAACCTTATTTCCCGTAATAGAGCGAATTCTGGAAACCGCTTCGAATTTACTGTTTGACAAATCATCGGCAATTACGACCGAAAATCCCGCCTCCAGAAGTGCCACGCACGTATGTGATCCGATATATCCGGCTCCCCCCGTGACTAAAATATCAAACACTCTTCCCGCTCCTTGTGGATCAACTCCGAATTATGTCTTTATGATTATTATAATATACACTTACCGGCAAAAAAATAACAGACTTTGTTCTCTTTCGGCATAATCGAAATATAAATATTCACTCGCGGTAGATATAATATGAGCATAATGAAGAATAGGAGAGAATGATCGATGGGTTTCCCGACTGATTTTATTTGGGGTGTATCCACTGCTTCCTTCCAGGTGGAAGGAGGATCCGACTCTTCGGATCGCGGCTTATCCGTATGGGATTCTTTTTGTGAAACACCGGGAAAGGTTTTCGGATCACACCACGCGCGTATCTCGGCAGATCATTATCATCGTTTGGATGAGGATGTAAAAATCATGGCCGATTTAGGGGTCAAGGCTTATCGATTTTCCATTTCATGGCCACGAATTCTCATGGATGGAACCGGTAGAATCAACACCAAAGGGATTGATTTTTACGATCGATTAATTCATTTGCTCCTCTCTCATAGTATTGAACCGTACATTACCGTCTTTCATTGGGATCTTCCTTACGCTTTACATGTTCGGGGTGGATGGACGAATCCATCCGTCTCGGATTGGATTGAAGAATACACAAAAATACTCATGGACTCGTTCTCGGATCGGGTCACCCAATGGATTACGCTGAACGAACCTCAATGTTTTATCAATGAAGGTTATAAGACGGGACAGCATGCGCCCGGACATACCTCAAGTGACAGAGAAATGGCGTTGGCCGTTCACAACGCTTTACTCGCTCACGGAAAAATTGCACGTACAATCCGTCAGCATGCCAAAAAGACCCCGAGAATCACCTTCACTCAGTCCACTCCGATGAGCTCTATCCCTTCTTCAGACAAGGATATTGATGCAGCCAGACGAAGACAGTTTAGTCTTCCCGACGCTTTTGCTTCATCCGGAGTGATTTACACAGACCCGATTTTCAAGGGGCATTATCCGGAGGAATACCTTTTGCGTTTCGAATCCATTTTGCCCAAAATGGGTTCGGACGACATGAAGATAATAAGCCAACCGATCGATTATCTCGGTATCAATTTGTATTCCGGTGATTTCGTATCGGAGAGTCCGGATGGGGGGATTCTTGTTCATGATCGTGTCCCCGGTCATGCAAAAACCGCAAACGGCTGGCCGGTCCGGCCCGAATGTATGTATTGGGCAAATCGATTCTGCTATGAGCGATACGGCATGCCTATATTGGTCACCGAAAACGGAATGAGCGGAAATGATTGGATCCATTCGGATGGTAAGGTTCACGATCACGACAGAATCGACCATATTCGTCTGTATCTTTCGTTCCTTCAACAAGCCATTGAGGACGGGATTGATATCCGCGGTTATTTTCATTGGTCGCTTTTAGATAATTTTGAATGGGCGCGAGGATATTTTGAGCGTTTTGGATTGGTATATGTAGACTTTCTCACCGGCGAACGCACGATCAAGGACTCGGGGATTCTTTATAGTAAAATAATTTCGGCGAATCATGTGTGCTGATCTGTACGGAAGATTACTCCCTTTTCATAAAAAGGTAATTCATTTATACTGAACGCGTACTTAAAATGATCCGGGAGCTCTCATGACGAAGACTATTTATATCGCGGATGACGAATCCAACATCCGAAATCTCGTACGAACCTTTTTGGAGCGCGAAGGCTATGTTGTTCGTTCTTTTGAAGACGGAGAGTCACTTCTGAGGCATTTCTCTGTCGTCCCTTCCGATCTGGTCATACTGGATATTATGATGCCGGGACGAGACGGTTTCCTGATTTGTAAGGATATTCGAAAAATCAGCGGGGTTCCGATCATCATGCTTACGGCAAGGGACAGCGATGCGGATTATATATCCGGTCTTTCGCTCGGAAGTGACGATTATTTTACCAAACCCTTCAGCCCGATGAAATTAGTCAGCAAGGTCAAAGCCATTTTTCGAAGAATCGATACGGACTTGTCGGACAAACCCTTGTACGGAGTCAGCTCATACGAGGATATCCGGATTGACTCAAAATCCAAAACCGCTTTCGCGGAAGGAACAGATCTTCAGCTCACACCCAACGAGTTTGCTCTTCTATCCTATTTGATTCTGAATAAGGACCGGGCAATTCCGCGCACCGAACTTCTGGATCGACTATGGGGCTATGAAACTGAGGTAGAAACAAGAGTCGCCGATGATACGGTAAAACGCCTTCGGAAAAAACTCGCGAAAACGAATGTGGAAATCAAAACCGTATGGGGATACGGGTTTCGATTAAGTCCCAAGGAGAATAAAGTCTGATTAATAACGCATTTCGAATATCAGCGTAAGAGGTGTCGATGTTTGGGAAAAAAATCAGTTTACGACTACACATTTTCGCCGCGTTTTTTTTAGTGTTTCTCATTACGTTTTCTACGGTTTCGATTGCTTTCCGCATGGTAATCCAAAGCTATATACAATCGGATTCCAAGGAAAAACTGCTTACAACCTCCGCTCATACGCTTCAACTTGCGAATAATATGAGCATTTTGGCCTTGTTTAAAACGCCCGCAGAAAAGAAAGCCACCGTTATTGAGTTGATCCAGTCGGTTTCGGGCAGTTCTGATGTAAAAATCGCCATGCTCGACGAATACCTGTATGTGAACTATCCGAAATCAACCGATTCATTCCCCGAGCGGGTTCGTGTGAATTCGATCAAATCCGTTTTGGAAAAACAAAAAGTCGACTTGAACATCCGAAGCGAGCATGTTCTGGAAATCAAATCATCCGTTTTGTATATATTGCTCGTCCCTTTTAACCGGATGACTTTTTTAGAAGACGATCGTTCCCCCGACTCATACCTTCTTTTCTACTTGGACAGTTCTCCCTATACACGATTCGCACAAAGTTTGGATCAGACTCTGTACATCATATTGTTGTCCGCTCTATTTTTATCCATCATTACATCCATGCTTGTTTCCAACAACATTATTCGTTCCTTGCACAAATTAACCACATTCGCAAGCCGAATCGGTGCCGGAGACTTTAAGCCGCTGGAGTGTAAATTTACCGATATTGAGCTGGATTCATTGGCATCGGACATGAACCTGATGGCCTATCGGTTATCTAAGGCGGACACGGATCAAAAAACGTTTTTCCAAAACGCTTCACACGAATTAAGAACTCCGCTCATGTCTATTCAAGGTTATGCGGAAGGCATAAAATACGGCGTGTTTGAGAATCCCGACGAAGCAACGGACATTATTATATCGGAATCGAAACGTCTTTCCGACATGGTTGAAAACCTCTTGACCTTGTCTCGCTTGGATTTATCCTCGTCCGGATCACACTCCGGGAAAAAGAGCTTGATCGATTTAAGGGAAACTCTGGATTCCGTTATCGAAAATATTCGCGGATCGGTAATTTTGGCCAAGAAGAATTTGAATTTTTCTTTTCCGGAAGGAGCGGTTACAGTCCTTGGTAACGAAAGCGATTTATTTCGTGCAATAGAAAATCTTCTTTCTAATGCAATACGACATGCACAGAGTCGAATTGACATCGAACTGAAAACCGACGATATGTTCGCGACGATTACGGTTACAGACGACGGTGACGGAATCCCTGAGGACCTTTTACCAATACTTTTTAATCGTTTTGTTCGCGGAGAAAAAGGCAAGCACGGTATCGGACTTGCCTTGGTAAAAGCCGTCGCCGAAGATCACAAAGGATGCATATTCGCAAGTAATCGCTCGGAAGGTCAAAAAGGAGCCGAATTCACGTTGAAAATCCCTTTGTCTCGCATTTAGAAAAACATCGTATGACCTTAGAATAAATTCATCCGCGTGTCGCAGAAATCTCGGTTTCTCCATCAATCGTGACATCCGTCGTGTTTTCGGATGTTTCTGATGACTCGTCAATCTGATTCGGTGAAGGTATGGCAGGCAATACTTCCTTGAAAACGTTGTTTGCATTGAGGCGAAGAGGTAAATATTGAAGCGCGGCAACTAATTTCTCATCGGTATTCTGTTCGGACGTAATCCGGTAATCCGGAATCGAGTCGCGAACATCAAATCCGCTCATTGCACCGAAATAAGTTACACCCGCGATAATCAGGCCGACGATCAGCAGTTGAATAATCAGTTGAATCGATAATCCCGATTCACCGACACCGGCTCCGAATCGCGGTAGCGATGCGCCCCCGGTCAGCTTTCGGGCAGATGATGCGGAAATGACATCAACCGCACGAAATGAAAAGGAGTCAATTTTATGAATGATGTCAGACAATAAAGTGTTTTGCGTGAATTCATCCAAGCTTCGGACTGAAAATCGATAGTTTTCCGGCAAAGGATACTTTACGGCGATCAGTGCCGCTCGTTTTTGCAAAATTTGTCCGAAAAGTGTAACCGGATCCTCCGAATCACCGGAATTACGTTGACGATACACTTCGACAAAAGAATAAAGCAATACATTCTCGGTTCGGGCAGTGTCCCCAAGCATCCGATAAACAGACTTGTAAGCGGGAGGAGCATATTCATTAAAAAAATCGGTGATGTTTTCGCGCGTTAAGCGTTCATTCCATGAATTCATACCCATTTTCCTCCTTCGTATTGATCCGAATCAAAAGAATCGCTTTCATCCGGATAATACGGCAGCACATCGTTTTCATCCTCCCATGGAGATTCATGGTTTCGATCGTGCAGAAACGGACCGTAATATTCCTCCGTCTCGTCATATTCATTCTCACTTTCCCAATCGGGCGTTGCTTCAACAAACGGATCTCCGATCATCGGACGATCTACATCTGCCGAGGGAACATGAATCAGATTCATTACGGGATATGCGAGAACCACCGCTGCACAAATCAGGCAATATATCAGAAGCGGGATGCGAGCCGAAGAAAACATCAAGGATATACTGAGCGGAATCACAGCCACAGCGACGCCGTTCGCAAAGGATCGCTCAAATATAATCCCCGCAATGGAGCGCTTCTCTTCACGGATCAGGGTTGTGTAATAGTCCAGAAATTTGAATTCATGGAGACCCATTGCCATGCCAAACAGAGCGACGGCGATAACGAGGACCTTTGCCGTCGGGAGTAAAGCGAAAAGCAAGTACCCGATAAGCTGAAGTAAGGATGAAACCCACACCGTGGAAACGACGCGCAGTCGAATGTTCGCGAGTGTAAGAATAATTCGAATGATAACACAGCAAAAAAGAGCAAAAAGCATATAGTAGAACGATACAGTAGCAAGAGATATTCCGACCGAGCCCAGATAGTTCGGTAAAAAGCCGATAAAAAAGGAAAGCATCATACCGGCAGAAACAACCGTGCTCCAAAGAAAAGCACCGGATTTTCGATTCGAGAGGGCGTAAAGGAACGTCGAAAAATGAATCGCGGGTTCGTTGGACGACGGGCAGTGTTGAACGAAAAGCAACGTAATAATCGCTACGATAAAAAGTGCGGCACCGCAGATCAGTAGCACCGCCAATAATCCGAATCGATCGTAAATCATTCCCGCCATCACCGCTCCGACAGCACTGCCGAGAAGCAGGTTTGTAAACTGTTTACTATGAATCGTTTTGATATCGAATCCTTTATGTCCCAATCTTCCGGCGTACATCCGGTACTCTCTTTGAAAATAAAACATCATGCCAAGCCCGAAAGCAATCGGCATCTGCAGGAGGACAAACACCACCGGGTTGGAAAAAATTCCGTTGATCAATAGAAGGACAAAGGATACAACCACAGAAAGAACCAATGTCACTCGGGCCGTAAGTCGATTAAACAAACGAACGCGTATGGAACGAAACCCGAAAAACCCTACGGAAAACAGGACAAGGGACGATGCAATCATGATTTGCACCACAAACTCGGGATATTCCGCAAAAAAACCGGAACCGATCAGAAAACGAGGAATAATCAGCGGAGGAATAACAAGTGCCATCGCGGAAAAGAATGCAATCGATTCACAAGCGGAAAGCCCGTATCGAATCACCTTCGGTAAATCCATATCGGGTTTCGAAAACACGGTTCTGAGCATTTTATGCATTTGGTAATACACAATCGTTATTGACAATGAAATGGAAAAGATCGTAAAGACCCATGATAACGAGAACCCGTTAACCGTTCCGTGAAAATCCTTTTCAGGCATCATCACCTCAATGATTCCCGATGAGGCACCCGCTGAACCAACGATCGGAGCAACGGCTGTTTGATATGAAATATCGGACTCCGATCTGGAGGACAACTCGACGGTCATCTGATCAAACGCTTTTTTGTATTCGGATCCGACATTATCGAGAATAAAAAGGCTCTGGTCCTCCCCGTCCGATTTATTCTCGAATTCTGAGGAATAGACGCGAACGAAAGTATTACCGGCACTTAAATATATATTTACGATATATGGTTTGTCATTCGCGTACTCATACGACGGGAGCGGATAGTTCATTCCTTCACCGATGGTTGTTCCCGAAAGATTAAGTCCGCAGGATAATGCAACGGCCTGCATCGATTCCGCTCGCTCCTTTTCAAGAACGGCAACATACGCCGTGGTAATGATTGACGAAACGACAAAAAGAATAATCAATGTGACAACGAAGGTGTAGGATAACTGGGTCGCTAATGATTTTTTCCCTTGAGGCGGAGTAGAGAGCCCGAGAATCGGAAGTATACTCATTCCTCGTTCACCTCTCTTTTCCGGAGAAGTGTCAGTACTTTCGGAACGAAATACTGAACGGAAAACAAAAGCAAGCCCAATAACGCAGATACAATAACAGCCAATAGCAACTTCCCTTCCAAAACGTCCCCGTATTGTCGTAGTGACGAGTGGCTTCCCGTTATTTCAAACAGACCGACGATCACTCCCTGACTGTTCAAAATCGGGATTAGGAGGCTATTTTTTTCTTTGGTTTCAATCTCATACGGCTCGGGATTGCTGTTGTTCCATTTGTTGATTGCCGTTTCGATATAGACCAGATTCTGGTCATCGCTGATGTGGAGAATTGCCAATGTTCCTTGTCCGTAACAGGCAAAAATACCATAATCAATTTGTGAAAAGGAATTTTCGGAAGGGCTCGGAAGCATCAGATTAATGATCGCGGGATACTTCATACCGGCGGCAACCGGATCCGCCTCTATTTCATCCCCGTCAATCACAAGCATTGCATTGGTCGCAAGAGCCTTGAGTTGGAGATTGAATTGCTTCCTGTATTCGGATTCAAATCCTTCCCGCATGTGGTGAATGGCAAACGAAACCGATACCACCGCCAAAACGATCGCAAAAAAGCCGAGTATCAGGGCGCGAACCGCCGAGCTCAGCGTATGATCTTCCGGAACCGAATGATTCTCGTCTCGTGACATGAAAGTCCCCTCATAAAGTCTGATTTGGATTATACTCTATTTTCGCGGACAAATAAAACCTTACGGTTTATGCTTGTCCGTCATTCTATACCTTCCGCCTCGGGGAAAAAGATATCTCCGTATTGAATACGCTCATAATCCATGATTATCTCGATAACTTCCTCCGGCAGATTTTCTCGGTTAAGCCATGGATACCCATTTTTATCAAAAACAGCAAGCGCACTAATCGCTGATACATGCTCCCCCAAAACGCGAAGGCATGAACGTTGTGCGGGCGAACGGATGCCCGCATAATCAAGGATTGCCTGCCCTAAAAAATTCGGACTGGTCAATCCCATATATCCCGTCGGCAAATCATAATTGGACCATATAAGGTACGGAGTAGAATATAAGGGAAGAGACTCTTCCGCTGAGATTTGATTAATGTTGGTATCCAATAACATGTCGTAAAAACCGTGATCCAAGGTTGCCAAATGATCTCCGAAAAATACGATGAGTGTCGGTTCGTCGACCGATTGAAAGTACTCGATCAAAATTCGAAGAGCGTCGTCGGATTCCCTGAGCAGGGAAAGATAATTCTCAGCATACGGAAAACTGCTTCCCGAAAAGCTTTCGATTTTTATGTCATATTTTTGGTTTTCCCATCGAACAGAGTAATCCGCATGGTTTTGCATGGTAATGCAAAACGTAAAAAACGGAGTGTCGATCGGTGTCTTCTCGTACTCCTCAATGATGCGATAAAAAGCGGATTCATCGCTGATAAATCTCCGAACGATTTTGGGTTCTTCAAAATCCCCTTGACTGATATATTCGTCAAACCCGAGCATTGGATATGCTCGGTCACGATCCCACCACTGAGGATCAAAGGGATGTATTGCTAGGGTTCTGTATCCATTTTCCCTAAATAGTGTCGGCATCGCCCGCATCGGCTCCTTAATATAAAAGGTATACACGGAAGATCCGGGTAAAAGGCCGGCAACGGAATATCCGGTAAGAAACTCAAATTCGGTATTGCATGTTCCTCCGGCAAAAATGGACACCTGTAGCTCCCCGTGTAATGTATCATCTAAAATCGAGTCATAAAAAGGCAAGACCGGCTCGGAAGTCCGGAAATCACGAATCAGTCTGAGATCCGCAAATGACTCGCTCATTACGCAGATTACATTCGGTTTTTCCTTTTGAGTAAAGATTTGTCGGTCCAGACCGAGATCATCTTTGATTTGATCATACTTACGGATGATATCCGCCGCCTGCTCCGGCGTATTATCGATGACACCCTTGGGTTTTATGTTGTTTAAATGAAGGAAAAATGACAAAATGGTTCCGTTCTCGTTATAGCTTTCCAGCGGTGGATAAAGTGAATAAGATATATCCAGTTTCTTGTGAAGATCCGATTGAAAAAGAAACCCACACGAAAAAGCCGTCCCTGCCACCAAGGTGGCAATAAGTCCGATCATTCGAATTTTCACCGATTTTATTCTGGATCGGTGCGAAAGACGGATCATCAGAATGATCGCCGCAACCATGAAGAAAGAAGCAACAAATTGAACGGTGATTCGAAAATCATATTGCGATGAGCATTTCGCAGCAACACCGGCTGCATAAATATCCCAAGGCATAAACGGATCCCCGCGCATAACAATTTTCGAGTGATTGATATACCCGAGTGTGATGACCAGGGAAGCCGTTATAAACATAGCCAGAGACCCTCGTGCACTGACAAAGTACAAAACCAGATAAATTATTGTAATGATCACGATGGCGGATGCTATGAGGATAATCGTCTTGTTCCCGAACGGAAACAGGAACTGAAGAGCGTCATCTCGGGCAACATTCAACATTTCCGTGAAAACATAAAGAAAAAGAATTATGATGGTGGATCGATACGCGTCACAAAACAGGACTGTTTTCCGAATACGATCGAAGAAAAGGACGGCGGCAGACAGTACAAAAAATGAAACATGAACCGCCATGCTCAACATAGACAGAACACTGTAATTATAAGAAACATTGGGTACATATCTGAACCCTAAGGGAGTATCAAAAGTAACCGATTCGTTCAGTTCCGTTTCAAACACACTTACCGAATGCATTTTCATATATAAAACCGATGTCGCCGTCAGATTGGAAACAGTCATTTCAGCAGTGTACCGCTCTCCGCGGGTCAACGCCATTCCGGTAAGCATCACGGATATATAATTTCTGTGCGGATGATACAAAAAAACTTCTTTCCAAGCGACTTGATTTCCTGCTGAATCATATATGGTAAAATCAATAGTATCCGTTTCATTTAATCTGGATTTTGACGCATCCTTTTCAAGGATTATTGATGACAGACGGCTCCTCTGCGCGTCAAAAGAAAAACGCACACTCTGCCCCTCAACCATATGAATACTCGAGGACACACTGTTCGCATAATTAGAAAATGTTTTCGTTTGATAAAAACTGTTCCAGAGTAATACCGAAACAACGCAAATAATTGCAATACAAAGGATTGCGTAGATTTTGTTTTTTTCTAAAAACGAATCTGCTTTTTTGATCGACTCTACAATAACCGATAACCTTTTGTATATATTTTCTTTCCGACCGTTCAAAAACGAAATCCTCTTCATTCTATGTATTTACACGAAATTTTTTAATTATCGACCGGGACAGAACATACACATTCGCAGTTTTATGAACGTAGATCAACGTGAATTGTAATCGGAATATTCAAATCACAAAAGACTCGTTCTTCAATGTCACTGACGACTTGATGAGCCTCCTTGAGGGACATATCGGAGGATATCTCAACATGAGCGGAAGCTACCTGTCTTCCGGGCCCGTAATCATGAACCGCAACGTCATGTACCCCCTCAATTTTCACATGTTTTGTGATCACTTCGGTCAAACTTCTAACAATTTCCGGATCCGCTTCTTTTCCGATGATATATGAAACGGAGGATTTTGCGGAGGAAAACCCGGAAATCATAACGACAAGTGACACAACCACTCCGATATAACTGTCAATCATCCAATCGGTTTTCGAAGACACGATCAATCCGGCAAGAGCGACGGAAGTAATCGCGACATCGGAAATACTATCCAACGATGCCCCCCGAATGGACTCGGATTTGATTCGTTTTGAAACCCTCCGATAGTATATGAACATCCCAATCTTCATAAGAATCGTAACCGACAAAACAAAAGCCATGAAAGGCTCAAATACAATCGATACGGGCCGGAGAATTCCCTTGATCGAGCGTACCAGAAATTCGTATCCGGCCAAAATAATCACACACGAAATAAGCAAAGAGCTAATGTATTCAATCCGCCCGTGCCCGAAAGGATGATCTCTGTCCGCCGGCTTGTCCGACAAATAAAACCCAAAGAAATTCACGATTCCGGTTAACGAGTCCGATAAACTGTTTACGGAATCCGCAAGCACAGCGCCACTAGAAGAAACGACACCTACCGCCAATTTCGCGGCAAACATCAAAGCATTTGCCACAATCCCGATTGCTGCGGCTCGCTTCCCTTTTCTGTTTCTTTCATTCGCTTTCTTTTCTCTATCCGTCATATCGCATCCTGAAATATAACGGGAGTGTCGGAACCCGACACTCCCGATCCTAGCGGGTCAATAAACGCGCAACATTATTCCTGATCGTAAGGTACATAATAGGCGATATAAGCCGTTCCGTCGTCATACCAGGAAAGAGAAACATAGGCCGAGCTCTCGTCAGAGCCTCCAAATGTGAAGCTATCTCCCGTAGTACCGGTATACGCATCCTTAGAAAATCCGGCGGCCTTCAAAACATCGGCATACTCGTAGGCTTCATCCTCGGTCATTCCCTCGATGGAAAGAGAAGTACCGAAATCACCAGAAGATATCCAAGTAACGATTTCCTTGGGATCAGGAACGATACCGACTAATTGCTCCGGCCAGCCCAAATCTTTTGCACCGGAAAGAGTAATTCCCGTATCATCTTCATCATCTTCATCATCCTCATCATCTTCGTCGTCTTCATCATCCTCATCGTCTTCGTCATCTTCGTCGTCTTCATCATCCTCGTCGTCTTCGTCGTCCTCATCGTCGTCGTCGTCCTCGTCCTCGTCGTCTTCGTCATCCTCGTCGTCTTCGTCGTCCTCATCATCTTCGTCTTCGTCATCTTCATCCCGTTCATTATCGCGACCACCCAGGAAATCAAAATCGCAAGCACAAACAGAAAACGCCATGGACAGCGCAATCAACAAAGCAATAAGAATCTTCAACAGCTTTTTCATAGGGAAACCCTCCTCCTCTTATCGCACGACATCACAAAGACACCGGCGTGACCTTATGTAGTGATAATAACGCGAAATGATCAATAATTCAATAAAGAACATGACAAACTCGCGTTTGAACAAAAATGAACCCATTTCATACGGAAAACTTATGCAGAGTGATTATGGATAATTTTTCTAAGACAAGAAGAAGAGACTGTCTCAAAACGAAGAATACCCATGCGCCGGCGGGTTTAGTAGGACTTTTCGCACCGGCGCGAAAGGGCGGTCCGTCAATTCTGTGTAGACAGAAAAAGCTGCCTCATTTGACTTTGTTACAAGTCTTTTGAGACAGCCCCTTGGTTGCGGAGGCGGGACTCGAACCTCGCGACCTTCGGGTTATGAGCCCGACAAGCTACCAACTGCTCCACTCCGCGGTATTTTGTGCAAAAAAACGAAAGTTGGTGCTCGTGACCGGACTTGAACCGGTACGGGTTCTATCCCGACGGATTTTAAGTCCGTTGCGTCTGCCGATTCCGCCACACGAGCGTCTCTTTTGTCTAGTGCGAAGCAATTGTAGCATTGAAGGGCATTCGTGTCAAACCATAAATTGACTTTATCATTATCCGTGCAGAAAGATAATCATTCAATTTGCGTTATCGTTGGTAGAAACGTCGTTTTGTGATATTGTATTTCTATAATTCGGTAATGTCTCGGAGGTGTTGATCATGTTAAGAGGGAAACAGCCCGGTGAAGATGAGTCACGAATTCCCGAAAGATTAATCCATTATCAGCCGGAAGACACGGAAAACGATCCGCAGGATGACTCGTCTTCCGTTTTCGGAACTTATTATAAGTCCATGGCTTCCAGTGACGATGAAAAAGAGACCGTTCTCTTTTCAAAGGACGAATCCGAGAATGATTCGGAAAACGTTGCGCCCGCAAATGAGGATGCTTCTCCCGATTCGATTGATCCGGAATACTCGCCGGTAATGTATACGAAGGACGAGGATGAGCTTCATGATATCGCTGACGCATCGTTCCCGATTTTTCTCTCCTTCAAAGCAAGCGATTCCGCTAAAACAGTATCCGAAGCATTAAGGGATCGGGCGACCCGAACATCATCTTCCGACGATATTTCAAATGATACGAAACATAATCAAGACGATACCTTACCCGATGACGACTTTGATAACCAAGAGAATCATGGGGAAGCGGAGCTTACCCGGGAATTTGTTGATTCTTCCGTACCGGACGAAATAAACACTTCTTCCCGTTCGGATAACGACCCCATTTCAGTCGATGAATTTGCGCAGATTTCGGACGATCCTTTTGATATTGAGCTTGAAGACCTGAATGTCCCTTTGTTTAAGCCCATACAACCACAATCCGGTGGTTCTTATGATATTCCGGAGGTTTTTGATGATGTTTCGCATGAAAAAGATGAATCAAAAACTCCAGATTCAAGCAGTCAATCTGTTGACAACATAACCGTTGGAGAAATTCGGGATAATTTTACGGATTTGGAGCAGGGGATCGAATTCATTCCTTCCGAGGAATCCGAACTCGGTCAAGAAACCACGGTTGGATCCGATGTTAACCCGGAGACCGATCCCGTTATGGATCTCGTGTCGGAGCCGATAACGGATGTCGAACCGGAATCGGTGCCCGAAACAGAAAACGTTCCTTCCTTCGAACCCGATCCCGTTATGGATCTCGTGTCGGAGCCGATAACGGATGTCGAACCGGAATCGGTGCCCGAAACAGAAAACATTCCTTCCTTCGAACCCGATTCCGATATGGATCTCGTATCGGAGCCGATAACGGATGTCGAACCGGAATCGGTGCCCGAAACAGAAAACATTCCTTCCTTCGAACCCGATTCCGATATGGATCTCGTATCGGAGCCGATAACGGATGTCGAGACGGAATCGGTTCCCGAAGAAGAAAATGCTCCATTATCCGAACATGAGCCCGTTGCGGATCCGGAACCGATTCTTGAAGCCGAGCCGAACCCGGAGCCGATTTTCAAGATTGATCCGGAACCGGAATCCAATCCGACAGAAATACCCGAAGAAAGACCCTCGCTTTCGAGAGGTAATTCCGGGAAAAAATTCTTTGATGATTTCGATGATTCGGATAACCCATCTGACGAAGCACCCGTTATAGATACGCTTCGTGAATCAAGGGTGCCCGAATCCGGAAAAGCCGCCGCACCCGAACGATCGGAAGGACTAAAAACCAGAGATGATTCTGTTGCTTCCGTATTAAGAGATGACGGCATTAATGTGTTTTCAAAAAATGCATCCCCGGAAAAACCCAAATCCGAATCCACTCCGCCTCCCCGTCAGCGCGTCGAAATCAAGGAGCGTCCCGGCCGTCAGTATTCGGACAGCAAGAACGAAAAGCCCCCAAAAATTGCTCCGGTTAAAGGGGTTCAGCCGCTGACCAATCTGGATCGTCCGGGGTCAAAGTATACAGCCGCTCAACAAATGGGTACGACTTCTCCGCAAAAACAGCAATATCGCATGTCCCGAAAAAAAGCGGCGGAGTATCTGCCTTTAATTATTATCCTTGTTTTAATCGTTTTATCCATCCTATTTTACTGGCTCTGGAATCAGTTTCATTTAGGTGTTGTGTTTTCCGATCTTTTCGGCAACACCGGAAATCAATCCGCCGTATCATCTTTTGAGCCGCCCATAACCGATGCATCCTCGGAAACAATCAGTGAACCGACGGATACGGACACTTCGTCTTCCGTGATTCCGACCCCGACCGTTGCCCCGACTGCTACACCTACCCCATCACCGACGCCCAGTCCGACCCCTACTCCCTCACCCAGTCCTACCCCGGTTCCGTCGCCTACCCCTGGAGTTGCGACGCGTTTCGATTATGAAATTCTGAACGGTTCAAGGACCGGTCCTGTCGCATATTTTGATTTGAAGTTCAGAAATACGGGAACCCAAGAATCCTCCCTGTATGATTCGATTGAAAAGATAACGATCTCCTATACAACATCTTCAACCATCGAAAAAGTTGAGAGTAGCTGCTTTGTTTTCGTAAAAAAAGAGGGAGCGAAAAACGTATTTATCGGAACACCCATTTCAATGGATAAAATCAAAAAGGGCGAGTCCATCCTTGCGGATATTTCAGCAAGCACCGCCGGAGAGGACGTAGCGAGTTTCAAAATCAAGTATCAAGTAACATACCGCTGATAACGGCGAAGGAAATGATTCAATGAAGGCTGTGTCGAAAAATCGGCACAGCCTTTTTGGGAAGCAGTAATCGATAAAGCCGCTTTATTTCTCGATCTGTGCGCCGGACAGGTATGCATTGATAAAACCGTCAAGCCGCCCGTCCATAACGGCCTGAACATCCGCTTCCTCATAACCGGTCCGGTGATCCTTGACCATGGTATAGGGGCAAAAAACATACGAGCGGATTTGACTTCCCCATGCGATATCCATCTGGTTTCCCTTAAGATCCTCGACTTTTTCCATATGGGCGGCCTGAGCCAAAGCAAACAGTTTTGCCTTAAGCATGTTCATAGCCGTTTCTTTGTTTTGTAATTGTGATCGCTCCGCCTGGCAAGCGGCAACACAACCGGTGGGAATATGCGTAAGCCGAACGGCGGAATCGGTTTTATTGACATGTTGGCCGCCTTTTCCGGAAGAGCGGTACGTATCCACCCGAAGGTCGGAAGGGTTGATCTCAATTTGAATCGATGAATCCAACTCGGGAATCACCTCGCATGAAGCAAAAGATGTGTGTCGTCTTCCCGATGCGTCAAACGGAGAAATTCGTACCAGACGATGAACTCCGGACTCGGAACGGAGAAATCCGTAAGCGTTTTCACCGCTTATCATCACGGAGACACTCTTAATTCCCGCTTCATCTCCATCCAAATAGTCTAGTTCTTTGACCTCAAAATCATGCGCCTCGGCCCATTTTCCATACATCCGAAAAAGCATTTCCACCCAGTCCTGAGCCTCGGTTCCTCCTGCACCCGCATGCAAAGTTAAGATTGCGTTATTGCGGTCGTATTCTCCGGTAAGAAGTGTTTCCAATCGAGTGCTTTCAAAATTTTGTTCCAGCTCGGAAAAAGATTCGGAAAGTTCTTGATAAACCTCCTCGTCCTCGGCTTCCGATCCGAGCTCACAAAGAACCAGAAGGTCTTCCCTCTCCGAGACCAGATTTTTATAATTTGTGACTCTTTTCTGAAGACGGCTTATTTTCGTCTGAACCCTTTGGGCGTTTTCTACATCGTTCCAGAAATCCGGTTCTTGTGCTCTCGCCTCCAATTCCGATATCTGATCACCCAAGGCTTCTATATTAAGAGCCTCGGAAAGCAAGCGAAGCGGCTCCTCCATCGACTCCAGTCGGAGGCGAATGGTTTCGAAATCCATCATAATACTATTTATTCACTCCTAACATCGGCGACAAAGTCCTTGATGCGCTTCATGGCTTCCCTGATGTTTTCCATTGAGGAAGCGTAACTGATGCGAACATACCCTTCTCCGCAGGCTCCGAATGCATTTCCCGGAACTATGGCCACTTTTTTCTCTTTCAGCAATCGCTCACAAAATTCCTCAGAAGTCATGTCGCACTCATGTACCGACGGAAATGCGTAAAAGGCTCCGGACGGCTCAAAGCAGGTTAACCCTGCTTTATTTAATCCGTCAAAAATCACTCTTCTGCGCCGATTATACTCATCCCGCATTTCTTTGACTTCTTTATCGCCGTGCAAGGACGCCTCTATGACCGCATATTGTGCGGTAGTCGGAGAAGACATGATGCAATACTGATGAACCTTGTTCATCGCTTGAATAAGCTGTGACGGCCCGGTGGCATATCCAATCCGCCATCCGGTCATTGCGAACGATTTCGAAAAACCGTTTACAATGATTGTACGATCCCGCATCGAAGGGAAAGTGGCGATAGAAACAAACGGGTCATCACCATACGTCAACTCGGCATACAATTCATCGGAAAGCACAATCAGGTCGGGGTGTCTCTCGATAACACGAACAATCCGTTCCAAATCCGATCGAGTCATCGTCGCTCCGGTCGGATTACAGGGATACCCCAAAATCAAATATTTGGTCTTTTTAGAAATCGCTTTTTCCAGGTCTTCCGGACGAAGCTTAAACTCATCTTCTTGTTTTGTTTCAATGATAACCGGAACCCCGTGCGCCATCAAAACCGTCGCTTTGTATGAAACAAAACACGGTTCTACGATGATGACTTCGTCGCCGGGATTAATCAGTGCTCTGGCGGCAAGATCAAGAGCTTCGCTTCCTCCGACCGAAACCAGAATTTCGGACACAGGATCATACGTCAGATGAAAACGACGCTTCATGTACTGAGCAATAGCTGACCTTGTCTCAATATATCCCTGATTCGGAGAATAGTGGGTGTTCCCTTGATCCAATGAATAAATTCCCGCTTCCCGAACCCTCCAGGGGGTCACGAAATCCGGTTCACCGATTGAAAGCGAAATGACTTCGCCTCTCATCTCATTCGCTAAATCAAAGAAACGGCGAATCGCTGACGGAGGAATGGACTGAACCACCTCGGATATTTTTTTATCAAAAGATAAAGACATAGATACCTCTCCCGCCTTCGACCGTATACTATCAAGACAGACTGTTTCGAAGCTACACTACAGCACGACGGTTTCCCGGTCGTCCGATGATTTCACGTCAAAGACGATGCCGTTGCTCTTGTACTTTTTCAAAATAAAATGAGTTGACGTAGATATAACACCGTCAATGGGCGCCACCTTTTCGGCGATAAATGAAGCCACTTCGCGAAGGGTTGAATCCTCGATGATCAGCATCAGATCAAATCCGCCGGACATCAGATAACAGGAGGTAACCTGAGGATAACGGAATAATTGTCGGGCAATCTGATCAAATCCCTTATTTCGCTGCGGGGTAATCCGAATTTCGATCATTGCGGTGACAGATTCTCTTTCTGTTTTATCCCAATTAATAATCGCTGCATATCCGAGTATTATGTTCTCTTCGCAAAGCTTGGATAATTCGTCGGAAACCGTTTTCTCGTCTGCGCCGATCATCACGGCCAGCTCAGAAGCGGGAACTCTGGCATTCCGCTCAATCAACTGGAGTAGCTCTTGACGATTCATCATGATTCACCTCCCGACAAAACGTATTTCTGAGTATTGTAACACAACAACGGTATATTTCGATACACAACGCTAGATTCTGGCAACATTGGATCTACGTGCGGCTTCGGAAACCGCAGCGGCAACCGCCTTGCCGACACGCGAGTCAAAAGCGTCGGGAATAATGTGATCCGCCGTAAGCTCCTCGGGAGGAATCAGGTCGGCAATCGCATAGGCAGCAGCCAACTTCATTTCATCATTGATATCGGAAGCCCGAACATCCAGTGCCCCGCGAAAAATCCCGGGGAAAGCTAAAACATTGTTGATTTGGTTGGGAAAGTCAGATCTTCCGGTTGCAATTACGCTCGCACCTCCGCGTTTGGCTAAGTCCGGATGAATCTCCGGTGTCGGGTTCGCGCAAGCAAATACAATGGCTCCGTCATTCATGGAGCGAACCATTTCTTCCGTCACAACATCGGGACCGGATACGCCGATAAACACATCCGCTCCGCGAATTACATCCGAAAGAGAACCTTTTTCATGGTTGGGATTCGTAAGGGAGGCAAGTTCCTTTTTCGCATCTGTCAATCCCTCTCGCCCATTATAAACAGCTCCGGATCGATCGCACACAATCACTTCGTGAAGGCCGCAGGACAAAAGAAGTTTGGTAACCGAAGTTGCTGCCGCTCCCGCTCCGTTAACGACCATTTTTACATCCTTGATTGACTTGTTGACTACACGCAAAGCATTGACAAGACCGGCGAGTGTAACCACCGCGGTTCCGTGCTGGTCATCATGAAAAATGGGGATATCGCATATTTGCTTGAGTCTTCTTTCGATTTCAAAGCACCGCGGTGCCGAGATGTCCTCCAGGTTGATCCCTCCGAATGAGCCGGCAATAAGCGCAACGGTGTTGACGATATCATCCACATCCTTTGACCGGATACACAAAGGAAACGCATCTACGTCGCCAAAAGCCTTAAAAAGTGCACACTTCCCTTCCATGACCGGCATTCCCGCTTCGGGTCCGATATCGCCCAGACCCAAAACCGCCGTGCCGTCCGTTATGACGGCTACTAAATTATGTCGTCGGGTATAAATATAAGAAAGATCGATATCCTTCTGGATTTCCAGGCAAGGCTCCGCGACTCCGGGTGTATATGCGATCGAAAGATCTTTTCTTGAGCCGACGGGAGCTCGAGTTATCACCTCGATTTTACCCTTCCATTCGATATGCTTTTGAATCGCTTCCTGCTTTACGTCCATTTGATTATCCTCCCCTTTTTTATCGGCACGCTCATAATAATAATCGAGATTGTGCGTAAACACAATCCGACAACATGAATAAAGAGATTGTCTAATCACTCGTACGGTGAGGAGTCAGATTCGACCCTCCGGGCCCGGCCGATTTTTTTCCGAGATTACATAGTTATATGTTACACCCATCATACGGCCGAAGGATAACACGTAAAAGGCAACGAAAAAACCCTCAATCATTCGGAATAATTTCACATAAGGATCGATAAAAATTGCAAAGATAAGCAGTATCAGCAATAGAGAAACACTTAAAATCAGAACACGGGAAACAATCGATAGCTTGATCCCGTATGTGTCTCTCATGCTCAACAACACCCCTTCAACGGGACCTTTCTTTTCTGCGATAATCAGAGCCGGAGCAAGAAAAACATGCGGAACAATGAAAATGAGAATCGGAGGAAACGAAAGCAGGGGTAAAGCAAAAGGAACCGTAATAATCATTACAAACAAGATGAGAGTCGGCAGTCTTTTGATGAATTTGAGCATCCCTTTCCATGCCGAGAGCTGAGAACGCTCCGACAAATAAACAGAAAGATAAAGGAACGAAAGAAAAACATAGGTAAACATAAATGAAAGCTGTGTAGCCAAAAATATGATGTTCCCTACCGTTATCACGGGAAAGCCGACGGAAGCTAAATCAGAGGGCTTTGCCTCGGCCACCTGATTGTACCAGCGAAGATATGCCGAAAAGTCTGTATCCCCGATTGGGAATAATTGCGTCACGGAATAAATTGCGACAACGAAAACAAAAAGAACTCTGGCAAACCATTTACCTTGAAGCGAATCGATTTTCAGTGATTCTACAAACGGTATTCTTCTTTTTGTCTCGTCCATAAATAGATCTTCCCTTTACCTGCTCAATGCTTATGACTCATCATGCATTTGCATTTCTCATCGACTGATTATATCATTTTCGTTCCATAAGTACCATTGAATTCATATGCGATAGATACCGTGAAATCGATCAAAAAGAGAATTTGCCCATATGAAACAGACATGAATTCGATCATTCACCGACAACCAATAAATGATATAATAATCATGATTTTATCGAAAGGCAGGCTTCATTATGATGCAGTTTCGCATTTACCCCGATTTGTTGTATTTGCTTCCGGTAAATACCCACAATACAAAAGACCTGACGGACATTATGGCTTGTCATCCCGAGATACGATTTGTTTCGTTCGTCGGTATCGATCTTGCAGGAAACGATACGGATGAGAAAATTCCCATATCCGAATTTCTCGATAATTTGCATGGTTATCTGAACGGACATGTTGTTCAGACCGACGGCTCATCCGTCGTCCTTCCCGGGATCGCAACGTTAAATGACGGCCGGGTTGACTTCGAGCCGGATAAGGATGTCGTTTGGTTTGTCGATTATAATTATGAGCACCCTGATCCTTCGAGCGGCAAGCCGGTCGGAACGCTTCGCGTTCCTTCTTTTCTGGTTCATAACGGTGAGAAGGTGTGCTCCCGATCCATTTTGAAGCGATGTGCGGATCGTTTTTCTTCCTCTCTGATGAGTATTCTTCATGATTATCCCCGTCTTTGCGACGATTTAGGCATAAGTTTTGATGAAATCGCACGTATTGAAATGATTGTTGCTACCGAACTCGAATTCTGGGTCAGCTCACCCGACGAGCAGATCAACACACAGTTGCTGACGATTTCTGAGAGCCTCAAGGAACAGTATTGGAAACGAACCAAGGGTGTGGTGCGTACCGCTCTGGAACAGGTGGTCATGCTTCTTGAACTGTACGGCTTTGAGCCGGAAATGGCGCACAAGGAGGTGGGCGGCGTTAAAGCCCATCTTACGGGGAAGGGTGAATTCCATAATATCATGGAACAGCTTGAGGTCGACTGGCATTACGCAAACGCTTTACAGTCAGGCGATTATGAATTGATGGCACGAATTTTCATTAAAGAAATATTTCGACTGCACGGACTGGATGTAAGCTTTTCCGCCAAGCCCTTGCACGGCGTGGCCGGAAGCGGAGAGCATACGCATGTCAATGCGGTTGCGTACCTGAAGGATGGGCGAAAAGCGAATCTTTTCAATCCCTCCGATGCACGAAAAGATTTCCTGGGAATCATCGGCTGGGGTGCGTTGATGGGCTTCATGAAGCATTATCCGCTGATCAATCCTTTTATTTCCGTGACTACAGATGCCTTTAATCGTTTACAACCCGGATTCGAGGCACCGACGCACCCTGTGGTATCACTGGGCAAGGACATTGATACGCCTTCCAGAAACCGAACGGTCTTGGTCGGCTTAATCCGAAACTCCGATTCGATGATTCAGACCCGTTTTGAAATTCGTTCCCCCAATCCGCACACAAACACGTATCTGTGCCTTGCCGCAACCTATCAATCCATGCTGGAAGGCATTGAATATGCGGTTCGATCCGGAAGATCCGCTCAGGATCTGGAGTCCGAGTTTTGCAAACCCTACGGTGCTGAAGGCGAGTATCTCGAAAAGGATCGACTGTACCGATCGGAGGAAGATATTTTTGTTCGTTACTCCGCGGATGAGCGGGATAAATTGTTCGGGGTGCCTCCGTCTACCGTATATGACTCCCTCCGAAGTCTGTTAAAGGATGATTATCTGATTCCCGTTCTTTGTGCCGGAGACGTTTTCAGTGACGGGCTGATTGCTTCCTATACCCATGCCATGCTGAATCGTTGGCAAACAGAGCTGTCGGAGCGCATTATCCCCGATAATCTCGAAATGATTCGAAAAATTGTATCTATGCATAATTCGAGTAATACTTACGACGAATCGCTTTGGAAAGAAATCGACAAGCTTCGAAATCGTTTGGCCAAAGACACCGCTGAGTATGTATCGATTTTTAAGGAAATACGTTTGGCCATAGACGCAAAAAATCTGCGCGAATTATCAAGACTCCAGCAGCTGATGAGTTCGTTACAAAACGAATTGTTGACGCTCTACTCAGAATATTGTCAGAATCAGATATAAACCCGATTATCGCTCCGAAGTATAGATCCGGATTTTGGAAATAAACCCGGAGAGGTTGGAGACTGCTTTTTGGAGTTCACGTTCCGTAAGGACTCCTTCTTTCCCGACAATGAACGCAGATTCCTTTTCGTTTATGAAAGGCACTGCGTCTACGGTTGTGCCGGGAAAATAGCGAGCGATTGTTTCAATGTCGGGTCTTCCCGAAACGCGGATCAACGCCTTAACCTGCTTATCTTCAAACGGTGAAACCACACGGGTTTCTGCGTAATACCAAGGTGTAATATGTGCATTTCTGCCTCTGTGGAGAGCACCGTCCAGAATATCTCCCACCACGGCAGAAGCCGTTGCGTATTTCCCTGCACCCTTGCCGTAAAACATTGCACCGCCCAGAGCGTTTCCGTACACAAAAATCGCGTTGTATACACCGTCCGCGACAGCGAGCGGGTCATCGGATGATACGAGATGAGGGGCTACGAGAATTCGGGCTTCGCGGTCATTAGGATTTTCAAATATTGCAAGGAGCTTAATTTTATGTCCGAGAGCCCTTGCATACTCGATATCGATTACACCGATCGAGGATATGCCCTCCGTATGTATCTCTTTGGGATCAACGTACGCTCCGTTCATGGCGATGGAGGAAAGGATTGCAATTTTTCTTTGCGTATCAACCCCTTCGATGTCTGTCGAAGGATCCTGCTCTGCGTATCCCTTTTCTTTTGCCCGGAGCAGTGCATGATCAAAATCAATTTCTGATTCCGCCATTCGGGACAGGATGTAATTGGTTGTGCCGTTCAAAATGCCGGTAATCGTCATAATCCTGTTCGCGGCCAAACATCGATGTAACGGACGAATAATCGGAATTCCTCCTCCAACCGACGCTTCGAAAAGGTACGAGCATCCGCATCGAACGGATAATTGCATCAATTCGACTCCGTGGGTGGAAACGAGTTCTTTATTGGACGTAACAACCGTTCTGCCCGAAGAAAGCGCGCGCACCGTGTAATCGTAAGCAATTCCGACTCCGCCGACCGCTTCAACAACAATGGAAATATCTTCGTCTCCGAAAAACACGTCGGGATCAACGGTCATCCGATCCGAAAAAGGATGATTATCAAATTTACGGATATCCAATATCCTTTTGACGCTCAGCTCCTGGCCTAAGTGCCTTTCGATCTTTTGCGCGTTCATGGCGATTACTTCGGCAACGCCGGAGCCGACTACTCCGAATCCGATAATTCCGACATAAATCATTCCTTACCCTCCGTATGCTATTCTCTGGCTAATATTCGACAGGATCGTACGCCGGGTATTTTCCCGACATCGGACAGCAGCAAATCAATCGAGCGATTCATTCTGTCCGTTTCCATCGAAATCGATACATCCGCCAAACCGTTTATCGGGATGTTTTGATTGATGGTAAGAATGTTCCCCTTCGCGTTGGCAACACAGCGAATGATTCCGGAAAGAATCCCGGGGAAATTTTCTACCGCAATGATCATGGTAACAATTTTCCCCTTGCTTGTTTCATAAAAAGGCATGATCGAATCCTTGTATTTATAATAGGCACTTCTGGAAAGACCGACGTTACGTACCGCCTCGTTCACAGAATTTGCCTTGCCGGAATTCAGAAGTCTTTTTACCGCCATTACTTTGACAAAAACATCCGGTAAGATATCGGATTTGACCAGATAATACTCGTCGTTCGATGACATATCGCACCTCAATAAAATAAAACCGACAACTGTCCGCAAGCGGTGAACATTTGTCTTTATTGAGAATATATCACGAGACTCTTAGTTTTTCAAGTACACTTCGTATTGCTTTTCCGCGATGGCTGATTTGATTTTTCTCCGCATCGGAAAGCTGAGCGACCGTCCGACCTTTTTCCGGCACATAAAAGATCGGATCATATCCAAATCCGTTGTCACCGAATTCAACGTTCAAAATAATTCCGCTTAATTTTTCCTCGACGACTATTGCGTCCGAATCATCTCGAAGCAATACCATCGAGCACACAAAGGATGCCGTTCGCAAAGGTAACGGTACATCCGCCAATAGCCGATTGAGTTCGGAAAATTTCTCTTTATAGGTAGAGTGTGCCCCGAAAAACCGAGAAGAATAAATACCCGGCGCTCCGCCCAAACGGTCAATACATAAACCGGAATCATCCGCAAGCACATAACCTCCGATACGTTCATAGAGGTCCTTGGCTTTTATCATCGCGTTTTCCGCAAATGTTTTCCCGCTTTCATCAACATGCAACTCAATACCGATCGATTTTAGCGAAATAACTTCATTAGGTATTCCCAGGAGCGCCTGCTCGATTTCACGCACCTTATCTTCATTATTCGTTGCTATCGCTATTTTTCTTCTGTTCATAGGATTCTCCTTGATTTCGGATACAAGTTCTTAATCGTTCGATTTTCATACTTTGCGAATCCGACCGGGAATCCGTCGATCAAAACAAGGATATGATTTCGCTCCTCCAAATAATCTTGCTCCTCAGAACTTGCAAACAGGGTTTCTCCTTTAAGATACTTTCGCGTTCTCTCATCATCGCGGCAAAGACACAATCTTCTTTCCGGACGAACGTCTTTTTCACTCAGTTTTGCCGAATATGAATCGGAAGGAATAAATATAGAATTTCCCGATACATATTTGATATCTCCGCAATACGCGCCAAGCTTCACGGCCTTCAGAGAATCATATTCCTGAATCGGTCTTTTGTGTATATGAAGACGATTATTAATGATGAATCCATGTTTGCGAATGCGCTCCAAATACTGCTCTGCGGCCGACCGGGTCAACAGTCCGTTCATAAAATTCGTTACCGCATCGGGAACCTCGGACAATCCGTTACTATTCGACTCGCAATCGCGGGACTGCTTTCTTCTGTTTTCTTCTTCCGCCCCTTTCGTCAATCGAATACAGAAGTGTCCCTCACCCCGACTGATATGCGGCCAAATACGGATCGCCTCCCCGGTTTTTCCCGTAACAGATGTAAAAGATACACCGCGAACAACCGCATTCGATGTTGTTCGGTAGAAGGGGTACTCCGAAAGAAACCATTCCGCCATCTTCTCATTCTCTTCCTCCGAAAAAGTACAGGTCGAATAAACCAAAACTCCACCCGGCCGAAGCATGGTATTTGCGTACCGAAGGATATCCCGTTGCATTAAAACGGTAGTTTCAACACCAAATCGCTCCCAACTCTTGATCGCATTCGGATCACGACGAAACATCCCTTCCCCCGAGCACGGAGCGTCGACCAGGATCTTGTCAAAATGCTCGGGGAAATGCTCCGACAGGTGGTTCGGCGACTCACTGAGAATAACAACATCATCTGCCCCCGTTCGCTCCAGATTCCGTAGAAGCGGCCTGCATCGATCGGCGGATATGTCATTGGCAATCAGAAGTCCTTTTCTATTAAGCAGCTCGGCAATCCGTGTCGCTTTGCCCCCGGGAGCCGCGCAAAGGTCAAGAATGAAGTCTCCGGGAACGGGCGCCAGCATTTCAGCAGGAAGCATCGCGCTCGGTTCTTGCTGGTAGAAAACACCGGCATGGGAATACGGATCATTCCCGGTTATTTGATCTCCGACATAGTATCCGGATGTACACCAAGGCACGGGATTCGGATTTTCACCAAGTGCCCGAAGAATTTCGCAATCCCTTTTCTCTTCTGATTTTATTCGATTTATCCGAATACCTCGCTCGGGCGTCAACCGAAAACTGTCGAAAAAGCCTTTGGCTGAGATCTCCGGTCTTTTTGAAAAATAACCTTCCATTCTCGATACAAAGCGTTCGGGAAGATTCATAGCCTCAGATACTCCGCAGTCACATATGCGATACGCTTAATCACATCCGGCGAGAAGGGTGATTCAAGCCCCGCGGAGCGAAGGATTTCAAAGAACGTTTTGTTCCCTCCCTCGCGACAGATATGGTCATATTTGACGAGTGCATCCGCCGGTTTGGTCCGCGAGTAATCCCAAAGCTGAAGGGACACGATTTGGGCCAGGCAATAGTCAATGTAATAGAACGGATCGGAAAAGATATGGCTTTGCCGGATCCATGCCGAACCCGATTCAAAAAACTCGTTCCCGTCATAATCGATAAACGGCTGGTATTTACCCTCCAGCGCTTTCCATACGGAATGTCTTTGTGTGTAAGTCATATCGGGCTCATGATAGATTCTGTGCTGAAATTCGTCCACCATACAACCGTATGGCAGGAAAAGAAGCGCCTCGGTCATGTGCTGATCCCGGTAAGCCTCCGCGTTGGCTTTGAAAAAGAGTTCAATATACGGATAAGAAAGAAATTCAAGAGCCGTTGAGTGAATCTCGCAGACTTCCAGTGTCGGAAATAAGCACTCGATGAAAGGAGATGAATCGACACTCCGTATAGATGCATACGCATGGCCGGATTCGTGAATGATTGTGCTGACATCTTCGGATGTTCCGCTTGCATTCATGAAAACAAACGGGATTCCGTAATCGAGCAGCGTCATACAGTATGCACCGGCGGCTTTCATTTTTCTTGAGACGATATCCGTATAACCGTGCTCACGAAGAACATCGAAAAATGACGGATCCTTTTCAAAAAGTGCCCGGAACATCTCGCCGGTGCAAACAGGATACTCGTTGATATCGACCGCAGGTCTGGGATTACCGCGCGGAAAAAGAACCGGCAAATCAAAGTATTTGAGTTCATCGACTTCCAGTCGCTTGGTCTGTAGTCGCCGAATCTCGACGGTCAAAGGAACGATGTAACGCAAGATGCTCCTGCGAAATTCTTCTACATCCGCTTCGGTGTAGTCAAATCTCTCCATCCGCTTGTACCCGAGTTCTACAAAAGATGAATAGGACAGTTTTCTTGCAATACTCGTTCGAAGGCGAACGAGATCATCAAATATCTTATCGGTCTCCGGAAGAATCGAAGAAAAAAAATCGGATACGGCTTGTGCCGCTCTCTTTCTTTCGTCACGATAGGAAGACTCAAGAAATGGTTTCATCATGGAAAGGTTATATTTTTTCCCGGAAAAATCAATTTGCGCATCAGCCAGAATTTGCTCATAGCGGTTTTCAAGCGCCGCCTCTTCGGACAACTCAGTGATGACCTCGGGAGATACCGATTCTTTTTGGTATTTTGCCTTAAGAAAAATCATTTTCCCGAACCGATTCATGAGCATAGGCGCAATCTCAGAACTGATCAGAACCGAATAAACGGCTGCGGTCAAGTCCTTGACAATCGGCTCATTTTCCTCGAAAAATGATAACTCATCCGAAAAAAAAGCATCATTGGTGTTTTGATCATGCCGAAGATGACAAATAGATTGAGCGGTGTAGAAATGACTCAGCTGCTTCTGAAATTCGGCAAGAGATGATTCAATCAAAGTAATATCCTTTGACGTCATTAATCGAAGACGAGTTCTCATGGCGAGTTCGCGAAATTCATCAACGGAGGGCCGTTCATAGATGATTTCAGAATATAATGGCATTTCCATAGAGTTTACCTCACAGGCTACATCCGCTCCACAACCTCGATACCCAACAGCTCGGTGCATAGTTTAATCGCAATACAATTTGCTTCACAAAGAGCAAGCCTTGCATCACGCCGGGCAAGATCCGTTCCGGACAGGATGTTGTTGTTGTTGTAAAAGCGATTAAACGCCCTGGCGATCTGCGCGACTAGGCGGGCAACCATAAATGGCTCATTGGCACCGGCCGCCTTTGATACGGCATCCGGGATTTCCGATATCAGTTTGATGACCGCATTTTCCTCGTCGGAGACGAGCAGGGATAAATCGGCATTCGCAATCCGTTCCGGGGAAATATCCCGCTCGACTGCCTTTCTTAAAATGGACCGGGTTCGGGCATACGTATAAATCAGATACGGTGCCGAGTCCCCCTCGAAATCAAGCATCTCTTCCCAGGAAAATACGATATCCCTCTCTCTTCCGGCACGAAGGTATGTATAGATTACAGAGCTGATACCTACCTTTTGAGCGATTTCATTGATTCTCTGTTCATCCATATCTGCATCCCGGATAATAGCGTTTGATTGAATGATTTCACGCGTTTTCGCGATACTCTCGTTCAAAAGATCATCCAGAACAACAATGTTTCCTTCTCGCGTGGAAAACTTCATATTCTTGAATTTGACCAAACCGAATCCGACATGGATACAGTCCTTCGCGTAATCTCTCCCGGCTTTGTCCAGAACAGCAAAAACCTGCCGGAAATGAAGGGACTGCGGAAGACCGACAACGTAGATGTTTTTATGGAAATGGTATGTTTCATATCGATACATCGCGGCCGCGATGTCCCTCGATGCATAGATGGTCGTACCGTCGGACTTAACAATAATGCACGGCGGGAGATTGTATTCGTCAAGCATGACAACCCGGGCACCGTCACTTTCGGTCAGGAGATTCTTCTGGTTAAGCATATTCAGGACTTCCGGGATACGATCACCGTAAAAACTCTCCCCGTTATAATTATCAAAGGATACGCCCAATTTTTCGTACACTGCGGAGAATTCCTTGAGTGACAGCTCTCGAAACTTTTCCCAGAGCATTTTTTCCTCCTTGGCGCCTTCCTCTAACCTGCGAAAATTTTCTCTGGCGAGATCGGACAATGCGGGATCCGATTTTTCTTCCTCATGAAAACGAACATAGATGCGCAAGAGCTCGTTAATCGGAGAAGCAAGCAGTGCGCTTTCGTCTCCCCACAACCGGAATGCGGTAATCAATTTTCCGAACTGCGTGCCGTAATCCCCGAGATGGTTCATTCGAACCACGTGATAGCCAAGCTTCTCATATATTCGTGATAAGGAATGTCCCAGAGCGGTGGTAAAAGCATGCCCTACATGAAACGGCTTTGCGATATTCGGAGAAGAGTACTCGACAATAACCGTTCGTCCGCCACCTTCATCACTGTCACCGAAATGCGATCCTTTGTACAAAATATCCGAAAGAACCGCATGGGAAAAATGTCCGCGGTCAATAAAAAAATTAACATAGGGTCCGTTTGCCGCAATGGTATCGATCCAAGGCTCCTTAAGACGATCATCACCCGCAATTTCTGCCGCAATCGCATTCGGCGATTTTCTTAAACTCTTGGAAAGCGTATAACAGGGAAACGCGTAGTCTCCCATCTCCTTTTGCGGAGGCACTTCGATCAACGAATAGACCAAAGACTCATCCAGCTCCGATACCCGGGACAGCTTCCTGGTAATTTCTGTCCGATAATCCATTTGTGTGCTCCCCCCGGTCGTGTTCCGCGATGAAATATGGGCTCATTATCCTCAACAATGTATCATTTCATCGACATCGAGTCAATTTGTGATATTATGTCTTTGAGTTTTGTCGAAAATACCGAATCATACAATTTTTACTGGGGGATTTACCTTTGATTCATCTCGTTTTTTCATCCGTCAACCCTCTGCTTGCCGTGGGGATCGGTGTTCTATTTTCAGTACTTCTTTCCTATATCTTACTTTCAAAATTCAAGAAATTGTTGCCGACGGATCGCGGACGAGAATACGTTTCTCAGGCAAGCGAAAGTATCGGTAAACCGACGGGATCGGGTCTCTTTTTTGTTCTTTCGATTCTTTTTTCGGCGATTCTTTTCCTTCCGCTGACTATTGCTTCAACATTTATGTATGCGATCATCCTTGCCGCGATGCTCTTCGGATATGGGGATGATCGCGCTCATAAGCCTTGGCACGAATATATTAAGGGTCTTCTGGATCTTTTCGTTTCGCTCTCTGCCGCTCTTGTATTTTCATTTTACTTTGGCACAGAAGTATATATTCCATTTACCGGACTTACTGTCACCTTCCCTTTTTTCCTTTTTGTCCTCCTTGCGACTTTGCTCGTTTGGGCCTCCATCAATGTCACCAATTGTACGGACGGTGTGGACGGACTTGCTTCGTCGCTATCCGTAATCTCTCTGCTTGCCTTTCTTGCTCTTTCCTTTTTCCTGGAGACCGACGGAATTTGGAATTCGTTCACTGCAATCACAATCGGATCCCTTCTCGTTTATCTGTGGTTCAATACTCACCCCAGCACCCTCCTGATGGGCGACGCCGGCTCAAGAGGAATCGGCGTAATACTTGCACTGAGCGCTCTTTATACGAAAAACCCAATCTCGTTCCTTTTCATCTGTCTTGTCTTCATTGTGGACGGGGGTGCCGGCATCATCAAGATTTCTTTGAAGCGTTTTCTGAAAATTTCCATATTAAAGAATATCCGCACTCCGATTCATGATCATTTGAGGGAAAGCGGATCATCCGGTTCAGATCCATCGAAAAAATGGAAAAACCAGACGCTTACCATCCGGTTTTCCCTGATTCATGTTCTGATATGCTCTCTTTATCTCTTTCTGGAAGCAGTTATTTCGGGTCTTCGTTAACCGCCGGATCGTTTCCCTCGGTTTTACCGGATTTCTCTTGGACAGTCTCTTTTTCGCTGTCTTCCTTTATCTCCTCTTTCGCGACTTTTTCGCCGGATGTGCTTTCTTCTTCCGGTTTTTGTTCCTTAGACTCATCCTCTGCCACCGCCTCGGCGAGTTTCATCATATTTTTCCTCATTGTAGACATGGTCTTATCAAACGTAGGACCGTCAGGTGCATTTTTTGTTTTTACCTTTTTCTCCATGGGCTTTTCGACCTTTTCGGACGATTCGGAAAAATCGGATGCAATCTTCATTATTTCCTCAATACCGGGGACCGGGACTTCCGTTTCAAACTCATACTTTCGTTTCGGGGTTTTCATACTTTCACCTCTCTTATCCGTTCAATACAATGATCAGTGTAATAATTGCGGCGATGATAACGACCCCGATCATTGACCACAGAACGACTCGTCCGGTCGATCGTTTTCGATGCGATTCAGACCGGAACACCTTAGCTTCATCCGAGGATGGCAGGGCGGTGTCCCGGATTTGCAAGTCGCTTCCGTCAACCGTTTTTCCCTCCGTATCGGCCGTCTCGGGGTCTTTGTTTACAATGGATCGTGCCAATTTAACGCGCGGCAAAAGCTCCAGTTGAACACTGCGCATCACATCCTTATAGTCTGCGTCCGGAAGTGGTTTTTCCGAAACAAACTCGGATATGTCCGGAATTTTCGATCCGGCAAAATACAAAATTCCGATGGAGGCATCGTCCGATAAATTGGACGAGTTAATCACAAAATTTTGGATGGTATCCTTTAACTGGACTAACTTTTCCTCGCTCGGCAGGTCCGCTAATTCGGCAAGTCTGGCAACGACGGGACGAACAAGGTAGGTAGATGAGTCATAGACCATATCGGCAAGTCCGTCGGTCATCAGTACAATCGCGTGTGCGTCGTCCGTTGTGGTTCGAACCACCCGAATATAGTCTTGCGCGTCGGGAAAGGTTATAAAGTAAGTGCTTCCCGTGTTTTCCCCGTTCTGGGGAAGCGTCATGGGTACGATTCCGGAAGAGGATACCTTGGCGATTATGCCGTCCCCGATATGGCCGCAAATCATTCGCGTATCTTTTACCGCACAAAACAGCATCGTCGCGGAAAGCCGCTCGATTCCGTCGATATGATTCTCATTCGTCAGGATGGCGAGTTCGGATTGAATCGCAGTAACGAGTATGCTACGTATCACATTCTCTCGAACATCATTATAAAATGCATCAAAATGTTTCGTCAGTAATTCAGAAACGGTTCCGACAACTGATTGGGATCCAATTGCTGCGTGCGTATAACGGTTTCCGCCGGCACCATCTGAAAGACAGACCACATACACTCCGTTGCTGAAAACGGAGACACATGCATCCTCATTGGGCTGGCCTTTGTCTGTGTGCTTTCTGCCCGGAAGAGACAGACATGCCAATTTTATCTTATCCGGCATCAACCAATCTACTCCTCCAGATATTTGAAAAACTCGTCCATTGCTACAGATTTCCCTTTCGAAGCTTCCCCGAGATCATATAGAGCATCCTCTTTCATGTTGCTCGATACAATCGAAGAACTGCTTGAACCGAGAAACTCAAACAATTTAGAAAACTGAGCGGAGTCGATACAAATCGGCTCCGGTCTCTTTATGGACAGGCGTTTGAGCAAGGTAAAATCCACTCCGGTCCCGACGCCGATGTTGAAAACGACCAATCGGCCCTTTTCCTCCAGTTCATTGGTCGCCTGGATTGCTTTTTCCATATTTTCGATCGCCGATTCACCCTGAGGGGCTCCGTCGGTAATCACTACGAGCCATGGCTGATAATACTTTATTCCGAGGTGTTTATATCCTTCTTTCCTTGCCGCCAAAAGCTCCAAAGAAGTCAGGATGCCCTCACCCATGGGGGTCAGGCTTGTCGTTGCCTGAAGTCGGGGAATCGAATGATCCTTCTCCAGTTTTCCGAACGGAAGAAAAATGTCAACGGTTCCGCCGAAAGTCACAACACAAATATCGGCTGCCGATCGAGTTTCATCGTTTTCTCTGATCGAGGCAAAAAAACTTTGAAGTCCGTCATTCAACTGTCGAATCGGATTCCCCGACATGGATCCGCTGATATCCAGACAAAAACATATCGGAAGTCTTCTCCGGGTGCTTTTCCCGAAATCGGAAGAATCAAACCTTTTCTCCTTTTTTGCCATTTTCAGCCTCCTTATTTAAAAATCTGCGCAATTACCATCATCAATACGATACACAATACCAACAGAAATGCCAACAATAACACCCTACGATGTTCGAAGAAGAAATATCGCAGTTTTGCAAAAAAGGAAGCAACGCGTCCGGACCGTTGTTTCGGTATATCTTTCAGAGGTGCGGGATTCTCTTTGTCCAAGACGACCCCGATATCTTCTCTTTTCGCAAACGAAGATGGTGTACAAGGCGTCGATGCTTTTCCGGCAATGTCGGGCGAAGAATGATTCAACGTTACCGCGTTACCCGAACTCTTACTTTGATTATTGTACATCATATGATCCGGATATGACACACTCCGGCCGGATTCATTCTCGGAGAGACCGGATGAAGCTTGAAGTATCGCTTCACGCAGGCTTTTCTTATAAGTTTTCGGTTTACTTGAGTCTTCCTCCCGGTGCGTCAGATCGGTATGCGGAAAAAGCCGATATGCCTCCGGATCGCAAAACGCTTTCTTTTCCAGCTCTCCGGCGTACTCGTTTATCGCATCATACCATTCAATCGTCTCAAAACGAGCCCCGTTACGAAATGCCTCGAAAAACATGCTCCGGAGTCTTTCGGTTAATGCATCCCAGATTTTATCGTAGCCGCCGATCGGGATGAGTGACTCGCCGCAATGGTCCGAAATATACGGAAATGATTTTTCGATAATTTCCTCTCGAAGCGTTTCTTTTCCGAACCTTTGTGAATACGGATGTTGGCCGCAAAATAAAATGCAAAAAACAAGGATTGCACAAGAATAATCTTCATGAACGGGTTTCCGTAAAACATCCGAAAAAGAAAAGTCCCACAATTCGGGGGACGTATATTCTTCCGTTCCGACCGGACACGGCATATCTTCGATTTGAACGCTGTCCATATCAATCAGATACACATGATCCTGATCTTTGATCATCATGTTTTTCATTTGGATATCCCCGATAATGACCCCATGGAGATGAATATATATGATCTTTTCAAGGACGCGTCGCACAACGCGAACGACATCGGATCTTCCCCACTCGGGATAAACGGACATAACTGCGTCCGGGCCGTCAAAGACACTTCCCAATGTATGTCCGAATCCGGTCTGCATTAAAAATCCGACAGGGATTTTGTTAAACGTATAGAGAAGTTTGGACGGCCAGCAAATGCCCTTCGCAGAAATTTCCTTCTGGGTCATATGAATAAGCTTTCTCCACCGAAGCGGAGTGATTGCCCCCTTGTGGTATATCTTGGCGACCCATTTCGGGTCCTCCGTACGAAACACAATACCCTCCGCTCCGGTGCTGATTTTTGAGGTAAGCAGAACCGCGTTTCCTTCAGCATCATAAACCTTATCGCCGACGTTACAGTGAATATCCGCATCCAGATAATCCGTAGATCGGGAAACGGGATGAAGCGAGTAAGAGGTATCGTTTTTTAGATAAGTTTGAATATTGTCAAAGAAAAGAATGTCCTCATCCGTAACAATCATTGCAGAAAGCGTGATCGGCTTCTTTTCGTCTCTCATTCGTTCAAGCGAAAAAGAGTGTTCGAGTAATATCAGACAGACGGAAGAATCGCCGGAAAAACTCCGAAAAAAATCGATTGTGGATGAATGATCCGATATGATCAGCCGATTGTCCTTCTCGAAGGAATTCAGCATCATCCCGATTCTCTCCGTAATGTTTTGCTCCCTCGGGTCGGCATGCTTATAAACGATTTCACTATATCTTTTAAACGCATTGCTGATAATTATTGTCTTGTTACTCTTTAAAATGAGTTCAAAAAACTCCGGGCCTCCGGCATCCGAAAAAAGCCGAATGGCGGCCGGAAAATCAAGCAGATATTTTTCATGACATAAATCAAGTTGCTCAGAAATGTCTGTCATCCGTCCATCCTGTTTATGGTTCCGTTTTTCTATAATGTTAATCGAAGAAAGACAGGAAAACAAGCAATTTCGGGGTTTTCGCCTGTGAATACCCTTTATTGGCGACTACTGAAACAAAAGCATCAAATCATCCAGTGTCTCTCTTCTTCTGATCAGGTGAGGTTCTCCGCTTGCATCAATCATCACTTCGGCCGGTCGAAGACGGTTATTGTAGTTCGAGGCCATTGAATATCCGTATGCTCCCGCATCCAAAACGCAAATGATATCTCCTTGATGAATCATCGGAAGCATCCTTTGCGCGGCAAGAATATCGCCGGTCTCACAAATATTTCCTACTACCGTTACTGCTTCACATTCAAAGTCCGAAATCGGATGACCTTTTCTGTAGACTTCAATATCATGCCATGAATTATACATGGACGGGCGTACAAGAACGTTCATTCCGATATCCGTGCCGATATATTTTTCTTCCGCATTGTTTTTAATCGCATGGACCTGACCCAATAAGACCCCGCACTCCGCAGCGATATAACGTCCGGGCTCGGTTTTAATCGAAATGTTTTCTCTTTTTCCTTTTCTCCATTCGTTCACAATCGACGATAACTGCACGGAAAGATCGGAAAGGTTCATGCTTTTCTCTCCGCTGAGTTTCTTATAAGGGATTCCGAATCCTCCTCCGAAATCAACAAACTCCAGAGAATCAAACCGCTCCGCAATCGAAAGAAAGTTTTTAACCGCTTCGGTATAAGGCTCCGAATCCATAAAAAGCGATCCGATGTGCTGGTTTACGCCGATAATTTGAAGATTATATTTCCCGGCCGTTTGGATTGCCGCATCCACATCCTCTTCAGAAACCGAAAATTTCGTATTCTTGCCCGCTGTCACAACCTTTTTGTGATGTCCCGCACCAATCCCGGGATTCAACCGCACGGCGCAACGACCTCCCGGATTGATTTTTCCGAATTGCTCAATTTGAGCAACACAGTCAAGACTGATTAATATGTTTCTGTCGATAGCATACTGCATTTCTTCTTCGGAAATATTATTGGCCACAAAAAAGATTCGATCAGCAGGAAATCCGGCTTCCAACAAGACATGAATTTCTCCCGGTGACATCGCGTCCGCGCTGAGACCTTCCTCTAAGGCTATTTTCAATATTTCCAGATTTGAGTTGGTTTTTATGGAGTAGTTAACGACAAAAGTATCGTCTTGAAGAAGATTCTGCATTTCATGTATTCGATCCCTGAGGATTGTCTCGCTGTACACATACAACGGCGATCCGTATCTCTGGATCAGTTTCTCGGGATTTGTATTTCCGAAAAATCGCACGGATTCGGTAAAGTAAAACATAACCACTCCTTAGGGGGGAATTCATTGCACCGGATCGCTAAAAAAAGCGTACATACATTCTAAACATGCATTTATTTTTATGCAATAGTCATTTTCACTCAATTCCAACCATCTTCATCAAATATCGAGCGTTCGATGATGTAGATACTCCGGAGGAAAGACGATAATCAAAATGTATGCCATCCTCGTCATATGTTTCCGAGAAATGGAAGAATGAAATATCCTTTTCATTACGCGTTGCTTCGCATAGCTGATAATCGTGTGTGGACAGAAGTCCGACGACCCAAGGCTTCATAAGATTCTTTATAACGAGCAGTGCCCCCTCGGTCCGATCCTTCGAATTCGTTCCTCGAAAGATTTCGTCAATCAGAAATAATAAGGGCGTCTCTTCCCGCGATCGTTTAATAATCCGCTCTATTCGAAGAAGTTCTGCGTAGAAAGAGGACAGTCCGCCCTCCAAGCTGTCCGATATCCTCATTGAAGAGCCGATTCTCATCATGCCCAATTCAAGTTTTTCCGCACAACATACCGCGCCCGCATACGCAAGAACCGCATTTATTCCGATCGTTCGCAACAGGGTAGTTTTCCCCGACATGTTGGATCCCGTAACCAATGCGATTCCCTTGCTCAATTCGAAATCATTACGGACCTGTCGGTAAATCGGAATCAAAGGATGACCCATATCACGCGCAGAAAAATATGCGACGTGATTCATGTTCTCCGCTCGGCGAAAAGTCGGGAAAACACATTCCGGATAAATCACACCCATCATCGTAAGACACCCCAATGCCTCCCACTCACCGAGGCTTTCCAGGTTTTCGGACAAAGCAGGACCGGAACGTCTCGCCCATTGATTTAAAAAATACAGACAGTAAACGTCATACAAAAACAACGTGTTCAGCAAAAGAAACAGTAACGGCTGATTCCTGATCTGGATCATAAATGATATGGTGTTCAGTTTTCTTATTTGATCGGAGGCTTTTCCGCCCCGAGTTTCATCATGATCAAGCATTTGCGCCCGAATATTCGATAATAATAAACTCTTCACTTCCGAGTTCTCGATTTTCTCAAAGAGATACCGATAGCCGGACAATTCTCGATGAATGCCTTCCGTGGAGTGAAAAACGAGCTTATTGCGATTATAATAAACCGCAGTGATAATCAACTGAATGATCAATATCGCAAAAACCAACGGGTAAAGATTCACTTGCAATACGACAGAAATCAGAAAAGCAACCCACATCACTGCGGTCAAGCAACCATATGCGATTAGCCGAACGATTCCGATACCCGATCCGAAAGATTCCGGTCGTGATATATGATCCAAAAATAACTTCGGACCCAAAATTTTCCGACAGTGAATTCTTGCTTCCGCCTGAAAACTCTGCATTCGCCACAAATCGGAAGAAAACTCGGAAGCCGCTTCCTGTCGATTGATAACGTCTTTCGGTGATTGTAAACCATCCGATGAAGATACGAGCAGATCACAGAATTTCTTTCTGCCGAAAAAAGTCTGGGCAGTACACAAGAGATGAAATAAGGATCCGTGACCGAACAGGTCAAGATCCGCGGAATAATCGTGATTCGCACTCCCGAAATCACCGCCGTCATCCGGGAGCGATTCGAATGCATGGACGGTCCTTGCAATATACTCGTCATGAACGGCCTGAAGCGTCTTATAATACGTAAGATTGTTATTGATTCTTATGTGTTTTATTACAAAGAACACAAAGGTTACGAAACATAGTATCCCCGGTATCAGCAGAACAAAAAATCGAAATGCAACAATATACGGAATGAGAAACAACAAGGATGCAAGAAAAAAAAGCAACCGCATTGTGCTCATCCGAAACGATTCACGGGCGAGCTTCTCACAAGATTTCAATAATTCGGCTGATCTTTCGTCGAAATGTTCATTACGACGATCGGCGGTCAATATCAATGATTTCCCTCCGTTTTGTCGGACTGTTTATCCTGTTTCGACTTCCTTTTCGATGCCGTCCGGTCGGAATATCCGGGTCCTTCTTGTGATACGGATGATTTTCCCTCCTGAATTTTCGCTTTTCTGGCTCTTTTCGGAATCGCTTCGTCCAAAACATCACCGATGCTGTCATGAATCGTCAGCATTGCCTGAAGATCAAGATATGTCGAGCTCTTATTGATGATAACAACACGATCGTGCGGCAAAAACTGCGCAAATGTTGCGGCCGGATAAACGGTCAAAGAGGTTCCGCCGATAATCATAAGGTCTGCCTTTTCAATCGATGCAACGGCACGATCAATGTCCGTGTGGTCAAGATGTTCTTCATAGAGTACGATATCCGGCCGGACCATTGCTCCGCAATCGTCACACTTGGGAATTCCAGTGGATTCAAGCACATACGCAAGCGGAAAATTCTTGCGGCAAGAGGTACAATAGTTGCGACTTACCGATCCGTGCAGTTCGATTGTCTTCTTGCTTCCCGCCATTTGGTGCAGATTATCAACATTTTGGGTAATCACGGCGAACAACTTCCCTTGTCGCTCCAATCGCACCAATGCCTTATGTGCTTTATTGGGTTTTGCGTTCGGGTAACAGAGCTTTCTTCTGTAAAAATCAAAGAATTCCTCCGGGTGTTTCGTGAAAAACGAATGGCTTATGATATCGACGGGTCGATACTCAAGACCGCTGTCCTGATTGAAAATGCCCTGCCCACTCCGAAAATCGGGAATACCGCTTTCCGTGGATACGCCCGCTCCGCCGAGAAACACGATTTTTTCCGACTCCGAAATCAATCGCTTCAAGAGAGCGATCTTCTTTTCTCTGGCTCCGTCATATCGATCCAGTCTGGTTTCCACGGACTAATTCAAACCCCCGCTCAAGCGAATTGCTGACACGATCATCGTCAATCCTCGTTTCCGCCGCCGATGTCATTTACAAAAAAATCCAAGCTATCCCCACTTACCGATCCGGATGCACCAAACATTTCTTTACCGAGAATTCTCTTCTCGTCTCTTTCTTTTTCAACGATCGTACTCAATGCTTTTCTCGTTTGCTCCGATCGTGCGATATTCTTTAATTCAATGGATCCATGAGATTTATCAGCCGTAACCAAGGTAATCGTCCCAACCCTGAATATTTTCTGTATCAGAGATCGACTCAGCTTGATATCCAGAACACGATATAAAAGCAGTTCATCTATCGTCGTGTTGAATAAGCCCTTTTTCAAATATAATCGATTTTCGTCAAAACTATACACCGTAAACGATATCGGCAGTCCCAAATAGCGTTTGCGATCCTTCCAAAGAATTTCATCCTCAACCAATAGATTCATTAATTTCTCGTTTTTTTTCGCCATAACACCCTCCCGAAGAAACGCATCCTCACCTCATTATAGTATTGACTGATAAGTTCGTCCATTAAACAAATTATGAATGAAGTTAACCGAGAACCGGATTATCTTTCGCGCAACGCGGGAAATAATCGCTCCACATATGGTCGGTTTCAAAGAATTCGTCGGATCGAAGCATATAGGTGCGCAAAGCGGATCCGCCCGTATCCGGTATCGGATCGTCCCATGTAACATCCACATGATACCATACCCCGTCGATTTTCACCTGATTCCAAGCATGAGGGACAAATCGCATTTGCGAATCGAAAGCCTTCCCGGAAATCACTCTCGTTTCCACTCCCAGTACAATCATAATTGCGGCAAATGCCTCGGAATAGCCCTGACACTGTCCCTTCCCGTCCTTCAAAACGGAAATGGCTGTCGCTAAATAATCAGAATTCTCCGACTCGATATACTCGGTGTTTACAACAATATAATCATGGACAGCCACAACCTTTTGAAAGTCATTCATATCTTCACGGATGATGTTTTCACGGATTTCCCGGATCAATTGATCCAGCATAATTTGCTCGTTGGTTTCATACGAGGGTTTATCCGAAGACAGGTACTGCTTTAGAAACAATCCGCATTCGTTGAAATTCAGATTGACCCTGATATTGCATGGCGTTCGATTTTCGTATTCAATTTGTACCTGTCCCTGCTGAAACGCGGAATGTAATGCACCCGCGACCGTCAACTCTTCCCAGTATCGGGAAAAAATCGAATAATCATCAATGCGAATATATATTTCCGAAGAAAACGAGTAAAGAGAATCCTGAACGGAATAAAATAAGTCCTCGCTGCTTCCGATCTCATATTGTTTTTGTCCTTCCGGAGGCTGAAGGTTACCCATGCCGACACCGTTTGACGGCAAACGACCGAGTAAGTCCTCATTAACGGAAATGGAAGGAAATGAAAATGGCACGGAGCATGACGAAAGGATAAAACAGGGCAACAAAACACAGATAGCCATCGCTATCGCTACGGATACACGAATCTTATTATTCAGTCGAATAAAGACCCCGTCGGTCTTTTTCAATCCGGATCGCCTCCACACATGTACACTCGGGTATAAATAATACAATACCACAAATCGCTTATCATGTACCGAAACGGACGTTGAAAAGATAAAGAATACTAGGCGTTCAACTTTTTATTCCGACTCTCGTCGTAAATTTCCCGAACATCAAAAAAACGCGAATAATTGACATTTCTTAATGTATCTCCGTTCATCATCGCGCGGTCAAAATACAGATAGTTATCTCCGAAGGTACGATATGCGGTGGATCCCACCCCGAAAAAGATTCGGAACCCCAGATTTTTCAGGTAAACACAACGCATATCCGAGCCTTTAATAAAATTCCCGTTCGGATAAACGAGCATATCCACTTCACCGGTCAGGGGAGCAACCTGATTGAGCCATTTCTCCGTATCGGCTTGAATTACTTGCAAAGAGCTATCATTTGCATTGATGAAACCGTAGGTTGAGGATGCAAAAACCCAGCCGGTATCCTTCAGTTTTTGAATGAGCTCGGTTACTTTTTCCCGGTTTTGCTCTATTTCTTCCTCCGAAGGATTTTCCTGTGGTAAACCCATCGCCGTAAGCGCCGAATTTCTGTCATCGATTTGATCCGCATCGGTTATATAACCGAAAACGGTTTCATACCCGGTAAGAGAAATTACTCCCTTTGTGCCGTCAAATGAAAAATCCGGATTGGATTCAACAAAGGCATCGACGATTCCGATTGCCTCCGCAGACCGGCTGACAACCTTCTGTCCGGCCGCATTCCGGTACTCGCCGCTCACCTGCCCCTGATCATTAATGACCAGCCTCGTACAAAAACCCTTTTCGTTTAAATAAGCGGTATAGTTTACATTTTCTACGATAATCACCAACGGCTTTTTATCTGCGGGAATCATCAGATTTTTGTCCAGTAAAAAGGTGTCGTTGGACATATCTACAATGGAATGCGCGTCGATCAGAATGTAATCTCTCTCGTAAAGAGACTGTAAAATTTTCCGAAACTCATCGGTCGTCAGATAAAAGGACTCCGTCGTCGAACTTCCGGAAACGGAAAAAGCCAACTCCTTATCGGCAATCAGCGGTTTTACACATATGACTTCAATCTGTCCGGTGTATTGAGTAACAAGATCCGTGTTCGTTGTCGCTTCAAGAAGTTTCGCCTGAATCCTTTGATCTTCCGGAAATATGGTTGCCATATCGGAAAGAATTGCCTCGGCCGAATAGTAACGATAATTGTCAAGAAGAGTGTCACATTCCTCCATGATCGGGGTGTACATCACCTCTTTAAGATCGGACAGACGTCTATCGGCATAAGCATGAACAAACCCATCCGTTGATTCAAGCACCGAAATATACTTGATTGCGGCAGAAATATATTCTTCATCCATAAACAAGTTCTCTGCGGTCTGTATGTCACCGCGGGAGATTTCAATGTTGTCTATTTCTCTTTGCAACGGAGTCGCAAACGATTCGACATTTGAATAATCACCGATTTGCTCGAAGATAAAATGGAGTGTCGGCTTTTCGATGGTTCCGAGCAAAAACTCCTCCGCCAGTTCACTTAACCATGTTGACAGAGAAGCACCCGTCATCTCCTTCATCTGTTCCAGAAAAGCACGATCATCCATTACCGGCATGTAACGATTGTTTCGAATACGATGCTCAATCAAACGAACCCGTTCGTCAACAATGCCTTCCATATCTGAAAGAATTTGCTTTTCTTTTTCAACCGAATATGATTTTTCGGGCGGTACTTCCACGATACGCGCATGGATGTCCCGATACATTTGTAGAGCCGCACTGTAGTCTCTTGCGTCCAAGGCCTCACGAAATTGAGGGATGACATCGGACAGGCGCGTGTTCTCGTTATGAATTACGCCGATACTTATTGTGTAAAGAATCAGAATAATCAGACAAACATAAATAATGGTCCGTCTCCCATATGTCAGCGGCATACGATTTTTTTTATCCGGTTCGAAACTGATGGACAAGTTAAACCTCTCCCATGGACAGTTGTCGGTTTTCCAGTGTCTCTTCCTTCAAATAATAACCGATGGCGGGCGTTTTGCGAATACGGTAGTATTCCGGGTCCGAAAATCCGACCTCAGAGAGCCGTCTGACCGAAATCATCCGGCTTCCCTTTTTTGAAACAAGAAGCTGTACGCCTTGAGAAGATCGTGTTGACTTGACCGGAATCAGGGCGCTTGAAAAAACAATCGCCTTACGAAGAGAAGAAAAAGCCGCATAATCCTCCGGCTCCTTCTGATAGTGGATGCTCACAATCGGAGAACCTTCATAGCATGCGTGAATCAGCTTCTTCCGATTCTGTTTTGTCTCGTAGGAGCAAAGAGGAATTCGTGACATTTTTCCGTTTTCGTATGCGAAAAGCATCTCACCCTCATACTCCTCGGTAATTAGCATATACAAAATTCTCTCGTTGGTTTCACTCGACAAAATATTCGGGAGGTATATTCCCAGTTCGGAAGGTTTTGTGTCCGCAATCTCGTGGATTCGCATTTTATAAACGCAACACGCGCTTGAAAAAAACAGGACCTCGCTCTTGTTTTTTCCTTCCGATTCAATGATTATCCGATCTTCCTCCTTGGTCTTCAATTCACCGGCACTCCGAAGAGATGTAAGCGGAAGTTTTTTTAGATATCCGTGCTCCGTTAGAAACAGCTTCAACCGATAATCCTCGATTAAATTATCATCGGAAAAAGTGACTGCCTGCTCCGCTTTGAGCAACTCACTTTTGCGATCCTTTCCGAATCGCTTGATAACGCCTTCAATCGTGGTGACAATCAATGAATCCAATCGTTTGGGTTTGCCCAGAATATCGCGTAAATCGGCGATCTCATTCACAAGCTGTTCACGATCCGCGGTTCGGTTAATGATGTATTGCCGGTTAATGTTGCGAAGCTTGATCTCGGCAACATACTCCGCTTGCGGCTCATCAATATCAAACCCCTTCATCAGGTTGGGTATGACATCCGCCTCCCATTCCGTGTTGCGTATAATCGCAATGGCCTGATCGATATCCAGAAGAATCTTTGCAAGTCCGTCAAGCAAATGAAGTCGACTTTCTTTTTTTTGCAGATCATGAAGCAACTCACGTTTCAAACACGATCTCCGCCATGACAGCCACTCTCCGATCAAAGCCTTCACGCCGAGCACACGCGGCATTCCGTTAATAAGTACGTTAAAATTACATGAGAATGTATCCTCCAGTTTGGTGAAACGAAACAGCTTGGTCATCAGTGCATTCGGATCGGCTCCTCTTTTACACTCGATGCTTATCTTCAGTCCGTCCAAATCCGTCTCATCACGAACATCCGATATTTCCTTGATTTTTCCGGATCTGACCAATTCACTGATTTCATCGATGATTGCTTCAGCGGTCGTCGAATAAGGAATTTCATAAATATCGATCATATTGTTTTTTCGATCAATCCGGAATTTTGAGCGAACCCGGATCGGTCCGCGTCCATTTTCGAAAACCTGACGCATCGTTTCTTCATCATAAAGTATAATGCCTCCGCCCGGGAAATCCGGAGCCGGCATGATCTCCATCAGATCCTTTGTCGGATCCTTCATAAACGCAATAGTCGCCCTGCAGACCTCGGCAAGATTGAATGAGCAAATATTGGACGCCATTCCGACAGCAATCCCCTGATTGCTGTTAACGAGAATGGACGGAAACGTTGCGGGAAGGAGAGTCGGCTCCTTCATCGTACCGTCGTAATTATCCGAAAAATCAACGGCATCTTTGTCCAGACCGCGGAACAGCTCCTCACAAATCTTATCCAGCCGAACTTCCGTGTATCTTGATGCGGCAAATTGCATATCTCTGGAGTACTGCCGGCCGAAATTACCCTTCGAGTCGATGTACGGATGCAACAATGCTCCGTTCCCTCGCGTCAGACGAACCATCGTTTCATAAATGGCCAGATCACCGTGCGGATTGAGTTTCATCGTCTGCCCGACCACGTTGGCGGATTTGGTTCGATTACCGGTTAACAGACCCATCTTGTACATCGTATAAAGGAGCTTTCGATGGGACGGCTTAAACCCGTCAATCTCCGGGATGGCACGAGAAACGATTACGCTCATCGCGTACGGCATGTAATTTTTTTCAAGCGTTTCCGTGATCGGCTCCGTCCGAACCGGCTGTTGTAATCCGGAGCTTTCGCGCAGAAGTTCTTTGAGCGAAGGTCTGATTTGCGGATCCCCCGCCGTCTCTTTTCCCTTTTTCTTCATTTCTCTCTCCCGAATGGTTTGTTCTCAAAATAGAAAATCCGGTAACCAAAAAGACAAATCAGCCGATGTCCAGTTGGTCCAGATACAGATGACCGTTCTTCTCAATGTGACTTTTCCGACCCTGAAGATTATCCCCGAGAAGAAGATCGAAAACCCTGTCGGTTTTTACGGGATCTTCGGGGAGAACCTCGATTAATCGGCGCGTCACCGGATTCATAGTCGTTTCCCACATCATCTCCGGTTCGTTTTCACCCAAACCCTTGGATCGCTGAATCGAACAGGTATCCGGAGGATACATCCGAAGAATCTCTGCTTTCTCCCGTTCGTCATAAGCAAAATGCGTCCGCTCTCCCTTGCGGTCGCGATATGTTATTTCGAAAAGCGGAGACTCCGCGATATAAACTTTTCCTCGCTCGATCAGTGTCGGGGTGAGGCGATACAACATCGCTAAAATCAATGTGCGGATCTGAAATCCGTCCACGTCCGCATCCGTACAAATGATTATTTTGCTCCATCGCAAGGCATCCAGGTCGAAGGAAGACAAATCCCTATTGTGCTTTGATTTGATCTCGACACCGCATCCGAGGACCTTGAGCAGGTCGATAATGATTTCGCTTTTAAAGATCACTCCGTAATCGGATTTCAGGCAATTCAGAATTTTCCCTCGAACCGGCATGATTGCTTGGAATTCGGCGTCCCGACCCATTTTACAAGCTCCGAGGGCTGAATCGCCTTCCACAATATAGAGCTCGCGTTCCGAGTTGTCCTTGGTACGACAATCAACGAATTTTTTCACGCGGTTCCCGATATCAATCGAACCCATCAGTTTTTTCTTTACGTTTAAACGAGTCTTCTCGGCATTTTCACGGCTTCTCTTGTTTATTAAAAGCTGCTCGATTACCTTGTCCGCATCCGCCTTGTTTTCAATAAACCATATCTCCAGCTTTTCCCGAATCAAATCACTCATGAATTCCTGGATAAATTTATTGTTGATCGCTTTTTTGGTCTGGTTTTCATAACTCGTTTGTGTTGAAAACGAGCTGGTGACCAAGACCAGGCTGTCCATGATGTCCTGAAAGGTTATTTTACTTTCGCCGTTCTTGTATTTATCACGAAGACGAATCTGTCGATCGATTTCGGCGGTAAAGGAATTCCGCACCGCTTTATCGGGTGCCCCGCCGTGCTGAAGAAAGCTCGAATTGTGATAATACTCGATTACGTTGATCTCATTATTGAAGGAGAAGGAAATTTGAGAGCGAACCTTATATTCCGGCTTATCGCTGCGGTCCCTACCTTTTCCGACTCCGTCAAAGGAATACGGAGCGGTCAGTGCGGCGTCTCCGGAAAGCTCCGCGACATATCCCAATATCCCATCGGGATAACAAAACGAAAAGGTTTCTTTGCTCTCTTCATCACGGAGAATAAAGGTTACCCCGTTGTTCACGACCGCCTGCCTTTTCATGATCATTTTGAAGGATTCGAGCGGGATGACAATTTCCGTGAAAACATCACGATCCGGTTTCCATTTCTGAATCGTTCCGGTTCGTTTGAAGCGCGTTGTTTCCTTCTTCAACTCTCCGGCAACCTCGCCCTTCTCGAAATGAAGAGAGAATATTTGACCGTCACGAAAAACCGTTACATCAAAATACTCGGAAGCATACTGGGTTGCACACGCACCCAATCCGTTCAGGCCCAGGCTGAACTCATAATTTTCTCCGGTATCGTTATTGTACTTACCTCCGGCATAAAGCTCACAGTATACAAGCTCCCAGTTATATCTTCCTTCCTTCGAGTTATAGTCCAGAGGTATTCCTCTTCCGAAATCCTCCACCTGAATGGAACCGTCCGGAAAACGAATCACTTCAATTCGGTCCCCATGGCCTTCTCTGGCTTCATCAATCGAATTGGAAAGAATCTCGAAAAAAGAATGCTCGCAACCTTCAAGACCGTCCGATCCGAAAATGACTCCGGGCCTTTTCCGCACACGATCCGCACCCTTGAGCGAGGTGATGCTTTCATTGTTGTAAACCGCTTTTTTGGGCATTTCGCACTTCCTAACCTAATAATCGGGCTTATTCACTTCCATGAAAATCACCCATATTCAGCGTATCACATTACGCGAGAAATCACGTTCGGATAAGTTAACATTATTGTTTCATTTTTATAGTCAAACCCCTCCCCCAATGCACAATTCGATTGATTCACAAAGTCAGACCGGGCATTTCGTCGTGATCGGGAGAAGACCGAAAAAGAAAAAGAGACCCACAATAATTCTTGCCGGTCCCTTTGGCGAGCCTAGGAGGACTCGAACCTCCGACCCACAGCTTAGAAGGCTGTTGCTCTATCCAACTGAGCTATAGACCCATGAATGCAATGGCGGCCCGAGGACCGCCATTGATTGGAGCGGGTGATGGGAATCGAACCCACGTGGTCAGCTTGGAAGGCTGAAGTTCTACCATTGAACTACACCCGCATAAACGGCCGAGTACGAAAACGATTACCTTCACGGGTTCTCATCCCGACTTATAGATCTGTTCCGAAAACTCGCCTAGACATAATACAACACCCTACGTAACTTGTCCATAGCGCAAGCACGGCACGATAAAAATGATTGAAAAATCTTATCAAAAAAAGGCGCAAGTTCTTCCCTGCGCCCTGAAGCCGAATTTTCATGTGCCGGAAAAATCGTCAGATCTTGGTATCCGACAGGTACTCGCCGGATACGTAGTATCCGCTGTCCAGTTTATACCAATTATTCTGCGTCTTCGCCACAACAATGACCAACATATTTTTGGTAAGCGCGGCAACCTGATCATACTCCGTCCCCGGTCCCTTACGGACACGCAGATAGTCGGAATTAATTTTGACGTATTTGGGAAGTTCGCTCTGAAGCTCCGTTTCCTGCCAGGTCACCTCTTGATCGTTCTCCTCAATTGGCTCTCTAAAAACAAATAGTGTGGTCTCCGGCACGGTTTCGATGGTAATCATTGTAGTAGAGGTGGACGATGTCGTAAGACTGGTCTCGGGTCTATTATCGTCTTCTTTCGAACAGGCGGCCACGGAAAAGGCCATTCCGATGATTACCGCCGATGATACTATTTTATTTATTGTGTTCTCAGTCATAAAAACATCTCCTTCGCACGAAATTCGCCGAGTCTCGATTACCTTCAAAAACAATCAAATATATTATACCTCATTTTTCAAAATCATAAACCATTTATTTGAAACGTTATCGGATTATATCCGGATTGAAATATTCATCGTTAAGCAGAGCGTATGTCGCGTGATCTCTCCATTGACCGTTGATTGCCATGTATTTTTCATTCGTTCCCGAGTACTTAAAACCGCAACGCTCGATTGTATGAACGGAGCGTTGGTTTTCCGGCATGATATCCGCTTGTATTCTATGGATTTTCCATGTGTTAAACATATAGTCGCAAGCGCATAGGATCGCCTCCGTCATATACCCTTTCCCTTCCTCTTTCCGGTCCAAATGGTACCCCATCAGGCAAGACTGTAATGCCCCTCGTATCAAGGATGAAAAGGCGAGTCTTCCGACGATGAGGCTCGGATCGGATTGTTTGATGATCCAGAAAGGACACTGGCTGCCCGCAAGAAATCCGTCCATATCCGCGCGCAAATAACGCCGCTGTGTGGACGGAAGGAAATACGAATTATCGTGAATCTGGTGAAACGGCTCGTGAAAAGATCGATTTCTCACAAGATAATCAGATACGCGCTCGGCGGATGACGGAGATAACACCGAAAGAAAAAGACGTTCGGATGTAAGTTCAAAAACCGATTTTAATCCGGTTGGAGGTCGGAGAAACATATCATCACCACCGTTTTTTCTTATAAACGGATTATATCACACCCCAAAACACCTCTCGTGTCCGACTTCTTCAAATGATGTATAATAATCAGGAAAAGATGTCTGACCAATGCTTCGCATTCACGGAGGAAAACGCATATGAAATACGGATTTGTTCGCGTTTGCGCATGTACGCCCTCTCTTTTATTGTCCGATCCGATGTCAAACGCCAAGACCATTGCGGACTGCGTGATTCAGGCCAACGATTTGGGGGCTTCGGTGGCGGTCTTTCCCGAGCTGTGCATCACCGGGTATACCTGCCAGGATCTTTTCGGTCAGCATCGATTACGATCCTTAGCCGAGGATGCGCTGTCTTTTCTCGTCGAGCAGACAAAGGATCTGCCGGTATTGTTTGCTGTCGGATTGCCTCTTACGGTGGGCTCCAAGCTCTATAACTGCGCCGCGGTCATTTGCTCGGGTAAAATTCTCGGTTTTGTGCCGAAAAAGCATCTGCCTAATTTCGGTGAGTTTTATGAAAGAAGGCATTTTTCAAGCGGTCCGACTACCGGACAATTGATTTTTTCCGGAAAAGCATATCCGTTCGGAACCCGTCAGATTTTTTCGTGCCGGTCCATAAAAAATCTTCGTCTCTCCGTTGAGATTTGCGAGGATTTGTTCGTTCCGTCCCCGCCTTCATCCGCGCACGCAGTGAACGGTGCTACGGTCATTCTGAATCTTTCGGCAAGCAATGAGCTGGTCACGAAGGCCGACTACCGAAGAAATCTGGTCCGCGTTCAATCTGCACGCTCGATTTGCGCATATGTTTATGCGAACGCAGGATTGGGTGAGTCGACCACGGATATGGTTTTCGCAGGACATAATCTGATCGCGGAAAACGGTGTACTTCTCGATCAGACGCCTCTGTTTTCGCAACAAATACTCACCGCCGATATTGATACCGACTTGCTGATTCAGGACCGTATTCGTCAGTCTACCTTTCCGGCCAGACCGGATAACAACGAAGAGACGGAATACCGAACCATCGAATTTGATCTGCCCTTCCGTGAAGTCGATGTGCGGCGATCCATTGCTCGACATCCCTTTGTTCCGAACCTCCCTCAGGAGCTTCGCGAACGCTGCGAGACCATTCTTTCCATACAGGCAACCGGTTTGGCGCGAAGACTTTCACACACCGGCATACGTGATGCCGTGATCGGTCTTTCCGGAGGTCTCGACTCGACACTGGCTCTTCTGGTTACCGTGCGCGCATTCAATATGCTTTCCCTTCCGCTGTCCGGTATCCATGCCGTTACCATGCCCGGCTTCGGTACGACCGAACGCACCAAGAGCAAAGCGATACGACTTGCGAAACAGGTCGGTACCGATCTTCGTGAAATCGATATTCGAGACGCGGTGAACCGGCATTTTTCGGATATCGGTCATGATCCCTTGATCCACGATGTTACTTACGAAAATGCTCAGGCTCGCGAACGCACGCAAGTGCTGATGGATATCGCAAATTCCGTTAACGGCCTGGTAATCGGAACCGGAGATCTTTCCGAGTCCGCACTCGGCTGGTCCACGTATAACGGAGACCATATGTCCATGTATGCGGTGAACTGTTCCGTCCCGAAAACCCTTGTCCGAAGTTTAATCCGGCATATGATTTCCGATCGCGGGACCGAGTCGGATGTTCTGCTTGCGGAGATCCTTGAGTTGCCTCCGAGTCCGGAGCTGATTCCGCACGATAACAATCAAATCACACAGATTACGGAGGATATCATCGGACCGTATGAACTGCATGATTTTTTCCTCTATTACTTCGTCCGGTACGGCTTTTCGCCTCGAAAAATCGTCTTTATGGCACAGATTGCTTTTGGAAGCGATTATGAAAGAGACGTGATCGTTCGTTGGATGAAAGTATTCCTTAAAAGGTTTTTCACACAGCAATTCAAGCGCTCATGCGTGCCCGACGGTCCCAAAATCGGATCGGTCAGCCTCTCTCCGAGAGCAGACTGGCGGATGCCGAGTGACTCAACCGTCACTGCCTTCCTGTCGGATCTGGATGACTGACAGGTCCGTTCGCTCTTTTCGGCACTTTTTTCGAGCAATTAAACAAATAACACAAAAAAGCCGTGTTCGACGAGCACGGCTTTTTGAACGTAATCATTCCTGCGGTAAGTGTTATCCGAGATCCGGATCCGGGTCCGGCTCGGCTTTCGGCAGTTTGGATGGGGGGAGATCCGAAACACGTCGTGTTGAAATATCCGGGAAATCAGGAACGGCATCGGATTTATCCTTTTGATTTTCAACTGCGCTTTGTGTCTTTCTCTCCTCTTGTTTCGGATCGGCAGTCTGCTTCTCCTCGTTGGATTTTAAAACCGTGTCGATTCCGCTCTTTGCATTCGTATTGGCTTTTTTGCTTTCTTCAACGAGCTCCTGCTTCAATCGAACCGGTATATGTTCAGGCGTTTCAGCGGAGACAACCGGGCTCGGATTTGTTTTCGGTTGGTCGTTCTCCGGGTGATTCGAAAGACCCGGTAGCAGATTTGCGTTCACGGTACGAACACCCATCCGGGAAACCGAGTCCGCTACCGGATGAGGCGGTTTCGCGAAATACTCGGGTTCAACCGGACCTCTTGATTTTTCCGGCGCGCCTGTCCGAACAATCGAAGGGATATATTCGTCGGTAGTTTTTTTATAGTCGGAGGAGAACGAATCCTCATCAAGGAATACATCGTCGCCCGAATAAGCTTGCCGACTGCCTTTCGGCATCACCGCAATCGGAGGAATCGGCTCATCGGGCAGGTATTCTTCTTCATAATATTCATCGTTAAGATCACTTCTTCGATTGATTGCAAGTGCGATAACACCCGCAACCAAAACCACGGCAAGTAAAGACACCAAATAAAACAGCAAGGTAAGCGGGTTTCTGATATCCATTAATTGCCGTACAAGCGATTCCTTCTCCGGTGTGGCCACTATTGTTTCCGAGGGAACGGTCGACTCCGAACTCAGAGAGCCCTGGGTCGGATCGGTCGGCGCAGGCGAAGGAGTCGGGGTCGATGTCGGCTCGACCAGGACGGTTTCTCCACGATACGGCAGCATCATTTTATTCTCGGTATCGTAGAAGAAAAACGATGCCTGTCCCGAATCATTCATCAAATTCAGAAGAATCTGCGGATGATCGGGATCGCTGATTAAACGATATGCAATGATTCTCTCCCCGTCATATTCATAGTCGAACGGTTCATATCCAAAAGGAATCAATGCGGTATCGGCAACAGCCAAAATACGAAATATCACGTCCGGCTGGGAAATAAACAGAAAAGGATGCACGGTCTGCGTTTTCGGATCATATACGAAAAGCTTAATATCGCTTTCGAAAAGCAGTTGCACCAAAAGGATACGATCCGAAGAGCCTGCAAACGAAGGGCCCATAAAAACCGGTATCTCTACACCTTTGTATGTGGATGTAGACGGCGTAAATCCCTCGGGAGTCGTCGTGTCTTCATCAATCGGAATAATCATCAACTCTTGTCCGAGATACTCCATCAGGGGAAGCGGTTGAGGCGTGGGCGTCGGGGTTCCGGTCGGTCCGGTTGCTCGCGTCACTTTAATCGAATATACCTTTGTCGTCCCGTCCTCGGCCTTTACGGTAATTTTAATCGTGTTAACGCCGGGCTTAATATTGTTCTGAACCCCGTTTAAGGTCACCTTTGCTTTACTGTGCTCGGCAACGGCCGTCACGGTTACCTTGGACACATCCTCACCGACCTCCATCGAATACGATGTTCTGGAGGAAGAAAAGCCCGGTGAAAGCGATCCGGGAGAAACCTTAAGCGAAGACAAATTCGCATTTCCGGATAAGGGAACGGGTGTCTTAATGGTAACCGATGCCGATGCGGATGAGTAATTCGCGTCGACCTCGAAATCATGTAACGAAATCTGTGTGGTTCCGGCCTCAAGGCAGGTAAATTGGGCGGTGACGATGGTGCTTCCTGTCGTAATGGATGCACCAGCACAGCCAAATGTACCTAAAGCAAGGCTAGTATACCAGTTGTACGCAGAATAATTACTGGATATCGAATCCAATCGAAGCATATTGGAATTATATATAATTTGACCCGAAAATCCGCTGTATGGTCCGTCGGTACCCGAAATTTTAATTGAAACCGCAATCGTTTTCCCGACTTCGGCGGTTCCTCCGACTGATATGGATGGCGAAGCGGCGGCACGAACCGAAGCGATCGGAATTACCGATACGACCACCAACAATGCAAGGAATAGGGACGCATATGAGAATAATTTACCTCTGTTCATAGGTTCCTTTCTGGGGAAGGATTACTTCCTTAAGGATATGCCGCGCAATCATCGTCATATCCATACTGTTCAGCCTGCCGCTTTTATCCACGTCCGCAGCGATAAATTCATAGCCGACCAGCTCCGACTCCTTTAGAATGTGACGGGCGAGAATCGTCATGTCGTACGAATTGATTCGTCCGTCTCCCGACGGATCGCCGTATAATATGATCTGATACCAGTTGACCAGCTCTCCGCTTGCATCATATACCAGCAGACGATCGGCCGTCCTCATTATCCGGGCTAAATCGGTAACTTCGGCACCGAGCCGGTCGGTCACCTTGGCGACAGCCCCTTCCGGCAAGGTTATTCCGCTCATAAAGGTCTGAAGGGTCATCTGCTCGGCAATTCCGGAAAGGTAGGCTCCGGTGATTACATAATCGGACTCGAATATCGGCTCCGCTCCCTGATTGAGGCGAACAATATTGATCCGGTATGTACGGACATCTTTGTTCTGTGCCGTACAGGTAATCACCGCTTGATTCTCCCCCACAAGCAAAGGAATCGAGCCGGTTCGAAGAAGCGGAACACTCGGATCCGCTGGATCCCATGAAATTCCGGTAAGCGATGAAAACGTTGACGCCTTGGTCGCTGAAAGCTGAAGCGAGTCCACGAAAAATCCGACCACCAAATCATACTCGAAAATATTCGGATCAAAAGACGGAGTCAGTGCCTGATCCGTTATGTTTATCGACGTCACCCAGTTATTCGGATTCCCCTTTCGTTCCGGAGGAAGGACATTGGCTTCCGGCATATTGGTAAATACGGGAATCGAAAACATCAGCGGAAGATCCGTTAACTGATCATAAGCGGCCCTCAGTCGAATCGCCTCGGATACCGGAGCTTGCGTGCTGGTCATGTACTGATGGCTGTACAACCCGTCGGCATTGTCGATTAAATCGAATCTTTGAAGATATAGTGTATCCTGACCTCTGGATATATATCCGCTGACTATCCACTCCGCCCCACCGAGAATCGCCTTGTATTGAGAATCCCAGGGCCGCATAAAGTTCTTCGTAGGATCGGTCGAAGTGGATTTCGCATAGATCAGAGCCGGTCGAATCGGATCATCACTCGACACGGCACCGATATTATAAAAGTTATAATATCCTTCAAATCCAGGAAACGTTCCCGATGCGGTTGCGGCCGGCTGACCGTCCGATTTTAGGATTTCCTGTTTAATCCGCGTTGTGAGAAAATACGGGTTTACCTGTTTAGCTATCGCGGCATCCATGATCGCCTGTGCGTAGGAGATGTCTTCACCCAAATCATTCTTAATCAGTCCGGACTTCATGAATGAGTTAGAAGGCGTATCCAGCATGGACTGAACGGTTTCCAGTGTTTGCGTGACCGGATCAAAGGACAACTTGAAAAACTGAAAAATCTGAGTGTCCGATAAAAAATTTCTCGGATCGACGGCGTACGCCACGTACCCTCTGGACGCTTTCACCCATCGGGTCGCATCATAAGGGACATAGGTGTCGGTCAGCCAATTGTACGCATCATATTTTCGCCCCAGGTAATCCGGATTAACATACGGCGTCCATCCCGGCTGCGTGGCATCGTTTCTGGTATATGTTGACTGCCATGCGTCATCCACATAATTCTCAATCAGGCTTCGGGGATTATAACTGCTTTCGTTGGCTTCCATCGAGACCACCGTTTCATAGTCCAGATTTGTGATAAACGGCACGAAAACCCAATTCGGGTACTTCTTATGAAGCGCTCGAAGCCCGCACTTATATGATTCCGGGAATTCCGCGATGGATATCTCGAAATCGGATGCCGGATCAATCGGATCCGTCGAGTCCGGAAGAATGAGGGTTGAAAAGATATATCCCTGCTTCGAAACTCCGTCCAAATCGATAAAATCGATCTGATACCATTGATCTTCGTTAACGGTGATCAGATTGACCAAACGCACACGATGCCCGCAGTACAGAACGGTTATTATACTTGAATTGGTCGAAGTGGAAGCTCTGACGTTCGCATAACTTCCACACACCACACCGAATAAATCGGTCGAGGGAGGCAAATCAAACAACGCAGATATATCTGTCTTCTGATAAACGGAGGATGCATCGATCGTTTTCGCATGAACAAATGCCCCCGGAAATAAGAACATGAAAAAAAGAAAAGATAACAACGCACAGGAAACCCTCATCTTCACCGAGGATTTCGGAAAAATTTCACAATAATCCGCTCGTGTCCGAATCGGTTTGTTGCAGTGACAATGATTGTCGATGACACAGACCTCCGCATACTTACACATGATTTATATGCAACAAAGACATTCTACCAGAAACACCTGACAATACTGTTACAAAACAGTATCATAGCTGATGTTTTTTTGCGGGACGCCTAGGCAATCAAGTATTATACATGAAAGTTTCAAAATATAAAAACCCCTCCGGGAAAGATCCCGAAGGGGCTGGTGGCTCACCGGAGGTTCGAACTCCGGACCCCCTGATTAAAAGTCAGGTGCTCTACCAACTGAGCTAGTGAACCGAATGGCTGGGGTGGCAGGATTTGAACCTACGCATGCGGGAGTCAAAGTCCCGTGCCTTACCGCTTGGCTACACCCCATCGAAATCGGGAATTCAATGAATTCTCAAATCCCCGCTTCAATGAGTCGGTTGGGGTGGGATATGGGATTCGAACCCACGATTTCTAGTGCCACAAACTAGCGCTCTAACCAGCTGAACTAATCCCACCGTAAAATGCCGCAATAAAGGCACGAATGAAATTATATGTTTGCCGGCGACAATTGTCAACAACGACCTCGGGCATATCGCTGCAGAAAGACTTCCTTCAACGCAACGCGAGAAAAACATTTTATTATTTGCCTTACCGAAATGACCGGAAATAATCTTACAATCAGAATACCTGCAGAACAATTCCCCTGGGTTCATGCTACAATGTTGAACACCACATCATTGCGATATATGTCTGTCAATATTTATTGGATAACTCCCTTTCGGCGCAGCACCGCACGCGCGGCATGGACGCCGCTGGCTCCCGCTTGAGAAAGTCCCCGCGTAATCCCTGCTCCGTCACCGATCGCAAAAAAGTTCGGAATCATCGTTTCCAGCTCATTTGTCAGGCTGATACGTGCGCTGTAGAATTTCACCTCGACCCCGTAAAGAAGCGTGTCCTGATTCGCCGTGCCCGGAGCGAGCCGATCCAGAACCTGAATCATTTCAATGATATTGTCCAGATGCCTCTTCGGTAAAACCAGTGATAAATCTCCGGGAGTCGCGTTCAGAGTCGGCTTCACAAAGCCCTGCGGAAGCCGGTGTGCATTGGTTCTCCTGCCGTCCATCAGGTCTCCGAATCGTTGTACCATTATGCCTCCTCCGAGCATATTGGAAAGGGACGCAATCCTTTTCCCGTATTGATACGGCTCGTTGAAAGGGGTCGTAAATCGATTGCTGACCAGAAGCGCAAAGTTCGTATTCTCGCTCCTCATGGAAGGATCCGTATAACTGTGACCGTTTGCCGTAATAATTCCGTCGGTGTTCTCGGTAACTACGTAGCCGTACGGATTCATGCAGAAGGTACGAACCACATCCTTATACCGTGCGGTACGATACAAGAGCTTTGCCTCATACATCGCATCCGTGATTTCTTTAAAAACAATCGCGGGTAATTCGACACGGAGTCCGAGATCAACTTGGTTGTTAATCATTACGAGCTTCAGCTTCTGGCATTGTTTTGAAAACCATTCCGCTCCGGATCGACCGGGAGCGGCAACCAAGTATTCACAGTTGATGGTCCCTGCGGACGATTCCAATTCAAAGCTTCCGTCCGGAAGAACAACAATCTCTTCGACCCGTGTATCACACAAGACTTCAATCCTTTTACTGAGCCATTCGAACTGAGTAGCGAGAAGATCACGGTTTCGTTCGGTTCCGAGATGTTTACATTTCGCATCCATCAAGTGTAAATCCAAAGCGATAGCCTTCCGGCGAATCACATCGGCTTCGGGTGTATCGGTCGAAAAAACGTCGGTGGTCGCACCGAAAGAAACGTTGATGCCGTCAACATATTCGATCAGTCTCATCAACTCCCGATCCGAAATATATTCGTTGAGCCATCCTCCGAATAAAGTTGTAAAATTGAATTTTCCGTCGGAGAACGCTCCGGCCCCGCCGAAACCGCGCATAATTGCACAAGGATCGCAACCGATGCAACTTTCCGTCGCACCTCTGATGATCGGGCAAGACCTTTTCGATACCGGTTGTCCCTGTTCAATCAGAACGACCTTCATGGACGGATCGGAAATCATTAACTCATACGATGCAAAAATCCCCGAAATTCCGGCGCCGATAATTGCGACATCATATTTCTTGTTGCGGACCATACTTATCCCCCGTTTACATGCTTACCTTCGGCGATTTATCGAAGAAATATTTCAGGACCGAAATTCTGCTTTCCGATGATTATAGACCTCGAGAAAAGCCGCGCTTCGATACGGCGTCAGCCAAATCTCAAGGAGACCGAACGTAGACGCGCTCAATAATCCCCAGCCGAAAAAGGTCATGTCCAACAAAAACATATCTCCTTTGATGCCTTTCGACATCTGCTTAGCTTGGTCAAGAGCATCCGACGCCCTCATCCCAGGATTCTCCGAAAGGATGAAATCACAGAACTTATATGCGTATGCCCGGTTCATCTGAATAAAAACCACCACTGGGATAATGAAAACATAACAAACAAGAAGGACCAGAACGGAAGTGAAAAAACGTTCCACAAAAAGGAACAGAAATTGCTCCGAATCGATGCCCCGATCGGACTGATAAAAATGCATCGAAAAATTAATGATCAAAGAAATGGTAATGAAAATAATCGGAACATACAAAATAAAGGAGGTCAACATTCTCCACAGCGAGGTCCACAAAAACTTCCAAGCGGTGCCTGCGAGAACTCCCGAGTATCTTTCCTTCTTAAACGTCCAGAACAAGTCTCCTGTCGGCTTATGTTTCGGCGAGCCGGCCGGGCCGAGATCTGAAATGAAGCGAATCAGTCCCACATAAAGAGGGTTAATGATAAAAATTGTCGATAAGATAATCATTATACTTAAGACAGCCGAGAGCAGTTGATATGTCGTCATCATGGAAACCAATTGCATCCCCCCGTCGGAATACAAAGAGTCTCCGCCTCTTCGGATGATTATTTGCATCACGGTCGACACAATGTATTGAGCGGCCGGAAGGGCTCCCGAAATCAATATGAAAACCAATCCCGCAAGAAGCACGCCGGATAAGTCCAGATTCATGCGATCTCTGGCTAATCTTCGTATTTCTTTATAATTCCACATAATCATATCCTCCTTTACACACTCTTTGATTATATCTTATTTTCAAGGTTCGGGTATGCCAAAATATCCCAAATGGTGTATAATACGCAGTTATTCCGGATAATAATCGAGGTATATATGCATAATCAATCCGCTTACATCACAATGCCAAAGGGATTTTTGGCCGCCGGTATCCGATGCGGCATGAAAAAGGACGGAGACCCCGATCTTTCGGTCGTCATCTCAACGACTCCGGCCAACGTTTCGGGCGTGTACACCCGAAACCTGATTCGAGGTCACTCGCTGAAAAGAACCGCCCGACTGATTACCGAAAGAGGATGTTGTCGAGGCGTCCTGATTAATAGTGTAAGCGCGAACGCTTGTGTCGGCCCGATCGGTGACCGGGACGCCGAGGAAGTGGCCGCCGAGGCCGCTAAGGTGCTTGGTACGCTCCCGGAGGATATCCTGACGTGTTCAACCGGCGTAATCGGAAAGCGGTTGGATGTCGAAAAGATGTTCCTCGGAATCAAGTCGATCCCGGAGCATTTATCCTCCTCGGAAGAATCGGCGCATTTGGCTTTGCGAGCGATGATGACTACGGACACCGTTCCGAAAGAATCCTCCGCCGTTTTATCCGTTGATGGCGATATAGTAACCATCGCGGGAATGGCAAAAGGATCGGGAATGATTCATCCCGATCTTGCCACATTAATCGGTGTAATCACTACGGATGCAAGAATTGAATCAAAGCACCTGGATACGCTTTTAAAAAATGCCGTGAAACACACCTTCAATCGTGTATCGGTCGACGGGGACACATCGGTTTGCGATACGATTATCCTTATGGCAAACGGAGCGTCCGGAAAGACCATAGAACCCGGGACAGAGGAATACAAACGCTTTGCCGAAGCGCTTCTTTTTGTTTCGGAGGACCTTTCGAAAAAAATCGCCGCGGACGGCGAGGGAGCAACCAAATTGATCGAGGTTTGTGTGGAGGGAGCTTCATCCGAGGAGGACGCATTGCTCATTGTTCGGAGTATTTGCCGTTCCCCGTTATGTAAAACCGCGATTTTTGGAGAGGATGCCAACTGGGGGAGAATTATCAACGCCGCCGGCTATTCCGGTGCCGCCTTTGACCCCGAGTCGGTAGACATCTTCTTTGACTCCCTGCAAATGTGCAAAAACGGCAGTGCGCTACCGTTTGATGAAAGCGAAGCGAAGCGCATTTTATCACAAAAACACATCATAATCCGGGTGCGGGTCGGCTCCGGAGATTTTTCGGATCGAATGTGGACCTGTGATTTCTCATATGATTACGTAAAAATCAACGGAAGCTATCGGTCCTGACGACTAAGTCGCTCAATCATCTTCCGTGCGAATCAGTTCGAACTTGCATCTTCCGTGCGAATCAGTTCGAACTTGAATGCATCTCCGTCGTGGTCAATTTGCACATCCTTCACGTCTTCGAGTTTGGAGGTAAGGAACAGATCGGACAGGGGATCCTCCAGACGACGCTGAATGGTCTTCCGAAGCGGGCGCGCACCGTATTTAATGTCATATCCCTCGATCGCGAGCGCATCCTTCGCTTTCTCGGACACGGTCATCGATATTCCCTTTTCGGATAACTGAGCAGACAACTCCCTCAGCATCAAATCGACGATTTTTCGAATTTCGTCGCGTGTCAACTCATGAAAAACGACGATTTCGTCAACTCGGTTCAGGAACTCGGGACGAAACATGTCTTTCAAAACGGATTGAACTCTGCTTTCCATCGCAACATGACCCTCCGCCCCGAACCCGAACCCGTTCGATTTTAAAGTGGTTCCGGCATTTGAGGTCATAACAACGATCGTGTTCTCAAAATTCACCAATCGTCCGTGACTGTCTGTAAGTCGGCCGTCGTCGAGTATTTGGAGGAGCAGGTTAAACACGTCCGGGTGCGCCTTTTCGATTTCGTCAAAAAGGATAACCGAGTACGGTTTGCGACGGACACGCTCCGTCAATTGACCTCCGTCATCATATCCGACATATCCGGGAGGTGATCCGATCAGTTTACTGACGGTGTGTGCCTCCATAAATTCGGACATATCCATACGGATTAACGCATCTTCCCGGGCAAACATCGCTTCCGCGACTGCCTTCACCAGTTCGGTCTTCCCGACCCCGGTCGGTCCGACAAAGATAAATGATGCGGGCTTGTGTTTCTTGCCGAAGCCGGAGCGGTTTCTGCGAATCGCACGCGCGAGAGCGCTGACCGCATCCTCCTGTCCGACGACCCGCTTATGTAAGCGTTCTTCCAGCTTCATCAATTTCTCGGATTCGGTTTCGGATATCCGTTTCACGGGAATGCCCGTCCACATTTCGATTACACGGGAAATATCCTCCTGTGTAATGATCGTCGGAACCAGTTCGCTTTCAAGTGACTTTCGCTCCTCCTCCATCCTCAGGAGATTCGCCTTGTTTTCTGCCTGTTTCTCATAGAGACCTTCTTCCTCGATTACTTGCGGAGCGGATTCTTCGATTTTTTGCTCAATCTCTTTAAGGAGCGTTTCCGCCTGAGCCTGCTCCCTTGAAATTGTCTTCAGCTTGACGAGGCGAACCTCGGCAAGGTTTGCGCGAGAACCGGATTCATCCAAAAGATCAATCGCCTTATCCGGAAGAAAACGGTCCATGATATACCGTGCCGAAGCTTTGACGGCATACTCGATGACATCGTCCGAATAGGACACGTGGTGGTGCTTCTCATAATAATCCCGGATTCCCTTTAAAATCTCTATGCTTTCCTGTTCACTCGGTTCCTCGACGATTACCTTCTGGAAGCGACGCTCCAGTGCGGAATCCTTCTCGATGAAGCGTCGATACTCGTCAAGGGTCGTCGACCCGATTACGCGGATTTCTCCTTTGGCCAGGGCGGGCTTTAAGATGTTTGCCGCGTTCATCGCACCCTCGGCATCCCCCGCACCCATAATATTATGAAGTTCATCGATAACGAGAATGATGTTTTCGCTCTTCCTTGCATCATCGACGACACCCTTCATTCGACTCTCGAATTGCCCGCGAAACTGTGTTCCCGCAACCATCGCGGTCATATCCAAAAGGTATACGGACATATCCAAAAGTTTCGCCGGAACGCGGCCTTCCGCGATTCGGACCGCCAATCCTTCGGCAATCGCCGTTTTCCCGACGCCGGGAGCGCCGAGTATTGCGGGATTATTTTTGGACCGGCGATTAAGAATCTGAATCACACGCTCCAGCTCCTTTTCCCGGCCGATTATTCTGTCGATCTTTCCTTCCCTTGCTTTCTGGGTCAGATTGGATCCGAACTGATCCAAGAATCGAAACTTCTGATCGCGTCTTCGGTCTGAAGTTCTTTTTTTCAAAGGATTCTCGGGGTCTGCTAATTTATCGCTTCCTGTAGAAGTCTCCGACATTTCATCCGACTCTTCCGACGAAAAGGCTTCATCGCTGATATCAAATGATCCGCCGAGATCCTGCTCTCCGATTTCAAGAAATCCGAGGTCGGTAAGCGGTCGCTGACCGCTGTCATCCTCCGTCTCCGAGTCCTCTTCGGAAAATGCTTTATCTTCCAGAAAATCTTCGGAGCCGAGCAACATCTTAAAGACATCCTCGGGACGACTTCCCTCGACGCCGCTCATCAGGCTGTTAAGCCGCTCGGATACGCGGTCGATATTTTTTTCGTTGATTCCGGCCTTGGCAAACATTTCGTCGATCCCGCCGATTCCGGTCTGATAAGCACACTTCAAGCAAAGACCTTCGCTTATTCGCCTTCCGTTTTCAATACGGGTTGTAAAAACCACCGCCACATTTTTTTTGCAAATGATGCATTTTGTCATTAACTTTCCTTTGTCTTCCTCGCGGCATTCCTTCTTCGCGGTTTCGCCGCCGTCGCAATTTCCAGTCGATCTCTATTTACAACGGCGTCAAATTTTTCTATCTCAGATTTGTGCTTCGGGCCTAAGGAGCGAGACCTCTCAAGCAATGGGGCCAGATACTGTCCGGTATATGAATTTGGGTTTTCCGCAACCTCTTCCGGCGTTCCCTGGGCAATCAGGCGACCACCCTTGTCTCCTCCCTCCGGACCTAAATCAATAATATGGTCGGCCGTCTTAATGACGTCGAGATTATGTTCTATGACCAAAACAGTATTACCATTTTCTGTCAGTCTTTGCAAAATGTCAACAAGCTTATGCACATCGGCGATATGCAACCCCGTCGTCGGTTCGTCAAGAATATAGAAGGTCCTGCCCGTACTCCTTTTCGATAATTCCGTAGCAAGCTTGACTCTTTGCGCTTCTCCTCCCGAAAGTTGCGTCGACGGCTGACCCAGGCGGATATAGCCCATTCCAACATCCGATAAGGTCTCGAGTTTTCTTCGGATCCGAGGGATTTCGGTAAAAAATACGAGCGCCTCATCTACGGTCATATTCAAAACGTCCGAAATGTTTTTCCCCTTGTACTTAACCTCCAAGGTCTCCCTGTTGTATCGTTTACCCTTACATACATCGCAGGTAACATACACATCGGGTAAAAAATGCATCTCAATCCGATTGACTCCGTCTCCTCCGCAGGATTCGCAGCGGCCCCCTTTGATGTTGAAGCTGAAACGTCCTCTTTGGTAGCCTCTCGCCCGAGCTTCCTTTGTTCCCGCATACAGCTCACGAATCAGATCAAAACAACCGGTGTATGTTGCCGGATTGGACCGGGGAGTTCTTCCGATCGGAGACTGATCAATCGCGATGACCTTGTCCAGATGCTCCAGGCCTTCCATGGATTCAAAAGAACCGTATTGTCGCTTCGCTCCGTTAAGGTCCGCAGAAAGCTTTTTCAATATGATACCGTTCACCAGTGAGCTTTTCCCGGAGCCGGACACCCCCGTAATACAAGTCATCAGCCCGAGTGGAATCTTTACGTCGATGCCTTTCAGATTATTCTCCCGCGCCTTACGGACAACCAGAACATTTCCGTTCGGAATTCTTCGGACTGCGGGAACGGGTATATGTTTGACCCCTCCGAGATACTGACCGGTCACCGATCGCTTCTCCTTCATGATATCGTCGATTGTTCCGATAGCAATCAGTTCGCCTCCGTGTTCTCCGGCGCCCGGACCGAGATCGATCACACAGTCCGCTTCCCGCATGGTTTCCTCGTCATGCTCAACGACAAGAACCGTATTCCCCAAATCTCTCAGTCGTTTCAGTGTTTTCAATAGTTTTGCGTTATCCCGTTGGTGCAACCCGATGGATGGTTCGTCCAGAATATACAGCACCCCCATTAATCCGGAACCGATTTGTGTCGCGAGCCGTATTCTCTGAGATTCTCCGCCCGAAAGCGTGGAAGAAGCGCGATTCAGCGATAGATATTCCAGTCCGACATCCAAAAGAAATCCGAGTCGTGCGCGAATCTCCTTAATAATCGGATCGGCAATCATGTGCTCCCGATCGGAAAACTTCGCGTTATCGATTATCTTCATGCATTTTCGAATCGGAAGACAGGTCAATTCATATATATTCATATCCGCAACGGTAACGGATAGGCTTTTATCATTCAGCCTGGCTCCGCCGCATGTCGGACAGGGATGGATACTCATATACTGCTCATAATATTCCTTCATGTCATCCGATCCGGTTTCCCTGTATCGGCGTTCCAGACTCGGGACAATCCCCTGCCAGCTGGAGCGGTACTCGGCTCCCCTTGAGTATTTGCTGTTTCTGGTGTCGATCGAAAGCACCTCTCCGTTATTACCGAACAAAATAATGTTCCGGGTATTCTCGGAAAGCCGGTTCCACGGAACGTCCAGTGAAAAGCCATATTTCTCCGAAAGCGCAGTAATGAAAGCTCGCCCCCAACTGGTATCGTCGTCAAAATTCCATCCGGCCGTGCGAATAGCGCCCTCGTTGATGGATTTGTTCGGATCGGTCACGCAAAGAAACGGATCTACAAATGCATGGGATCCGATCCCGGAACAGTCCGGGCATGCGCCGAACGGATTATTGAACGAAAACATCCTCGGATTCAACTCTTCAAACGCGATTCCGCAATCCGGACAAGAGTATTTCTGTGAAAAAACCAATTCTTCTTCTTTGTAAATAATGTCTCCGAACTCATTCTCATCCTCGGGAATTTGAACCGACACGATCAACAGTCCGTCGGACAAGGTTACGGTACTCTCGACCGAGTCGGCCAAACGACTGTGGATATCGCGCCGAATGATCACGCGATCCATCACTACTTCGATCGAATGCTTCTTGTTTTTATCCAGAACCATCTCCTCATCCAACTCCCATGTTTCCCCGTCCACCCGAACCCGGGCATATCCGGCTTTCCGAAACTCATCGAAAAGCTTGGAGTATTCTCCCTTCCGTCCGCGAACTACCGGAGCCATAAGAATGACACGGGTTCCGTCCGGATAGGCGATCAATGCGTCCACGATCTGATCCACAGACTGAGAACTGATTTTTTTGCCGCATTGAGGACAATGAGGAATGCCGACGCGGGCATAAAGCAATCGAAGATAATCATATATTTCGGTAACGGTTCCCACCGTTGAACGAGGATTCTTGCTCGTCGTTTTCTGGTCAATCGAAATGGCCGGAGAAAGTCCGTCAATATTGTCGACCTCCGGTTTCTCCATCTGCCCCAAAAATTGGCGTGCATACGATGACAAAGATTCGACATATCTTCTTTGTCCCTCCGCGTAAATCGTATCGAAGGCCAATGATGATTTTCCGGATCCCGATAAGCCGGTCAGAACGACCAGCTTCTCTCTGGGGATATCCACATTTATGTTCTTCAGGTTGTGCTCTCTGGCTCCTCTTATTTGAATAAATTCAATCATTTTTTCGACATCCTCAACAAATCCGAATATATGTTCTCTTGTAAAACCAGTGTATCACAGTTTTTTTCGCAAGAATCCGACAAGATTGCGGGAATAACAAATTTAACAATTTGTTCGATTTCCACTTGCCTTGACGAATGCTCCTGTGTTATCATTCCTTTTGCGTTCGGTCATATCGGCCCTATGGTCAAGCGGTTAAGACGCCGCCCTCTCAAGGCGGAATCAGGAGTTCGATTCTCCTTAGGGTCACCACAAAGCATTCGCCCAAGCGGATGCTTTTTCATGTAAAACGCCGCGAAGGATCACTTCGCGGCGTCCGGAACCCGATCACAAATGAAGCTTTATTATCTTCCTCTGTTCTCAACCTGTGTATATTTTCTTCTTTTTTGGACACATTTGTATGCAGGTCTCATGATTCTTCCCCCGGAAACAAGCTCCTCAATCCGGTGTGCGCTCCATCCGGCGACACGCGCACAAGCAAATATCGGCGTAAACAGCTCCGGCGGAATCTGGAGCATGGAATAGATGAAGCCGGCGTAAAAGTCGACGTTCGCGCAAACGATCTTATCGATCTTCTTCACCGAGGTAAAAACCTCCGGAGCGAGGCGCTCCGTTAATGTATAAAGCTCATACTCTTCCTCGCGGCCGGCCTCATAAGCAAGCATTCTTGCATAATCCCGTAGCAATTTGGTCCGAGGATCCGAAACCGTGTACACTGCGTGTCCGATCCCGTAAATCAAGCCGGAACGGTCATACGCCTCCTTGTTCAGTATTTTCGTCAGATAATCGCAGATTTCCGGCTCGTTACGCCAATTCTTAACGCTTTCCTTAAGCTCCTGCATCATCGCGAAGGCCTTATTGCTTGCACCACCGTGCTGAGGGCCCTTTAATGATCCGATGGCAGCCGCAATAACCGAATACGTATCCGATCCGGACGATGAAACACAATGCGTCACAAAGGAGGAATTGTTACCTCCGCCGTGCTCCGCATGAAGAACCAGCGCAAGATCAAGGATCCTTGCCTCCAGCTCTGTAAACTGACCGTCCGGACGAATCATATGCAAAATGTTCTGAGCGGTGTTGTACCCGGGTTGCGGCGAATGCAGAAACAGACTCTCCTTCTCAACGTAATGTCGCCTCGCCATATATGCGTAGGCCGTCATAACGGGAAAACGGGCAATCAATTCAATGCACTGGCGCATTACGTTCGGAAGATGGATTGAATCCGCATCGCCATCGTATGAGTAGAGCGCCAAAACAGAACGCGCCAGCTTATTCATGATGTCGGGACTCGGAGCCTTAAGAATCATATCCTCCGTAAATCCCTGCGGGAGCGGACGCAATTCGTCAAGTAACTTCTCGAACTGCGCTTGCTCTTCTACGGTAGGTAACTCGCCGAAAAGCAAAAGATAAGCGGTTTCTTCGAAGCCGAAACGTTTGTTTTCAAAAAATCCGTTTACGATGTCCGAAATTTCGATCCCCTGATAGAAGAGTCGACCTTCGATCGGCACTCGCTCTACATCATCGACGATGTAGGACATTACCTCACCGACCTCCGTAAGACCTACAAGAACACCGGTGCCGTCAGCATTTCGAAGACCGCGTTTAACATTATAGCGCTCGTATAAGGCCGGATCGATTTTCGCCTTCTCTCCGGCTTTTTCGGCAAGTTGTTCAATGATTCGGATGGTTTCGCGAGATAATTTATTCATCAAGTATCCTCCTGTCCATTTGTGTCAGAGACATCAGATTCGTCTCGGGCAATCTGACGGGTATGGTTTAAAAGGCCGCCGGATAAAAGAATACGAGCCTGTCTTTCGGAAATCTCGCACCGTGCCTCAAGCAAACATTCTTGCGTCACGTTTCTAATCGTTATGGTCAATCCGTTCACCGAAGACAGAATCTGTTTCCGAGCATCTTCGATTACAAGATTGTCAAGTACGGATATTTTATCATAATCCGACGCGTTTGCGAAGGTAATCGGAAGTATCCCGTTGTTGATCAGGTTCGCCATGTGTATGCGGGCAAAGGAAACGGCTAAAACCGCTTTGACTCCGAGTTGAAGGGGCGCCAAGGCTGCGTGCTCTCTGCTGGATCCCTGTCCGTAATTTGCCCCGCCGACGATGAATCCGCCGTCGTGTTTCTTTGCTTTTTCCGGAAAATCAGGGTCGGAAGGGGTCAGACAATAATCGGCAAGATACGGAATGTTGGACCGATACGGTAACAGCTTTGCATTCGACGGCATGATATGATCCGTCGTTATATTATCTTCCAGCTTGGTGAGCACCTTTCCTTCCATTTGATCCGGCATCTCGGTGTTCAGCGGAAACGGTTTGATATTCGGGCCGCGAACAACTCGAACTAAGGAGGAATCCTCCGGAGGAATTACGACGAGATTGTCGTTGATTAAAAAACGATTCGGAATCTCAATTTCCGGCGGCGTGCCGTAATCGCGAGGATCCGTAACCTCGCCGCGGATTGCGGCGATAACGGCAACCTCCGGACTGACCAAATAGACCTGTGCCGAGGCGGTGCCGGATCTCGAGTAAAAATTCCTGTTGTTCGTGCGAAGCGATATCGCGTCGGTCTTCGGGGATTGTCCCATTCCGATGCAGGGTCCGCAGGAACACTCCAAAATTCGTGCTCCGGAAGCAATCATATCCGAGAGCGCTCCGGTCTGAGCAATCATATTAAATACCTGCTTTGAACCGGGAGAGATTACGAGCGATACATCGTCGTGAACGGTTTTCCCCTGAAGAATCGCCGCAACCTTGAGCATGTCGGTAAGCGACGAATTTGTGCACGAGCCGATACAGACCTGATCTACTTTCAGACCGGAAATCTCCGCGACCGGCACGACATTATCCGGCATGTGCGGCTTTGCGACCATCGGCTCAAGGCTCGACAAATCAATGGATATGACCTCATCATAATGCGCATCCGAATCGGCAGAGATCGACACAAACGATTCAGATCTCCCCTGTGCTTCCAGGAATCGTAACGTAACCTCATCCGACGGGAATATCGATGTTGTGGCCCCAAGTTCCGCGCCCATGTTTGTGATGGTCGCCCGTTCAGGAACCGACAGATACCGAAGACCCTCCCCCGAATACTCTATGATTTTACCGACTCCGCCCTTTACGCTCATTCTTCGCAGAAGCTCAAGGATGACATCTTTTGCGGTCGACCACGGAGCCAGTCGACCGGTCAATTCCACCTTACACATTTTCGGCATGTTTATATAATATGGGCCGCCGCCCATTGCGACAGCGACGTCCAGTCCGCCCGCTCCGATTGCAAGCATGCCGAGTCCGCCGCATGTCGGGGTATGGCTGTCGGAGCCGAGAAGCGTTTGACCGGGAATGCCGAATCGCTCAATATGAACCTGATGACAAACCCCGTTTCCGGGCCTTGAAAACCGAATGCCGTACTTCGCCGCCACTGTTTGGATATATTTATGATCGTCCGCATTTTCGAATCCGGACTGAAGCATGTTATGGTCTATATATGCAACGGAAAGTTTTGTTTTAACGCGCGGAACACCGATTGCCTCGAATTGCAGATACGCCATGGTTCCGGTCGAGTCCTGAGTCAGGGTCTGATCAATCCGAACGGATATCTCGCTTCCCGGTGTCATTTCACCGGAAACCAAGTGCTCTCTGATGATTTTTTGTGATAGCGTGTAACCCATGTTATCGTCCTCCGAATCGTTTCTCGAAAACTAATTATCCGTTACGCAGGGATGGATTGTCAAGGAAACACCCGGCCGAATGAGAACCGAAAAACACGCTTGAAGCGCCAAATGCAACCATTATGAAATCGGGTCGGAGAAGAAATCCGGTTATCCGATATGTATTTTCCCTTCCGGGAAAATACTCGAATAATCCTTCGGTTCGCGCAATGCTAAGCTGACGGCAAAGGTAACCGGGCCCACCCGACCGATAAACATGATCGGAATCAGACACATCTGACTGAACGTGGTCAGCCCGGATGTATTGGCAGAAGAAACGCCGACCGTTCCGAAGGCGGAAACCGACTCAAACAGCAAATCAAGATACTCAAACCGTCCCTCCGCCAGCGCGGCCGCTTCCGTAAACGTAAGGATGAAAGATAAAAACAAGATTAAAGTCAGGCCGAGCACAAAAATGGCGATGGCCCTTTGAACCGCGACACGCGCAATCTGATGCTTTCGAATGACGATATCCGTTCTTCCTCTGATTTCCGAATAAACCGAATACACAAGAAGCGAGAATGTGGAGACCTTGATACCGCCTCCGGTCGAACCCGATCCTGCACCGATAAACATCAGCACGACGCACAGTAGCTTTGTACCGTCCAATAGCGTGGCCATGTTTAACGTGTTAAATCCTGCGGTTCTCATTGTGATCGATTGAAAAACAGCGGCAATCGGCCGCTGCCATTCCGGCAACGTCCCCATCGACTGGTCTGCGACATTTCTCCATTCCGCCACCAAAATATAAAGCGCCCCGACAATGATTAATATCGCCGTAGCAAATAAGGTTATCCTGCTGTGGACGTTAATTTTTTTCGTTTTAACGGATGAGAACAAATCTCTCCAAACAATAAATCCGAGACCGCCCGATACAATCAAAAACATAGTCGTAAACATGACGACAATATTTCCGGAAAAAGCGGTCATACTGGAGTACGGTCCCGAGACAGTATCTCCCATCAGGTCAAACCCGGCGTTACAAAAAGAGGAAACGGCATGAAACCCCGCCTTGGCAAGACCGTCCCTCATTCCGAACAGCGGAACAAACTGTGTCGCAAACATAATAAAACCAAAAAATTCGAAAAGAAAGGTAAGCAAAATAATCGATCGAAGCAATGCGGGCAATTCGGTAAACGTAAAGCTGCCGGAGCTCTCCTGAGCCAGAACACGGGTTCTCAGACCTACTTTTCTTCGAACCAGGCTGATGAAAAACGTTGTAATCGTGACCAGTCCGAGACCTCCGATTTGAATCAGAGAAATGATAACCGCTCGCCCGAATGTCGAAAACGTAGAGGCGGTGTCGGATACAACCAGGCCCGTAACACAAGTTGAGGAAACCGTGGTAAATATTGCAGTCGCCACTCCGACACTTTTTCCGTTCGCGGATGAAAACGGAAGCATCAGAAGAATGAAGCCGACTATATCGACGAACAAAAAGCTCGACATGATCATTCGTGCCGGTTTGGCGAGAAGCCATTTCGTGAATTCCTGTGTCTTTCGCTTACGAATCAGCATCTATCGACGGACCATCTCTTTCCAGATCTGTTCGATGTTCTTTTTGGAACAAACCAGAACCATCAACTCGTCAGCCTTCATCACCGTATCGCCCCGCGGGGTTATCATTTGCCCGTCCGTTGCAGTGATAACAACCACCTTTGCTCCGGAAGGGAATGTGTATTCGGCCAATGACCGATCACAAGCCTTCGACTTGGGCGACAAATGAAACTCGACCAAAACATATTCGGATTCCTGAATCCGATGAACGATTCGGAGTCCCTCATAATCGATTTCCTGCTCGATCATTTCGGCAAGAATTTTTGTACCGGAATATGATTTATCCACACCGAACCGCTTCATTACCTCAAGATTTCTCGGGTTGTTCACCCGGGCAATGGAAACAGGGACGCCGCAATGACGCTTGGCGATCTGACAGGCGATCAGATTGGTCTCGTCCCGACCGGTAAGGGCAACGATGATTTTGGCGTTCACACATGCGGGAGCCAGCACGGAATACACAGAACCGTCTCCGTAAACCACCTCAGCGGAAAGTTGATTGGCGATTCGGTTTGCAGCCTTCTCGTTTTGCTCGATAATCACAACTTCATGCTCCTGAACAAATTCCTTGATCAGGTAGAATGCGACCTTCCCTCCGCCGACAATAACGATTTTCATAATCTACTCCTCATTTTTGCTTTTGTGTCGCCAAAATGAGTTTGTCCCCCTTTTCGATTTTCATGCCGGGAACGGCCAGTTGAAGGTGCTCATGACGAATTACACCGAAAACATGTCTGCCGTCCGTATCCTCGATATCTCTGATTTTGCTTCCGATCAGATCGTCATCCGGCTGAATCAGGCTGAAGCTGATCTGATGGCCCAATACATTTTGCTCACAAAAGCCTACCCGTTTCTCGACCGTATCATCGCCCAATTCCCGAATAAACGCATCCACCGTTAATTCAGGAGAGGAGATGGTAACAAAGCCGCCCTCATTGAACAGACGATAGTCGTCCGTGTCAAACACACGAGTAATAACATGCTTCACCGAGAACAACTCGCGTGCGATTTGCGATGCCATCAGATTCTGGTTTTCATTTTCGCTCACGGCACAAATCGCGTCTGCCATTTCGATTCCGGCCTCGCGAAGAATATCCAGGTCAATGATAACGCCATCTACGTAAACGACATCGATTTTCATGGCTTCAACCACCGAGGAAGCCTCTGGGTCGACGAGAACGACATCGTGCTCCTTGGCAATCAAACGCTTGACTAGTGCCAACCCGGCTCTGGATGCACCCAAAACAATAATCTGCACAATACCCCTCCCGGATTCGATTTATAAGGATTCCGATCTTTTCTGGTCAAGAACATAAGCGAGTATAGCAAATGCCGACGCGGCATTTAAGGACTCCGCCGCACCGGGCATCGGTATTTTAACGGTCAAATCACACATTTTGTTAAGCTCATCACTAACCCCTCTGGCTTCGTTTCCGACGACCAGAGCCGCCGGAAAAGATAACTGCACGTCCTCTATCGGATCTCCGTCCAAACGTGATGCAATCAATTGTACACCCATTCCCTTTATTTTCAAGTTAATCTCCCCGATTGAGTCGAGCAAAACGATCGGAACATGAAAACAAGAGCCCATGGAGGCGCGAATCGCTTTTTCGTTAAAAGGATCGACAGTATCGTCCGAAAGAATGACTGCGGAAAAATGAAACGCATCCGCCGTTCTTATTATGGTCCCGAGGTTTCCGGGGTCGGAGATGCCGTCTGATACCATGTATAGGGCATTCTCGGAAAAAGGAAGCGTACGAGAAAAATCGGGCGCTTCAATCACCGCCGCAATCCCCTGGGGGTGCACGGTCATGAACGTATGCTCCATGATATCCTCGGATACACAAAGCATTTCCGTGTCTTCCGGAAATGCAAAACGCCCGCTCCATTCCAAAGCAAGCGTCTGACGATCCTTAACATAGACCAGCATCCTCGGTATCATCCCGGAAAGAAATGCTTCATTACACAGACGCACGCCTTCGACCAGAACGATGCCTTCTCTCCGCGCCGTCTTCCGATCGTGTAACAGACGGAAAAACTTAATGCGAGGGTTGTGCCGGCTTGTGATATATGTCTCGATCACGGCACTATTTAACTGCTTTTGCTTGTTCGCAAAGGGCGGAAAAACCTTTCGGATCGGTTATCGCAATATCGGAAAGAACCTTTCGGTCCAAAGCGATGTCTGCTTTCTTCAGACCGTTCATAAAACGGCTGTAAGAAAGTCCGTTGATGCGGGCGGCCGCATTGATGCGCTGAATCCAAAGTTTTCTGAACTCGCGCTTCTTGTTTCTGCGGTCACGATATGCGTAGTTTCCGGATTTCAATACCTGTTGATTCGCAACCTTAAATAACTTGCTCTTATGTCCGAAATAGCCCTTGGCTTGTTTCAGAATTTTTGTATGGCGCGCGCGGGTACGAATCCCTCTTTTCACTCTTGACATGAGAATAACCTCCTAAAGTCTGATGTTTTAACCGACCCGGTCGGAATACTATCGGAAAATGAACGGGATTATTTGTAAGGGATCATCGGCCGAATCACTTTGGCATCGGCCGGAGAAACCACGACGGTACCTCGAAGATGACGCATTCTTTTGGTCGGTCTCTTACTCAGGATATGGCGGCGAAACGCTTGGTTTCGGAGAATCTTCCCTGTACCCGTCACTTTGAACCTTTTTTTTGATGAGCTGTGTGTCTTTTGCTTTGGCATCTGCTGCTTCCTCCTTATTTCAGTCCTTCTTGGGGGCAAGGTACATAACCATATTCCTGCCTTCCACCTTGGGCGCTTTATCGATCTGACCGAGTTCCCCGCAGGCCTGTGCGAATTTCTCCATGACGGCGTACCCTTGTGATTGGTAAGCCATCTCCCGTCCGCGATACTTGATCAGAACCTTAACACGATCCCCGTCTTTTAGGAATCGACACGCATTTTTCACTTTGACGTTCAGGTCGTGATCTTCGGTTGTCAGCTTCATGCCGATTTCCTTGATCTCCGTAACCTTCTGATTTTTCTTGGCTTCCTTTTCTTTCTTGGACTTCTCGAAAAGAAACTTACCGTAATCCATTATTTTACATACGGGATTCTCCGGATTGTTTGCAATCAATACCAGGTCCAAGTTCTGGTCTTCCGCTCTTTTTTTGGCTTCCTCAATCGGTACGACACCGACCATTTCCCCGTCCGATTCGATCAGTCTGACCTGACGATATCGAATGGCATCGTTGGTTATCTGTCCGCCTGATTGTCTTGCTATAAGAACACACCCCCTTAAATATAAAAACGGAACGAATCACCATCCGCCCCGCGAAAACCGACTACGCCGTTCTTCTTTCCACGTAAACCTCTTCGCAAGCGCTTGAGGTGAGAAGCGGATGCTTCTTCTTGATGTAACGGACACATATTACACGTTCGGATTTGACTTGTCAACCAAACGGTCCGAAAAACAGAGTGATCCATGCTATAATGGGTTGCAAATCCATTTTCGGAGGAAAAAACGATGATATCCAAAAATATGGCCGACAGACTCGTGTCCGGTTCTCTGATTCGAAAGATGTTCGAAGAAGGCAATCGTCTTAAATCGCTTTACGGTGAGGATAGCGTATTCGATTTTTCGATCGGGAATCCGGATCTGGAACCTCCGGAAGAAGTATCCCGCGCACTTTGCTCGCTCGCCTTGTCGCCGACTCCGGGCATGCACGGCTATATGTCAAACAGCGGCTATCTTTCAACGCGAACCGCCGTGGCCGACTCCCTTTCCACTCCGGGAATCATTGTCCCTCCCGAAGCGATTTGTATGACCGTCGGTGCGGCGGGCGCAATGAACGCAGTGTTGAAATCCGTTCTGGACCCGGGCGACGAAGTCATTCTTCTCTCGCCTTTCTTTATGGAGTATACGAATTACATCGAAAATCATTGCGGCATTCCGGTTATTGTGCCGACGGAACCGGACACCTTCCTTCCGGATTTTCAAGGAATTTCGGCGGCGATCGGACCCAAAACGAAAGCGATCGTAATCAATTCACCGAATAATCCGAGCGGGGTGCTCTATTCGGAAGAGACTTTAAGAAAACTGAACGACCTCATATTGTCCGTCGATCATCTGATTCACGTGATATCCGACGAGCCGTACCGCGAACTGGTTTACGACGGAAAACACGCACCCAGAACCATGGATTGGATCCGAAATCTGATTATTTGTTACTCTTGGAGCAAATCGCTTTCACTTCCCGGCGAAAGAATCGGCTATGCGGCGGTCAATCCGAATCACGAGGATTTTGATCTGCTGAGCAGAGCCATCGTCCTTTCGAATCGAATTCTCGGAAGTGTGAATGCCCCTGCAATGTTTCAGAAAGTGGTGGAGTTCGCCATCCATGCCAAATCCGATATCAGCCGATACGAAACAAGAAGAAATCAGCTCTACGAAATTGTTAAGCAAGCCGGTTTTTCCGTGAATCGCCCGGACGGAGCTTTTTATCTGTTTGTACGTTCTCCGGAAGATGACATGGCATTTTGTCGAAAATGTGCGGAATATCGATTGTTGGTCGTTCCGGGCTCCGCTTTTCGTTGCCCCGGATATTTTCGTCTTGCTTTTTGTGTGTCCGAGAAAACAATCTTTCAGTCCGAAAAAGCCTTCCGGGAAGTCGGAAAATATTACGGTTTATGCACAGAATCTTCCGATGAGATAATAACTAAAAGCAGTCCGGACTGAAGTGAAACGGAAATTCTTTCGACCCCGTCGGACGGCTTGTTGCTTACGGCGAACGAATGGCCCGGGCAGAGCGCATCATTTTCAAGCGAATAATACAGACCCGTTGTATAAACGCCTTCTGCCCGTCCGAACACAGGCAGTAACGATACAATCAATTTCTTCGCTCCGAGCCGGTCCAAAGCATCGGGAACGCAAAATGTCCTTGAGGAAGGTCCGAATATCGGTATAATGTCGGTTCGGCCGTCCGTAAGCACGATATCTCTGCCCTCCGCCGTATACCTAGCGGCGACCATTATATTGGATATTACGTGATCAATTCGTCCGCACAGAGGTAAAACAAAAAGAACGGTATCATTTTCGGGCACAACTTCCAGACAAAGCTCCGAATCGGTCTTATCCTTTTCCTCGGGAAAAACCTCGGTCTCAACATTATTTCTCTCGGCCCATCGCTTTGTCCGCAGGTCGATCGAATCCATATCACCGATAATTTTATGGGGTATGAGCCCCATATTCCGGGCATGTACCGCGCCTTCGTCCGCGCAAAGCAAATAATCATCCGAATGAATGCGGGACGCGACTTTCGCAAGATCTATGTTTCGGCCTCCCGACAAAATCACATAGCGCACTTCAAAATATCCTCAACCGCCTTTTTCGGATTTATCGACTCAAATACCGCACTTCCGATAACTAATATTCTCCCCCCTGCGTTTACGACAGCCCGGGCATTCTCTTTGGATATCCCCCCGTCTACGGATAAAGTCGCGCTGCTTTTCATTCGATCCATCTCCGCTCGAATCCGACGGATTCGCCCCATAGCTTCCGGCATAAACTCCTGACCGCCGAAGCCCGGTCGGACAGACATAATCAATACATTGTCCAACATGGCAAGATAAGGGAAAAGAACCTCTACGGGAGTATCGGGATGGATCGATAATCCGGCTTTTTTTCCTACGGAGCGGATCAATTCGATTGCCTCGATCGGGTTCTCCAAAGTTTCCACATGAACCGTGATGACGTCCGATCCCGCTTCAGCAAAAGGAACGACAAATCTTAGCGGATCCGTAACCATGAGATGGACATCTAAAATCAAATCCGTTACCTTCCGGATGGAACGAATAACCGGAACGCCGATGGTCAGATTCGGCACATAATGTCCATCCATCACATCGACATGAATCCGCCCGGAAACCGATTCCACTTTCCCGATCTCTTCGCCGAGCCGGGCAAAATCTGCCGCCAGTATTGACGGTGCCACCTCATATTTCAACGGTTCTGTCATCGTTATTTCCCTGCCCCTCCATCAATATTTTTTTAGGTCCGCCATCGCTTCCCGTACCAGGGAGCGGTAACGCCGGAGTCGCTCGGGATCCATTTCGGTCTGATCAATGGCGCACCCCTTCTCTCCGATGTGAAGACAATTGTCAAACCGGCATTTCCCCGCAATTCTGCTCAATTCATTATACCCGAGAAGGATGTCCTTTTCAGAGAGTTTTGTACGAAGAATATCCAGATTCGAAAATCCGGGTGAATCCGCCAAGAATCCGTCTCCGAAAGGATAAAGCTCTACATGCCGCGTCGTGTGTTTTCCCCGGTTCAGACGATTACTGATTTTCCCGACCTCTCTTTCGGAGATACCCGTAAGCATATTGCATAAAGTGGACTTCCCGACTCCGGATTGACCGGCAAACCCCACAATCTTTCCGGTGATAAATCGCGAAAACAGACTCGGATCGATTGGCTCCGAATGACTCGAGCAAACCACATCATATCCGGCATTTTCGTATACGGATCGAAAATACCCCCCCAATTCGGGGTCCAAGTCCATTTTTGTTATCCATATGAGCGGATGAATCATATTCTGAGCACAAAGAATCAGAAGCTTATCCAACAACTCAAAATAAGGCGTCGGGTGTCGGGTCGAAAAGGTGAGAACGAGAACATCCAGATTTGAAATCGGAGGACGAAGCATGAGGTTCTTCCTCGGATATATCGAAGTAATCACATAGGGTATGTCCGGGTCTCCGGAAGATTCATATTCGACCCGATCTCCTACCGTCGGCACCAGTCTCTTTCTTCGAAGAATTCCTCTGGGTTTTGCACGAATTCGATGCCCGTCATCGTCCCGGATGGTATACAGCCCGCCTACGCCTTTAACAATAACTCCCGTAGTCGGATCGGACATCGGATCTTTTTCATTATCTCCCATAGCTTGTCTGTCCATACCGATTATTCCGGTGTCGGTTCCGGCGACTCGGTCGGTGTCGGTGACGGTGTCAGCGTCGGTGTCGGTGACGGCGACGGCGTCGGCGTCGGCGTCGGTGTCGATGTCGGCGTCAGCGTCGGTGTTGCCGTCGGTGCCGGAATAAATATTGCCGTAAGTGTCAGATCCTGCATCGGCATAATGAACGCATACTCCGCGGACGTCGAAACCGGTTGTCCTCCCATGTCCTGCCAGGAGGAAAAAACGTATCCTTCCACAGGGGTAGCGGTTACGGTCACCTGAGTCCCCTCCAAAATCGTTCCGCCTCCATGAACGGTCCCCGTCCCGTTCGGATGCACCAGAACCGTCAGAATGCGCGGGGCGGGTGTCGGTGTCGGTGTCGGCGTTCCTCCGTTTTGAGCATCCTCATATGTCCCGACATAAAGCTTGATTGACGATTTACGGTTGACGGGCGTTCCCTCCGGAGGATCCGTTAATAGAACATACTGCTCTTTTTGAGACAAACCTTCCGCTGCCGGGCTGACTTCAACCGGACCCAAAACGAGATCGTTTTGTTCCAAGATCCGAATCGCGGCTTCAAGCGTGAGATTAATCAGTTTCGGAACGGTGATGCGTTCGGATTGAATACTGTAAATCAGAGTGATCTGACTTCCGTTCTTGACCGGCGTTCCCGAAGGAGGGTCGGTCCGGATGACCATCCCGGGCTCCAGTGAATCGTTGATCTCGGGGCTGACGGAAACGACAAACCCCATCGCGCGAAGAATCGTTTCCGCCGTTCTGTAGTCCATTCCGCGATAGTCTTCCAGAACAATAGAATCGACCGCTTTACTGACCTTAAGAATCAATTTATTACTCGTCGACTTGATGACCTCGCCGGGCGGATGACTCTGTTCGAAAATGATATTGGGCGCGTAATCGGAGCGAGGTTCGTACTTATAATCGAAATTGGTAAATCCCTGCGCCTTAAAAATTTCCAACACTTCGTTAATCGATCTTCCGACATAGTTTTCCACGACAAATGAGGGCGTCGTTTTCCGGTTGATTGTTCCCGAAAGCGTTTCTCCCACCAAAGCGACCACACCGATCAGAACACCGATAATCACGGTTACCAGCACCAAGACCAGAATATTATCCTTCAATCGGGAGCGACGCCTTTTTTCGATGGATCGTTCGATGTCACGGAGTTTGGAGTAATTCGGCTCCTGACGCATGGATGGCATCTGGTTGGTGGTCGTTTCATATGCTTCCTGTTGCGTAACGACTCCGTACGTTCCGTTCGGATCAATCATCAGCGAGTCCAGTTCGGAAACCATCTCGCGAATGGAAGAATATCGTGCCTCCGTCGATTTTTGCATACTTTTTTGAATGATTGCGTCCAGTCCGTTTGGAACACCCGGAACAAATCCCGAAGCGAGCGGAATCGGCTCCTGCAAATGCTTTACCGCAACGGCTACCGGAGTATCGCCGTCAAACGGCAGCCGACCGGTCACCATCTCGAAAAGCATAACACCCATTGAGTAGATATCCGAAGGGGGACCGACCATCGCCCCTCTGGCCTGCTCGGGGGAAAAATAATGAACCGAACCCAATGCGCCGCCGGAGGTCAACGTAATCGTATTACTCGTCGCCGCCCGCGCAATCCCGAAATCCGTTACCTTCGCGATCCGATCCCTGGTAACCATAATATTATGCGGCTTGATATCCCGGTGAACGATACCGTTCTGATGCGCGTGATCCAGTGCCAATCCGACCTGTATCGCAATGGGAACGGCAATTCTCCAATCCAGGCGACCGTTCTGTCGAATCAACTCCTTCAAAGTGATTCCGTCAACAAACTCCTGAACCATATATCGGAAATTGCCTTCTTGACCGATTCCCAGGACTCGGACAATGTTCGCGTGCGTCAATGCGGCGGCAGACTTCGCCTCGGAATCAAATCGTTTGATGAATTCCGTATCGATGGAAAATTCGGGTTTGAGAATCTTGATCGCGACCGTTGCCCCGGATGCGAGATCCGAAGCAAGATAAACGTTTGCCATTCCTCCCGTACCGATCAGTTTGGCAATTTGATATCTTCCGCCGAGTATTTTACCCTCGGGGCCTTGAACAGCACTGCTCATACCGTCTCCTTATTCTTATCCATCGCGCAGTGAATCAGTATCGCGGTAATATTGTCTGAACCTCCCGCGGCATTTGCCGCATCAATCAACTGCTGAACACAGGAATCCAGATTCTTATGCCTTTTCATTATTTTACGAATCATTTCCTCCTCAACATATCCGTAAAGCCCGTCCGTACACATCAAAATCAAATCACCTTCGGAGATATCAAAGGAATATGTATCCGGCTTCATGTATTCATTGACACCCAAAGATCGCACAAGAACATGTCTTTTCGGATGCTTCTCGGCTTCTTTTTCGGAAATGGAACCCATTTCGACCAGCTCCTGAACCAGGGTATGATCAACAGTGAGCCGTTCCAATGATCCTCCGTGAAGAAGGTAAACACGACAATCTCCGATATGAGATATGTAGAGGCGCCAATGACGGAAAACCGCCAATGTCAATGTCGTCCCCATACCGCGATAGTCCTTATTATCCAATGATTGAAGATAAACACGAACATTCGCCTTTTCGATCGTTTCCTCAAGCAAATGTTCGATTTCTTCGATCGAACGGGCTTTTTCGAGTTCGTGCGGCAAAGTAGACAAGGCAAATTCGACGGCGGTCCTGCTTGCAATCTCTCCGACCGCATGACCGCCCATTCCGTCCGCAACGACAAACACGCCACTGTCTCCCACGCTTAATATAGCGTGAAAATCCTCGTTCTTCTCGCGAACCATTCCTTTATCCGTCGCACTGGCGTATCTCATTTTTTTTCGATCTCTCCGAGCCCTCTGCGAAGCTGTCCGCAAGCGGCCATAATGTCCGATCCCATTTCCCTGCGAACCGTAACGTTCATGCCGAGCCTCTCCAATTCACTCCGAAATGCGTTTACGACCTTCTGAGGGCTTCTTGAGAAGGAAGTTCCCGGAAACTCGTTGGCCGCAATCAGATTAATATGAGCGTTGATCCCTTTAAGCAATACGGCCAACTGACCGGCATCCGCAACGGAATCATTAATCCCGTTGAGAAGGGCATATTCGAAAGTAATCCTTCTGCCGGTCTTTTCGACATATTCCCTGGCCGCAGAAATCAGTTGATCCAGCGAATACTTCTTATTGACGGGCATCAGTTGAGACCGCAAATCGTCATTGGCCGCATGCAGGGAAACCGAAAGATTCACCTGCTTATTGACACACATGAATTCTATCATTTGAGGCACCAGTCCGCAAGTTGAAACGGTAATGTGTCGGGCGCCGAGATTCAGGCCTTTCGGGGAGTTGGCCATATCAAGAAAAGCAATCAGTTGATCATAATTGTCAAAAGGCTCACCGATTCCCATAACCACGACCCGTGAAACCCGTTCTGACGTGATTCGGGCGGGAACAAGCACTTGTCCAAGCATCTCACCCGCAGTAAGATCGCGACCGAATCCGGCATGAGCGGAAGCACAAAATGCGCATCCCATCTTGCATCCCGCCTGTGAAGAAATACAAACGGAATTACCAAAGCGATATTTCATCCAAACGGTTTCAATCCGATTTTGATCTCCGAGACGAAAAACGAATTTTCGCGTCCCGTCGATTTTTGAAATCGTTTCTTTGTCAACAACAAATGCCTCCGAATTAAAGTCATTTTCCAAGGCCTCCGTTATCCCCCGGGGCAAATTCGTCATCTCATTCGGACGAATGACTCCTTTGATAAGCCACGCAAATATCTGATCCGCACGGAATCTGGGGAACCCGTGGCTTTGCACCCACTCCTCCCAGTTTTCGGAAGACATATCCAGGATAAATAGTTTTTCAGTCACTCTTACGCCTCATTTTCGCGATAAAAAAGCCGTCACAGGCAACCTCATCCGGAAGGAGAAGGATTGATCCGAACTGTGCTTCCCTCTTATTTCTCTCGTTTCCGGAAAGAAGCTCTGCCGGAAGGTCCTCTGATATGGACGTTATTTCAAAGTCAGGATTCTCGTTAATAAAGGAACCGACTTGATTTTCGTTCTCCTCTGGATTAATCGTACATGTACTGTAAACAAGTGTTTTTCCGGGCGCAACATAGGCAGAAGATTTCAGAAGAATTTCTTTCTGAAGCTTAATCATCGATTGAATACGCTCATAACTCAAACGGATTCGAATATCCGGCTTTCGCATGAGAAGCCCCAATCCGCTGCAGGGAACATCCGCCAACACAAGATCATAACTTTTTTCCGGACCGGTGATCTCCGTGTCCGGATTCGTCGCGTCGGATAAGCCCGTACGAATCGATCGGATACCGAGACGATGGGCGTTATCGTTTATCAGTCGGAGCCGACTCTCGTGATTATCCAGAGCAAGGACTTCACTTTGATCCAACGAAAGCTCAGCCAAATGGCAGCTTTTTCCGCCCGGAGCGGCACAGACATCAAGAATCCGTTGCCCGGAATGAGGATGCGCAACGATTCCCGTAAGCATCGCAGCTTCATCCTGAATCATAAACCGCCCGTCACGAAACGTCTTGAGATCCTCGACGGACATTCCGTTCAGCGAAAGGTTCAACGCCTGTTCGCAAAAAAGTCCTTCTTTTGCTGAGACGCCTTCCGACTTGAGAAGATCGACCAATTCTTCACGGGTATTTTTTAAAACGTTTACGCGAGCCGTAACCCGCGCATCACCAAGCATGGCATCCGCAATGGAGTTCGCCTTTGCCTCGCCGTACCACTTGATCAGAAGCCCCGCGATTTCTTTACTGAGAGAAAAGCGAACGTACGGCTTGGCCCGACTGATTTCTTCTTTCCAAAAGATTCGATTCTGACCAACAACCCTCAGGACGGCATTTACTAATGATTTCCCACCGGGGTTATTGCGCGATGAAACGATTTTGACCGATGTATGGACCGCGGCGTATTCGGGGATTGATTCGGAAAAAAGGATTTGCCAGATCCCCATTCGCAAAGCAATTCTTACGGACGGATCCAGAGTCTCGACCTTTCGGTGAGCGATTTGTTCAATCAGATAATCGATGGTGAACGTTCGGGTGATGACTCCGTAAAAAATAGCGATCGCGAAGCTTTTATCCCGATCGTTCAGAAAAGGAGTCTTTCGTACGCTCTGATTCACGACCAGCTGAGCGTATCCGCCCTTTTCGTATACTTCAAAAAGCATATCAAAACATACTTCTCTCGGATCCGTACGACGCAAACTCATAAAGAATCACCGAAACGATCCGAGACGGCGAAATTATGTGCGCATTCCGCCGATTGCATTTTCCTGCATGACTCGGGTTGAATGCAGGTAAGCAACAACGGAGAATCCTTGCACATCACCGCGAGAACTTCTTTTCGAGCACAAATGACCGTTCCCGGCAGAGGCTTTTCTTCTCCGGGTGGGTACTCCCGAATCAATCGATCCGGATCCTTCGGTAGCAAGGAGCAATAGATTTTGATCCGTTTTCCTCTATATTCCGAGTATGCCCCCGGCCATTCCGACAATCCGCGGATTTGATTGTGGATGGACTCGGCGGTATTATTCCAATTAATTTCCCCTTGTTCTTTCATGATCGGAGGAGCGTATGTCACTCCGGATTCTTTCTGAGCAATCGGAGTAATGGATCCGTCAAGGTAGCCGGGTATTGTTTCAGCGAGCAACTCCGCACCGAGCAAAGCAAGCTTTTGAGTAAGCGTACCCGCATTTTCATCCGCACCGATGGGGCAGACGGCAAACCGCAACACCGGTCCGGTGTCCATGCCTTCATCCATCTTCATAATGGTGACACCGGTGCGTGTATCTCCGTTCAGAATCGACCATTGTATCGGAGCCGCCCCTCGATACTGCGGCAGAAGAGAACCATGAACATTCAAACAGCCCTTTTCCGGGATATTTAATATTGAAGCGGGAAGAATTTTCCCGTATGCGGCGGTCACGATTAAATCCGGACGAAAAGCCCGGATTTGATCTTCCACCGAAGGTTCCCGGAGTCGTTGCGGCTGAAAAACCGGAATCCCCGCAGATTCGGCCGTTTCCTTTACAGGAGGCGGTGTCATGATCATCTTCCTTCCCGAAGGTTTATCGGGTTGAGTGATGCACAAGACAACTTTGTATCCGGTTCGAACGAGACGTTCCAACACAACGGAAGCAAATACGGGTGTTCCCATGAAAATTATGCGCGCGTTCAATCCGTGGCTTCTTCCTGTTCCGTTAATTTATCGATAAACAGAACGCCGTCCAGATGGTCGCTCTCATGGCATATACATATGGCAAGTAACCCTTCGGCCTTTAGTTCAAAAGGCTCACCCGATCGGTTATGCGCCCGAACAATGATTCGTTCCGGTCGGTTCACGCAACCGGATCTCCCCGGTACCGACAGACACCCCTCTTCACTGATAACCGATCCTTCCGTCGTAATAATTTCCGGATTGACAAACTCCATCAATCCGTTCTCATCTCCGACGTCCACAACAAATACACGCCGCAACACTCCAACCTGAGGGGCAGCCAATCCGATCCCGCGGTTATCGTATTTCATCGTCTCGGTCATATCGTCCAAAAGAATCCCCAGCTTTGCATCAAAGGAAGAAACTTCTCTTGCGCGCTTCCGAAGGACTTCGTCCCCGACCGTCACAATTTCTCTGAGTGCCATTTCCACACCCCTTTCAATTTTCCATTTTACCACATGGGATCAATATCTGTTTGGATTGCATACTCCGGGCGATCAAAATAATCCGTTATTTCTCGAAAAAGCGAGGCCAGAGTGCTCTTGTTCGGCGCTTTGATATTGATCTGAAAACGGAATCGGTCGCGAACCTTATAAATATAGGCCGGTCCCGGTCCGAAAACGCTTACGACAGAAGGCGACTCGGAAGAAATCCGCTCATCAAGGTATGCTTTGACACGCCGGATTTCACTCGTTCCGACTCTTTCATCCGTGCTGGATAAAATCAAGGATCCAAACGCGAGAAACGGCGGATAGCCGAGTCTTTTCCGGTACTCGACCTCTTTTTCATAAAAGGCTTCGTAATCAAAAGCGGCAGAGTACGCTACGATTTCATCGTCCGGCTGATATGTTTGTATGAAAACGCTTCCCGGCCGGTCTGCCCGACCCGATCTTCCGGAAGCCTGCGTGATCAACTGAAACGCCCGTTCGCCCGCCCGAAAATCGGATGCGCGAATCAACATATCGGCACTAATAATGCCGACAACAGTCACCTTGGGAAAATCATGGCCCTTCGCGATCATTTGTGTTCCGATTAAAATGTCTGCTTCTTTATTTCGAAAAGCATCCAGTAATCGGGCATGCGCTCCCCGGGTTGCGGTCGTATCGCGGTCCATCCGTATGACCCGGTGATTCGGGAAAATTTCTTTTACGGTCTCCTCCAGTTGTTGTGTCCCCAGTCCGACTTTCCCCTGGAGTGTACTTTTGCACTCGGGACAAGCCTCCGGTACTTTCTGAACAAACATGCAATAGTGACAGATTAGAACCGGTTTTCTCCCTTTACCGGGTGCGTGAAGCGTCATGGCAACCGAGCAGTGCGGACAAAGTATCGTATTCCCGCAAGCCCTGCATAAGATGAAGCTGGAATACCCTCTTTTATTGAGAAAAAGAATAACCTGCTCGCCGGTTTTTAAAGCCCGGGACATTTCATTCACCAACGATTGACTCAACACCGATCGATTGCCTCTTCGCAATTCATCTCTCATATCGATTACGCGAACCGAAGGCATCGCGGCATCCCGCACTCGTTCGGGAAGCGTAATCATCTTCGTGTATCCGGACTTGGCGGAAAAAAATGTCTCAATCGCCGGCGTTGCCGAGCCGAATACAAGGCGTGCCCCGGTGATCCGTGATCGCATGCGCGCGATGTCTCTTGCGTGATATCTCGGATGTGTTTCGGATTTATACGACGTATCCTGCTCCTCATCCACAATGATAAGCCGTAGATGAACGGCAGGCGCAAATATCGCGGAGCGGGCGCCGACGATGACCTTCGCTTCTCCCCGGCGGATTCTGTTCCACTGGTCGTATCGTTCCCGCGGAGTCAGGCGACTGTGAAGCACCGCTGTTTCCTCCGGAAAACGGCCGCGGACCCAGCGTATCATTTGCGGCGTCAAGGAAATTTCCGGCACCAGGAAGATTACACTTCCGCCTTCCGCAACGACCTTTTGCGCGCAACGAAGATATACCTCCGTTTTCCCGCTGCCGGTAACGCCGAAAAGCAAGCACTCGTTCGGCCCTTCCCCGGATAATATCTCTTTGACGGCTTCGCATTGGCTTTCGTTCGGTGTCGGCATATCATCTTCATCAACGATCGTGTCCTCCATGCAGGAAAGCTCCGTCTCCACCTTCTTTTTAATAATATCAATCAATCCTTTGTCGCGGAGAGAATGGATCGGAGAACGTGAAACCGACAACGAATTCATAATCTCGGCGACCGATGCTTCCTTACATTCCAGAAGCAGCTCCAAAACACGGATCTGTGCCAGGCTGTTCAGTTCGTTCTCGGCTAAAACCGACAAGGCCTTCTCTTCATCCTTCAGAGCGGCGACGAAACGAGTATTTCCTTTCATTTCCGCAACCGCGGAGGGAACCATCAGACGAATCGCATCTCCGTGGGTACATGTATATCTGGATCGGATTAAACGGATTAACCCGATTTGGTCCCTTTGAAGAACCGGAAGATTATCTAAAATTCCGCAGACGGTCTTCAGCGGTTGGGAGATTTCGGTGGTTTCACGAGTCGATATAACCAACGCCGTCTCCGTCCGGTTTTGGCTTCCGAAGGGAACGCGCACATAATAGCCCGGACCAATACGATCCGACCATTCATCCGGGACCAGGTAATCATATTCACGGTCGGTACGACGGACCGAATCGCGTAAATAGACCGATACGATCATGGAAAACCTCCTTCCCGTATTTTCTCACAGTAAGGAAAAAAGGTCTATCTGAACAGACTCGGGAAGTGCGTCCAATACACCCGAAGCCGTCAGTTTCTCAAGCGCCGAGGGACCGATACCGCTGCGAATCATCAATTCCTCGCGTGTCCCGAACGGCTTACGATCACGAGCGAAGCAGATTGCGCGAGCCATCGCCGTGCTTACGGAAGTAATCGCATTAATCGGCGGAAGGATTTTTCCCTTGTCCAGCTTTATAAATTTTTCCGCATGGGATTGATTGAGATCAAACGGAACAAATTCGATTCCACGAGCATACATTTCTTCGATGAGCTCGTAAAGATAGTACTGAGCCTTTTCGGTCGGTTTCCGTGAAGAGAAGCCTTCGTGAAGCTCCTTTCTCTTCCGCCTCACTGTATGGATTCCTCTACACATTGATTCTCCGTCGAATTCATCCGCCCGAATCGAGAAAAAAGCACAGTAATACTCTTCCGGGTAATAGACCTTAAACCAAGCGATCCGTAAGGAAGAAATCGCGTAAGCGGCGGCGTGTGCTTTCGGAAACATGTATTTTATCTTCCGGCAGGACTCAATATACCACTCCGGAACACCATGCTCCCGCATCGTCGATTCCTGTTCGGGAAGAAGACCTTTTCCCTTCCGAACGCGTTCCATGATATCAAATGACTCTTTGTTGGAAATGCCCTTCTGAATCAGCACGGTCATAATACTGTCCCGGCATCCGATGACATTTTCGAGCGTACACACTCCCTTGCGAATCAAATCCTGTGCGTTTCCCTTCCAGACGTCGGTTCCGTGTGAAAGACCCATCAACTGAACCAGTTCAAAAAATGTCGACGGTCGCGTTTCCGCGATCATATCGCGCGCCATAAATGTGCCCATTTCGGATAGTCCGAGCGTGGCCGCCATGTTTTCATAGTTCTCATCCTTAATTTCAAGCGCTTCCCGCGAAACAAATAAGGACATTACTTTCGGATCGGGAATGGGAATCGTTCGAACATCTATACCGGTCAAGTCTCCCAGCATACGAAGCACGGTCGGGTCATAATGACCGAGGATATCAAGTTTTAAAATTGTGTCATGCATCGCGTTAAAATCAAAATGTGTCGTTATCACACCCGCATCGCGCTTATTGGCCGGATACTGGATCGGGGTAAATTCGTACACATCCATTTCCTTGGGTACAACGACAATCCCGCCCGGGTGTTGTCCCGTCGTACGCTTCACACCGATCAGTCCCTGAGATCTTCGCCGAACTTCCGCACGATTAATCCGCTCTCCTTTTATTTCGCTAATTTTATTGATAACGGCGACGGCGTTTTTTTCCGCAAAACAGCCGATGGTTCCGGCCCGGAATGTATGACTCGTTCCGAATAATTCTTCCACAAAGTGATGCGCTCTGGACTGATATTCGCTTGAAAAATTCAGATCAATATCCGGCTGTTTATCGCCGTAAAATCCCAAAAATGTTTCAAACGGAATCTCCTGACCGTCACGAATCATCGGCAGCAAACAATTCGGACAATCCTTGTGCGGCATGTCATACCCGGACCCGTACGTGCCCGAAGGGGTGAATTCGGAATACAAGCACTTCGGGCACCGGTAATGCGGCGGCAGAGGATTGACTTCCGAAATCCCGCAAAGTGTTGCGACGAGCGATGATCCGACCGAGCCGCGTGAACCGACGATATAGCCGTCCTCGTTTGATTTTTTTACGAGCATATACGCGATATAGTACATAATCGCAAATCCGTTTCCGATAATCGAATTCAGTTCTTTATTCAAACGCTCTTCAACAACCGGAGAAGGAACCCCTTTATATGCATACTGCTCATACATCGCGCCTCTTGCGACACGAGTGATTTCGTCCGCCGCTTTCTCGATAATCGGAGGGAATGTCCCCTGCGGGAAAGGCTGAATGGAAAAGTCGATTTGATCGGCAATTCTGTTTGTATTGGTAATGACGACTTCCTGGGCCTTTGATTCTCCGAGGTACGCAAACTCGGTCAGCATCTCCTCCGTGGTTCGAAAATAGAGATCCGCCTGTTCCTCGGCATCCTTATACTCCATGTCCAGCAAAAGATATTTTCGAAACTCTCCGTCTCGACGCTCAAGAAAATGTGCGTCCGTCGTCGCACAAACGGGCTTCCCGAAATGCTCCCCGGCGTGAACGACAAGCCGGTTCAGATTCATTAAATCCTCTTCGGATTCAAGACCGCTTTCCGGATCCCGAAGAAAAAAGGAATTGTTTGTAATCGGTTGGACCTCGAAATAGTCATAAATATCGGTCACGCTATCAAAGTAGGAATCCTGTTGAACGGATACGCATGCTTTTTTCAAATTTGAGTTGCTCAGCGAATAATGCATACGAATACGCTTGAATATCTCACCGCGTTCGCAGGCGCTTCCGACGATCAGACCCTCCCGAAAATAACGAAGCAGGGATTTGGGAATTCTCGGCCGGTGTGAAAAATATCGGAGATGAGACTCGGATACGAGTCGGTACAGATGATATAATCCCAAAAGATTTTTTGCCAAAATAATAATATGATAAACCGGTTGTTTGCGCGAAAGGATTTGATCCTCGGATGCTCTTCCGGCCGCTTCGTCGAATTCCGAAAAATCTTTCGCACCGATCCGTACAACCGAATCAATTACGGTCATTACGTCACCCCATAATTCGGAATCGGCTTCTTGGGAACAATCCGAAAACAGATCGGAGCAAGCGTTGTTGTCCCGTTTCGGCTTTTTTTCTCCGAGCATATTTTCTAAATTCGATATTTCGACCGCAACCGGGTTGAATTTGACGCGATATCGATCATGTTTTTCAACATCGGCCTGAAACCCGACAGAACGAAGCATTCCGAGAGCAGGTAGAATCCCCGTCCCGCAAACCGGCCGGTCTCCGATGAATTCCTTGATTCGCAGAAGCTTTTCGAAAACTTCCCCCGTCTTATCTTCCGAGCCTTCATCCCTCATGCCTTTCTCTTGGAAGGAAAGCGCAATATTCAGATTTCCGGTTATTTCAAACGAGCCTTCCGAATTACGGTCAATCCGGATTCCTCTGACTTGAGCAGTGGTTTCCGATCCGATCGGACCGACGCGCAACACCGCAAATGACGAAACGGATGCTTGCCTTTGTTCCGGGAAATATACGGAACAGGGACCGTCATCGATGAGATATCCCTCCATTCCGTAAATCGCGGAAAAAGATGAATAGGGATGATTCTTCCGGATTTTCGCAACCGTTTCAGAAGCTTCGGGGAATCCCTGTACCACTCCGTGATCCGTCAAGGCGCAAGCGCGATGCCCCATCCGTGCAGCCTCTTCCATCAGCTCCGAAACATTGATCACCGCATCTTTTTCACTCATTTTCGAATGACAATGCAGCTCGACCCGCTTGACGGGCGAGTGGTCCATTCTTTTCTCGGGCTCGTCGATGGATCGAATCCCGAGAACGGAGGCGGAAAGATCCTTGGTGTAACGTGCGTCAAAACAAACATCTGCCTGAACCGCCGCATACCCACCCGAAGAAAATGAATGCACAAACCGATCCGCATCCTTCGGCGAAAAAAAGCGGATGCAGGGTATGCACCCCGTATCATCCGTAACGAAGAATCGCGCGCATATTTTTCGCCCGGACTTCGTCAGTTTCATCTCCTCAATTTCGATTTTACCCTCGAAGATCACCGTTCCGGTCGTTTCATCCATATCACCAATCAACGCTTTGGGGAAATCCTCGTCTATTTTCCCCCAAGCAAGATCGTTGTTTTCGGGTTTTGCTTTCATTCGAGTCTTGTCCGTTCGGACATCCGATGAAGCTCTTTCGGCCTGCTTTTCCCATGTATCGCTTCCCGTCCCGAAGGGAGGTGTAAGCTTTTTCGTCAGGTTAGATTTTTGAGAAAGTTCCGGCTCCGTCGATTCCGGCTCTTTGGATTGTCTGGACATGATTTTACGCGCTTCACACCTCCATTGATCCTCTATTTTTCGAACCTGCTCAATGGCAACGCGCCCGGTACTTTTGGCTATGGAAACAATCTCGATGTTGCACCGCGCAGGGAGATGTTGTTCCGAGAATCTCTCGATTTTTCTTGATAGCTCCGTGACCAAGACAGGGTCGGAGGGAATCGCGAAGGAGACAATGACCTTTCCGCCTTTTGCACAGAAACCGGCATCCTCCACTAGCGACAGAAGCATCGGATCGTTGCGGGTGACGCATGTTAAGATCCAGTCACGTAATGGTCCTGCAACCGCCTCCGAGATATCCTGAAAAGCTTCGCCCTCCAGATGAATGCGAACGCCCGATATTCCGGTCGCATCCATCAGATCTGCCTCAAGGGCAATCAAATCCTTTCCGTCCGGGATCGTCTGCGGACAGGAAAGAATCAAGGCCATTCTTTTTGCGCGGACGTCCATCATGACTCTTTTTATCACGCAGGGTATTCGCGAGGCCGCATTTATCAGACGGTCATTGTCCGAAAATGACCGGACAAAATGTGTTAATTCCACCATGAGTGAAGTTTATGCTCCTTATTTTTTGTCTGTTTGATTGTTTTTTCCGAGCTCATGAATTCGTTTCATCAGCACGTCGTAAACATCGTCCGGTGCAATCCGGCCGATGATGTTTCCTTTTTGAAAAAGCAGAAAATCTCCGTCTCCGCCCGCTATTCCGATATCAGCCTCACGCGCTTCACCCGGACCATTGACCGCACATCCCATTACCGCTACCTTCAAGTCATATGGAAGATCCCGGATCATGTCTTCGACCCGGCCTGCAATTTCAATCAACGGTACGGCAGTCCTTCCGCATGTCGGACAAGACACCAAAGTCATTCCGTGACGACGAAGGGATAAGGATTTCAGAATCGAATACGCGACGCGAACCTCTTCCACCGGATCACCGGTTAACGATACGCGAATCGTATCGCCGATCCCTTCCGCAAGCAAGGCTCCGATTGTAACCGATGATCGTATCGTACCCTCGTTAACCGTACCGGCTTCCGTTAACCCGATATGAAGAGGATACTTGATCTTTTTTGACAAGAGCCGGTAGCTTTCGATCGTCAGGACCGGATCCGAGGATTTAATGCTGACCACAAGATCAAAAAAATCGTTATCCTCCATTAAACGAATCGCTTCCAAGGCGCTGAAAACCATAGAGTCGCGGTTGACACCGCCGAATCGACGGATCATTTCTTTGGAAAGCGAGCCGGAATTGACTCCGACCCGGATCGGTATTCCTCTTGCCTTTGCTGACTTCGCGATTTTCGCAAGTGCGGTTCGATCCTTAATATTTCCCGGGTTTATCCGAATTTTTGCAGCACCGTTTTCGATCGCCGCCATCGCAAGTCTCGGATCGAAATGAATATCCGCAACGACGGGAATCGGAGATTTCGAGACAATTTCGGCCAAAGCCCTTGCCGCTTCCGCATCCGGAATCGCGACCCGTGTCAACTCGCAGCCCGCTTGTTTTAACATATTGATTTGACGAAGCGTTCCGACAACATCCCGGGTGTCCGTATTGTTCATCGACTGGACGACAATCGGATGACCTCCTCCGATCATCAATGCACCCAGTCGAATTGTATTTGTTCCGGATCGCTCCATGAAATACCCCTTACTTAAAAAGCCGAATAATGTCCGATGTCAGGGCAAAAGAAACCAAAAGAATGATGACGGCAAATCCAACGATATTGATAACCCGCTCCGCCTTTTTCGATAGTTTCTTTCCCCGTATCGTCTCGATTACCAACATGATTAAATCGCTTCCGTCCAGTCCCGGCAGAGGAAGAAGGTTTGTGATGGCAAGTCCGATTGAAATAACCGCCGCAATCAGCGCAAGCGATTCGATCTTAACGGAATTGTCCACATTGGGTTCACTGACCACGTCAGATACGATTGTGACCATCCCTACCGGCCCGGATACGACATTATACGGCTCCAGATCCCCGCTTATCGCACTTCGGACACTGAATACCGTAAGCCGAAACATGGCAAGAGGAAAAACCGCCGCTTCCCGCACAGCTTCCAAAAGACCTTCGCCGGGCTTCGGATCAAATCCTCTGGAGTTGGTGATGACCTCGGTAAACGGTACAATCAAAAAAGAGTATTCGGTTCCATCACGCAAAACGTCAACAGTCACCGTGTCTGCGTAAGCGGAATCGACCACCCGTGCAATTTCCGGATCGGAAACCGACACACCATTAATACGAAGAACAGTGTCACCATTCATGATTACGGGATTCCCCTGATTTTGACGGGGGTCTACCGCAACGACTTTCCATCCGCCCTCCTCGGTTAATTCGCTCAGGTGAGAGATTCCGATCCTGGAGACGGTTTGCAAATCCGGCACGAGAACGACACTGTATCTTTTGCCGGAATCGGCGGAACGGAATCCGACGGTGAGGTTTTCCTCCGGGTCGGTCACCGATATTTCCGCATACATATCATATTCCGTGTACACCCTTTGCCCGTTGATCGAAATAATCCGGTCGCCCGCTTGTGCCGCAGTTCCCTCCAGTTGGGTATTGGGGTAGATGTCCCTTTGTATGGTCGTGTAATAACCCGAAACCGAAAACAGTATCGTAAGGATTAAAACGCCCAACAGCACATTCATTAAGGGACCCGCCAGTGAAACCAGTAATCGTTTCCAGCGGGGTTGATTCAAAATATGGGAAGGATCGTCACTGGTATCTTCTTCTTCTTCGAAGTCCGAAAAGCGAACATACGCACCGAAGGGAATCATCCGAATGTTGTATTCTATCCCCTTTTTCTTAAAACTAAAAAGCTTTGGGCCGACAAAAATCGACAGTTCATAAACCTTGATACCCAGTGATTTTGCTACAAGAAAATGGCCGATCTCATGCGCGGCTGCAAGAATACCGATTCCGATCAGACTGAAAATTATCGTTATGGGTAACATAGATGTCTCCTTGTTTCTGGTCTTTCATTAAAACAGATCCGCACGAACAAACTCGCGGGCCCACCGATCCGCCTCAAAAACAGAATCCGGATCCGGAGTCTTTATTATACCCGACCGCTCATGATATTCCATACATTTTCGAACCGCTGGAATAATCCGATTGTATCCTGTCTTTCCTCCCAGGAATGCTTGAACTGCCTCTTCGTTTGCGGAATTCATAACGGCAGGCAGCGACCCGCCGATTCGTCCCGCATGAAAAGCAAGATCGAGCGCAGGAAAAACTTCTGTATCACATTTTTCAAAGGTCAGTTTGTTGATCCCCTCCGCAAACGGATCGAACTCGGGTATGATCCTCGGGCCGCGATCCGGATAAAAGAGTGCAACCTCAATCGGTAAAATCATATCCGGACGCCCGAGTTGCGCAAGTATTGAACCGTCCGACATCGAAACCATCGAATGGATAACACTTTGAGGATGCACAACCACATCAATCCGATCAACCGGAATGCCGAACAACCACGATGCCTCAATCACTTCCAGGCCTTTATTCATCATGGTCGCCGAATCCACCGTTATTTTTCCGCCCATATTCCATGTCGGATGCTTTAAGACCTGCTCACGCGTTACATTTTCGAGCATTTCCCTGGAATATCCCCGAAACGGTCCTCCCGAGGCGGTCAGGATTATTCGTTCGAGTCGCTCGTTTGCTCTTCCGCGAATGCATTGCCATATCGCCGAGTGTTCGCTGTCGACCGGAAGAATATCCACGCCGTGATCCCGAGCAGCCTTCATAATGAAGGATCCGCCGGCCACCAATGTTTCTTTGTTCGCAAGCGCGATGTTTTTACCCGATCGAATCGATTCCGCAACAGGCCATAATCCACACATTCCAACCATAGCGGCTACAACGGTGTCCGCCTCGTGTAATGTAGCACAGTCGATATTGCCTTGCGGTCCGAAAACCACTTCCGTATGAAGTCCTTCGTCCCGTATGTATTCCCGGACATTTCTCGCGTCTTCTTCCGATTCGACACTCACGAGAAGCGGTGTAAATTCCTTAACCTGCGCTTTGATCAATGAAATACTGGAACGACAGGTCAATGCGACCACAGAGAATTTTTCCGGAAACCGGCGGATCACATCAAGCGTTTGCAGACCGATGGATCCGGTCGAGCCCAATACAGATATTTTCTTCATTCCTATACTCCGTTACACCAACAAAAGACCGAACACAAAAGCAACCGGCAAAGTGAAAAACGCACTATCAAATCGATCCAGCAAGCCTCCATGTCCGGGAAGCATGGATCCGAAATCCTTAATACCGGCCCAACGCTTGATCGCGGACGCGGTCCAGTCACCAAATTGAGATACCACAGAAAGCAAAATTCCGACGCAAACAGAGGCGATTAAAAATCCGGAAAAAGACAGTCTGGATTCAAAATTCGGAAAGATCACAATCGAAAAAAACACTGCGACGATCGCAGCGGTCCCGACCGCGCCGCCCACACAGCCTTCCCACGTTTTTTTGGGGCTGATATGCGGAACAATTTTGTGTTTTCCCAAAAAAACGCCGGTAAAATACGCAAAAACATCCGAAATCCAAGGAGAAAACAAGCCAAGCGCAAAGAACAACCACCCGTCCCGGACAAAAAGGAGCATTGTATTCGCGCAAGCCATGGGAAAAGATATATACAGCGCAGACACCGACGATGCCACTCCATCGGTAATCCTGCCATCGGAAGCATGAAACAAGGCAGGCAGAATAATGGAAATCATCGAGTACATCAGAGAAAACAAAGCATATACGGTAAAAACCGTGTATGCCGTATCTACAAGTGGAAACAGAAAAACGGGGATAAACGAGAAAGAAGCACCGATATAAAGTAACGACCGGGCATATCGTATTCCCTTTGCTTCGAGTGTTTTCCCCATTTCATATGCCGTTATGATACTGACCAGGATCGTCAGCGCAATCGTTATCCAACGGAAATAATATCCGGGTATCACAAAGGCCAGAATGACCATTGTAAAGAGTATCCCTGTAATAATTCGCTGTTTCATAATTCCATTCCCTTCGGGCGCCTAGACCGACCCGTCCCGGTCTAAGCTGACCTCCGTCTTTTCTTTTGAACCGATTATTTGAGCGCCGCTGTCATTTTGCGAAAGACCTCCGAAGCGGCGATCCCTTTTCGAGTATGCAATAAAAGCCTCTTCCAGGTCATTCAGATCAAAATCCGGCCATAGGGTGTCTGAAAACCACATTTCGGAATATGCGCTTTCCCATAGAAGAAAATTGGAGAGCCTTTGCTCACCGCTCGGTCGAATGACCAGATCGGGATCCGGAACATCGGGAAGATACAAGTGCTCCCGTATCATTTGTTCCGAAATTTCGGAGGGTTGAATCTGTCCGTTTGCAACGCATTTCGCAATGCGTTGACATGCTTGTACGATCTCATGTCTGCCGCCGTAATTCATTGCGATAATCAAATCCATTTTCTTTCGATTGACCGATCTTTCTTCTGCAATTACACAGACCTTTCGTATCCGCTCCGGTAAAGCCTCGATATCGCCGGAAAAACGGACACGAATCCCCTCTTTTTCCAACTCAGCATCGTATTTATTAAAAAACTCGACAAACAAATCCATTAAATTCCGGATTTCTTTTTCGGGTCTCGACCAATTTTCGGTCGAAAAGGCATACACCGTTACAAACCGGACACCATACTTGCCGCAGTTTCGGCAAAGGGTCTTAAGATTTTCCGCACCCATACGGTGTCCCGCGGATCGGGGAAGCCCCTTGCCGGCCGCCCATCTCCCGTTTCCATCCATAATAACGGCCAAATGCTTCGGGGCAACGATCACATTTTCGGATTCGGACACCAAAGAAACTCGACTCCCTTTTTTGAAGAATCGATCTATCCAATTCTTAACTCGCGCAGCAAGACCGTAAGGCTTCTTGCCTTTTCCCATAAATACTCGCTCCGATTCTTTGAAAAAGGCGGGCCGCTCCGGCCCGCCGAGTCAGCCGGCACATGTGGAGTTTATCAGATCTCCATCAGATCCTTTTCTTTGTCCGCACACATCGTATCCACTTCTTTTACGTATTTGTCGGTTCGCTTCTGAATTTCGTCCTCGAACTCGTGCAGATCATCGTCCGTCAATTCCTTCTTTTTATTCAGGGAACGATATTTATCAATACCGTCTCTTCGAATATTTCGAAGCGCAATTTTCGCTTCTTCGCCGAATGAATGCACATTTTTTACGAGGTCTTTTCTTCTTTCTTCCGACAGGATCGGGAACAATAGACGAATTGTTTTCCCGTCATTCGAAGGATTAATTCCCAAATCGGAAGCCTGAATCGCGCGTTCAATATCTCGAAGCATTGATGAGTCCCATGGCGTAATGGTAATCATTCTCGGCTCGGGAACCTGAATATTCGCTACGGTGTTGAGCTGGGAAGGAACCCCGTAGTAATCCACCGTAATCCGATCCAAAACATGCGGATTGGCACGACCCGCCCGAAGGGCATTAAAATTCTCGCCCAAATTCTTGAGCGTCTTTTTCATCCGCTCTTCATATTGGTCGTATTCTTCCTTGCTAATCGTTTGCATACTTGTACCTCCGTTCCATGTGTTGCTTCGTTTATTGCACGAGCGTTCCGATGTTTTCTCCGAAAACGATTCGGTAAATATTCTCGGGATCCTCCATTGAAAAAACCATGATAGCCGTATGATTATCGCGACAAAGAGCCGCTGCGGTCGCGTCCATAACCTTCAGATCGAACTTCAGAATATCATTATGCGTGACCTTATCATAACGCCGCGCGTCCGGAAACTTGTTCGGATCCTTATCATACACACCGTCGACCATGGTCGCTTTGCAGAAAATGTCCGCCTCGATTTCGGCCGCCCGCAACGCAGCGCCCGTATCCGTCGAAAAGAAGGGATTGCCGGTACCGCAAGCAAATATAACCACTCTCTTTTTTTCCAAATGGCGAATCGCTCGTTTCCGGATATACGGTTCCGCCATCTGACGGACCTCCACCGCGGAAAGGACACGAGTAATCACCCCGACTTGTTCGAGCGCATCCGAAAGTGCCAGAGAATTCATCAAGGTGGCGAGCATTCCGATGTGATCGGCAGTTACTCGATCCATCATTCCGCTCGTTCGTCCTCTCCAAAAGTTACCGCCGCCTACTACGATAGCAACCTCGACACCGGTATCGGATACTTTTTTGATCATCTGACTCATACTCTTCAATACCGTATCATCGATACCGAACTTTTTTTCTCCGGCCAGGGCCTCGCCGCTGACTTTCAACAGAATCCTGTTGTATACCGGTTTATCCATCTGATTACCTCCCGAATTTCTTCTCAAGCCTCTTATATTCTATACGTTAATCCCGATAAAAAAAAGTCGCCACAAATATTTCGTGACGACTTGGTTTTTTGATTGCCATTCAATCGGAAAGAAAAAAGCCCGAGCGATTCGATTTTTTGCGTTACGATCGGATCGGGAAATCCGATCACGTATGAATCTGGCTCATGACCTCTTGCGCAAAATTGTCCTCTTTTTTGGCAAGTCCCTCTCCCATCTCATAGCGGGTAAAGCGACGAATGGAAATATTCTCGCCAATGGACGAAATCATCTCCTTAAGAAGAACTTCGACGGTTTTCGAATCGTCCTTAACAAATTCCTGCTCCAGCAGACAATTGTCCTTAAAGAACTTCGCGATGGATCCCTCTACAATCTTGTCCAGTATCTTTTCCGGCTTACCGTCGTTCAGTGCTTTATTTCGAATGATTTCCTTTTCCTTTTCGATTTCGGAATCGGGAACATCCTCTCTGGATACCCATTTCGGGTTTGCGGCGGCAATCTGAAGTCCGAGATCGTGAACAAAGGAGCGGAACATCTCGTTTTTTGCCGCAAAATCCGTCTCGATATTAACCTCAACGAGAACGCCGATTCTTCCGCCGGCATGGATATACGAGTCAACGATACCCTCAGCCGCTATTCTGCCGGCTTTTTTTGCGGCGGAAGCAATCCCTTTCTCCCGAAGCCAAGCTACCGCTTTTTCGACATTTCCTTCACTTTCCTGAAGTGCTCTTTTGCAGTCCATAATTCCCGAACCCGTAATCTCACGAAGTTCTTTGACCTGTGATGCAGAAATCTCAACCATTTATATATCCTCCCTGTTTGTCCCAAACGGACGGTCATGATAGATACTTACGCTTCTTCAGCAGTCTCCGTAACGGTTTCGGTGAATTCCGCCGGAACTTCGGATTCCTCACCCGTAATCTCGGGCTCGGCGTCCTGTGCCGAATCGGATCCTTCATCGAGCTGTTCTCCCTGCTTCGCTTCAATAACGGCATCTGCCATACGACCTGCGATCAGCTTGACCGCACGAATCGCATCATCGTTACCGGGAATCACATAATCCACTTCTTCGGGATCACAATTCGTATCAACGATCGCAACAACGGGAATACCCAATCTTCTTGCCTCGGCAACAGCCAAGTGCTCTTTCTTGATATCAACCACGAAGAGAACGGCCGGGAGACGATTCATTGCCTGAATGCCGCCCAGGTTCTTTTCAAGTTTTTCGGATTCCAACTTAAGCTTCGCCACTTCTTTTTTCGTGCGCAGTTCGAAGGAACCGTCCTCGGCCATCCTGCGCAATTCATTCAATCGTCCGATTCTTCTTCTAATCGTTGTAAAGTTCGTTAATGTACCGCCAAGCCAGCGGTTGTTAATGAAAAACATCCCGCACCGCAAGGCCTCATCAGCAATGGAGTCCTGCGCCTGCTTTTTGGTTCCGACGAAAAGAATGTATCCTCCGTCCATTGCGGCTTGGCGAATAAACATATAAGCCTCATCCGCCTTACGAACCGTTTTCTGTAGATCGATAATGTGGATTCCGTTACGCTCCGTGTAGATATACTCCGCCATCTTGGGATTCCAACGGCGTGTCTGGTGTCCGAAATGAACACCTGCTTCAAGGAGCTGTTTCATAGAAATAACCGGCATAATATAAACCTCCTGTTTTCCTTCCACGAGTGCTAAACCGAGCCTTTCGGCACAAAAGGACTGCCTCGTGTGTTTTTTAGCCTTTCGATACTAACACGAGAAGTTTCATTAATCAAGGGGAGCCCATTCAAAAAAGCATGTGAATCGTCTTCCTGCCCGAAGAAAAATGATGATTCGTGATATAATGAGGCGCAAATATTGGACGGAGGATAAATATGCGTTGTAATACGATTCGCCCGGATTGCACGGATGACTATATCCGTGTTCTTTCGGACTTAATTTCGATTCCGAGTATCAAAAGTGATCCGAAACCCGGTGCCCCCTACGGAATACATACATCCGAGGCGCTGAATTACATGCTGAGCATTTGCGAGCAAAATGGTCTTTGGGTGAAAAATATGGATAATCGGGTCGGATACGCTCAATGGGGCAGCGGTAAAAAAATGATTGCCGTTGTATGTCATCTGGACATCGTACCGCCCGGAGAAGGATGGGAAAACGATCCCTTTACACTGACGCGCAAAAACGGCCTTCTCATGGGTCGGGGTGTGACGGATAACAAGGGACCCGCGGTGTCTTCCCTGTTCTCTCTGCTCCGACTTCGCGAAAGCGGATATCAGCCGACGTGCAGGATTCGCCTGATTTTCGGATTGGATGAGGAGCACGGCTGTTCCTGCATGGATCATTATGTGGCCAATGAAGAGTTGCCGGAAGCAGGTTTTACCCCGGACGCATCCTTTCCTGCGATTTTCGCGGAAAAAGGTCTTTTACAAATAAGGTTACGCGGCCCCGGTTCATCGCTTCTGGAAGCGGTCGGCGGAGACGCATACAACGTTGTCCCCTCCTCATGCTCCATCAAAAACACCGCAACATCGCTTCAATTCAGTGCCGTCGGTACGCCTGCGCACGCCTCCACCCCCGAAAAAGGCGAGAACGCGATTTATAAAGCCATCTCATTGATTCCGAACGATTTCGCGGATGAAATACCTGCTCTTTCGTTTATACGGAGAAATCTGATGGCGGAAATCGGAAACGATCCGCTGGTCGGTTGTGCCCCGGCAGACATTTCCGGATCACTGACGATTAACAACGGAATTCTTCGAATCAATAAGGAGGAGTCAATCGTAGGCCTGGATATACGATATCCTGTACTCTCGGACGGAGACTCAGTTTGCGGGGAAGTCTTTCGAAAGGCTTCCGTTTTCGGTCTTGAGGCAGAAATTATCCACCACCTTCCCCCTCTTTATACAGATCCGAACCATGATTATCTGCGAGCACTTCGAAAGGCTTATGAGCATCATCTGCCCGAAGTTTATTCTGCGGACCACCCTTTCGAAAAAAGTATCCCTTTGCCGTATCAATCATGCGATCCGATCGCGATCGGAGGAGGAACCTACGCCCGATCGATTCCCGGAATTGTCGCCTTCGGGCCTGTCTTTCCCTGGGAAGAGAGCAAAATGCATCAAAAAAACGAGTCCTGTTCCGAAGCGGCCACGATTGCATCCATCGATTTGTACTCAGAGGCGATACGAAATCTTTGTCTTTCATTGGAGAGATAAGTCAAAAAAACAACCGGTTCAATATCCGCTGTCAAATCAATCGCCTGACCCACATCTGAGTCAGGCGATTATTTTTCAAGATCTTTTCGGGTCACTGTTTCAACGAAATTATATGAATCTTCGAATCGTTGTTACGCTGTTCATCGAAAAATAGGCCAAAACAACTTTTCCCTGCCTGCTTGAGGCATGAACAATCATTCCGCTTCCGATATAGAGTGCAACATGATCGACAACACCGTCCCCGCTGTAATCATAACAGACAACGTCACCCATCTTGATATCCGATTGAGAAACCTCGGTTCCAAGCAAGGATATTTTCGCGGATTGATGGGGCAGGTAGATTTTATAATAATGCGCATATACGTAGGATACATATCCGGAGCAGTCAAAACCACTGGTGGACATCCCCGTGTATACGTACGGCACACCGATGAACCATTTCGCATAAGTAACAAAGTCGGTAGACGCTGGATCCGGCGGGGTAGGCCCGTTTGGGGTTGTGGGTGTTGAACCGCCACCTCCGGAGCTGGGGGGAGTCGACGAAACCAGACTTGCCAAAACATAAGTACCGCGAACCGATTTAAACCATCCGTTACTTGTCTTCGCGACTACTTCAACCGGATCTCCCAACGAGAGCGTTTTTAATAAAGTATACCGGGTGCCCGGACCCGATCGAACATTTACCTTCCCTTTGGCATAGTAGGTTCCCGAAGCGGCGTGCTCGGTGATCGACGGCGTCGGAGAAGGTGTCGGCGTCGGCGACGGAGTAGGCGTGGGAGTTGCGATAAAAGATGTCGTCAGAAGCGATGACAGAATGTAACCTTCACTGACATCGTCCATTTGAATCCTTGTCCACGAAGATCCGATACCGACTCTTTTTACTCGATCCGAGTAGTGAACAATTCCGATAATCTCCGCATCTCCCGAAGGTGTCGATCGAATGTTGGCCTCTCCTGCGCTCACATATACCGTCGAATCATCCAAAACAAATTCCGACAAAGCGAGTAATTCCTCGGGAATTCCTTTCTCGTCAAATTGTTCGATGATTTCAAATGTATTTTTGATTACAACGGGGTTCGATCCTTTATCCGACGTTTCCGGTTCAATCGGAACATCGATTTCCTGCATGACATCATCGGGTACGAGCTCGGGTTCGTAGTAACGGCCGCCAAGCAATTCATCGCTCGATAAAGCGAGAAATTGAGTAGCAAATACCTCCTGTCCTTCAGGAATCTGAAGCTCGATATCAACGGCATTTCCTGCTCGAAACATCGGCAGAAGCGCGGTCATAATCAACGCACCGACCAATGCCGAACCCACTCGAAAAACAATCCGGCCGATCTGAACTCTCTTATTACGGGTCTGCCCGCTGTTTTTATCGATTGATGACTTCACAGGACCTCCATCATAAGGAAAGTCGGGAATGACGATATCTCAAGAATACCCCATCCTGTCTCCGATTATACCCCGAAAGGCCGGATAGATAAAGTCTTGCCATCAAAAAGTAACAAAACCCACGGGATTGACGGAAATCGGAATACATTCGGGTCAATTAATCCATGAATTCCGATGCGCCGTTCATTCGTCTCCTGCTCCCTTTGTCGATTGAGCGTTTCTTTGTCCGAAATCCGTGACTCATCGCATATACCCAACCCAGTGTTGCCACAAAAAACGCAACCGTAATTGCGAAGCCTTCCAAAAGTCCGTTCGGAACAAAGCGGAGATGGTACTCATGCGCCCCTTGCGGCATGCGAAGTCCGATAAAT
>JAAYCT010000008.1 GCA_012729635.1 Clostridiaceae bacterium | reverse complement strand
GCAAGGCAAGAGGCTTTCGTACATACGAAGGATTCCGGATAATGATCTATCTGGCCGTAGGAAAGTTGCAACTTAGCTACCCCAACCCCTTTCCTTGCTAAATTTTCACGGAAATAGGTGAAGAGCCACTTGAAAGATTGGCTTGCGTGTAGTAACTTCTTAGGTGTACAATAATGAAATCACTACAATGTGTATTATAAGCATGATTGATCAGACATTTCCGGATAGGTGACGCGAAAGATGAAGAAGAAATCACAATACCAGGCACAACGAAAGAAGAAATCAAACAAGATCGTATTAATCGCCGGGATAGCGGTTGCGGCTTTGCTCGCGATCGGAGCGACGACCTACTATCTGGTGACCCATAAACAGCGGGTTGAACCGACGAATCCGTCCGGAATTACCGGCGTTTCGCTTGAGGAAATGAAAGCGTCGCTTGATGTGAGTACAATCTATGACGGCATATTCATCAACGGACAGGATGTATCCGGGAAAACACGGGAAGAAGTGCTCGCGCTGTTTAACGATTCTACGGTAATCAGTGATTCGGATATTCGAATTGTACTTCGCTTGAACGGTCAGGATTATCCGCTTCATACCGACGGCTTGGTTTTAATGTCCAATGCTTCCGAGATTGTGGAAGAGGCGTACCAATACGGACGATCGGCCGAAGGTGCGACGGACGAAGATATTATTGCGGAAAGGTACCGGATGATATCGGAACTTCGTACCACTCCGAAGTATTTCCAAACAGCGGTTACCCTCAGTGAGGAGAAGGTTGCTTCTTTGGTTCACGAAGTACTGGATCCGCTTCTGGTCGAGGTCAAAGAGGCGACCGTCACCGGATTTGATGTTGAGACACTGCAGTTCATCATAGAGGATTCCAGTAACGGATTCGAGTTCGACATTGATACGGTGATTCAGGATGTCAAAAATGCAATCGATAACGGCGAGTACGAGAAGACGATCGGGATTAGTGCCTCCGTTACCATGCCCAAGGTCTCAAAGGAATTTCTGGAAAGCCATCTGGGTCTCGTATCGACGACCAAGACCAGCACAACAAATGTTCGTAACCGCAACACAAACATCCGACTGGTTTGTGAGACAATCAACGGATTGGTGTTGCAGCCCGGTGAGTATTTCAATTATAACGAGTATGTCGGGGAACGCACGGCGGAAAAGGGATACAAAGAGGCCGGCGGTATTTATGACGGCGCGATGCGGGATGAACTCGGGGGCGGTATTTGCCAGGTGTCCGGGACGATGTATCACAGTGTGGTGAAGGCTGATCTTCAGGTGGACCAACGTCATCCGCATTCTTGGCCGAGCGGATATGTTCCGATCGGTACGGATGCGACCGTTACCTGGGGCGGGGCTAATTTCCAATTTACGAACACATCGGATTATCCCGTGGCTATCCATGCCGAATATAAGCCGAAGGATAACGGTAACGGCGGTTGGTGTACCGTTGAGATTTTCGGCCGTCCGATTCCGGACGGGATGACCATTGAGTTTATCGGGGTCGTGCACTCCAGTACGGCTCCGACCACTGTTGAGTATGTGGCGGATCCGACGAAACCGGTGGGCGAAACGAAAACGGAAAGAGATCCGCACAACGCCATCAGCGCTTCCGGATATCAGGTTTTCTACAAGGACGGAGAAGAGGTCCGTCGTGTGAAGGTTTCATCCAGTTATTATCGATTGATCACCGCGAAAATTTTGGTCGGTGTGCTGGATCCGGACGGAATAACAATTCATTCCATTGATCCGTTGACCGGTGAGGTTATAATGACTCCGACTCCGACTCCCACTCCGGATCCGACCGCAACCTCGTCTTCCGGCGAGCCGACATCTTCCTCGAGCGAATCGTCGGAATCTTCGAGCGATCCGACATCGTCCTCCTCGGAATGATCATTATCCGAAAACGATAATATCTATATGAAAAGCCCCCGACGCTTTGTCGGGGGCTTTGTGTTGTTCCGGATCGGTGCAAATCATATGGGTTGGTTCAGGAGGATGACCGAATTACAATTTCCGGATCATCGACTCGTTCCAACATTCGAGCGGTTCGACGCCCAGAAGCGTCGACAGGGTGGCGGCAATATTGGAAAGACCGAATCCCTCTTCTTCACGAACCTCGTAAAGGGATTTGTTTTTTGTATTATCATAGAAAACACACGGGACGGGGTTTAAGCTGTGGCTGGTTTTTGCTTTGATTCGCCCGGTCTTGTCGGTCTTGATTTGTCCGTCCTTGGAAAGCTCGAACATTTCCTCTGCGTTTCCGTGGTCCGCCGTGATGATCGCCATACCTCCGACCCGGTCGATTGCGGGAAGGATGCGCTTCAGTGCGATATCGACGGATTCGACACCGATGATCGTTGATTCCATGATTCCGGTATGGCCGACCATATCGCCGTTCGGGAAATTGACCCGAATAAAGGGGTACCGGTTCTCAAAAATTTTTTGGACCAAAACATCGGTAATCTCCGCGGATTTCATCCACGGGCGCTCTTCGAAAGGGACGATGTCGGAAAGAATTTCGATATACTCCTCGTTCTCGTCGCTGAATTTGGACGAGCGGTTACCGTTGAAAAAATAGGTGACATGACCGAATTTTTGTGTCTCGGAAATGGCCAGCTGGCCGATTCCCTTATCGGCCAGAAGTTCACCGAGCGTATTGCGAATCAAAGGCGGAGAAACGAGGAATTTCTTCGGGATATGAAGGTCGCCGTCGTACTCGAGCATACCGGCATACCGAACGTTCGGAACGCGGACGCGATCGAAAGCATCGAAGGAATCGTCCGACTCAAAGGCGACGGTCAATTCCTGAGCCCTGTCTCCGCGGAAATTGAAAAGGATAACGCTGTCGCCGTCCTCGATGGTACCGACCGGCTTTCCGTCCCGGCCGATTACAAAGGCGGGCAGGTCCTGATCAATGACGCCCGGAATTTCCTCCCGGTAGGTTTCGATCGCTTCGGTCGCGCCGGGAAAAAGGCGGCCTTGACCGAGCACGTGCGTTTTCCAGCCCAATTCGACCATGGACCAGTTGGCAAAATATCGGTCCATTGTGACCTTCATTCTTCCGCCGCCGGAAGCGATACAAAAATCGGTGATCGAGTCGTTCAGCTCGGAAAGTTTCTTTTCAAGTTGATCTACGTACAGAAGAGCACTGGTTTCTCCGACATCCCTGCCGTCGAGCAGCGGATGGATCCGGGCCTTACGAACCCCCTCTTTTTTCGCTTGTTCCAACATCAAAAGGAGATGGTCGATATGTGAATGGACATTTCCGTCCGACAGTAGTCCGATAAAATGCATGGTCCCGCCGTTACGCGCCCCGTCGACCAAATCCTTCCAGACCTCGCTTTCAAACATCGCTTTGGAAGCGAGGGATTCGGTAACGAGTTTTGCCCCTTGGCTGTATACCTGTCCGGCTCCGATCGCATTGTGACCGACTTCGGAATTGCCCATATCCGCATCGGAAGGAAGTCCGACCGCCGTGCCGTGCGCTTTGAGCCGAAGCAACGGATATTTATCGAAAATTCGGTCGATGGTCGGCTTGTTGGCCAGACGAAAAGCGTTGCCGACTTCCGTTTCGCTCAAGCCGATTCCGTCCATGATAATCAATACTACGGGTCCTTGGTAAGAAATGCTCATACTCGTTCTCCTTCGGGCTTTTCTATGCGAAAAACATCATAACACAGATTGGCTGTAAACATTCGTAAAATTATATATGGAATTGCCCGAAATTTCTTCTGTGGCATGTCGAAAAGGTCGGACGAATCGATAACCACTGTGCTATAATATATGCGGTTCTCCGACCGGAGTGTCGGTGAACTTCCGAATTATTCAAACCATTTTTCATATAAAGGAGATCACAGTCATGGCAAAAGAAACGAAAAAAATGACTCTGGACGGGAATACCGCCGCCGCATACTCTTCGTATGCGTTTACCGAGGTGGCGGGCATCTTCCCGATCACGCCGTCATCCCCGATGGCGGACTACACCGATCAATGGGCCCAGCAGGGCAGAAAGAATATTTTCGGTCAGACGGTCAATGTCGTGGAAATGCAATCCGAAGGCGGCGCTTCCGGAACGGTTCACGGATCGTTGGCAACCGGTGCGTTGACTACAACGTACACCGCCTCGCAGGGACTTCTTCTGATGATCCCGAATATGTACAAGATGTCGGGCGAGCTGTTGCCCGCGGTTTTTCATGTATCGGCCCGCTCGCTGGCCGCACACGCGCTCAGCATTTTTGGCGATCATGCGGATGTTATGGCGTGTCGTCAGACCGGATTTGCTCTCCTTTGCGCCAACGGCGTTCAGGAAGTCGCCGATTTGGCGGCGGTTGCGCATCTTTCCGCAATCAAGGGCCGAGTTCCGTTTCTTCATTTCTTCGACGGTTTCCGGACTTCATCCGAAATTCAGAAAATCGATGTTATCGATTACGATGATTTTGCAGAACTTGTCGACTATGACGCAATCAAGGAATTCAGAAAGCGCGCGCTTTCTCCGAACAGCCCGGTTCTCCGCGGAACGGCGCAGAATCCCGATATTTATTTCCAGGCCCGTGAAGCGGCGAATCCCTTCTACCTGGCACTGCCCGCAATCGTTGAGGATTACATGAATAAAATCAACGCAATCCGCAAAACGAACTATAAGCTGTTTAATTATTACGGGGCTCCGGATGCCGATCGCGTCATCATCGCAATGGGCTCCGCCGTCGAGACGACCGAAGAGACCGTCGATTACCTCAACAAGAAGGGAGAGAAGGTGGGCCTGCTGAAGGTGCGCCTCTACCGACCGTTCTCCGTTGAGCACTTCCTGGCGGCGCTTCCGGCCACGGTGAAATCCGTTGCGGTTCTGGATCGCACCAAGGAGCCCGGCGCGCACGGTGAACCCCTGTTCCTCGACGTATGCGCGGCGTATGCCGGAAACTGTGACGCACCCAGAATTATCGGCGGGCGCTACGGGCTCGGGTCGAAGGATACTACTCCGGATCAGATTCTTTCCGTTTTCAAGGAGCTTTCAAAGGACAATCCGAAGCGTCAGTTTACGATCGGAATCGTCGACGACGTTACGAATCTGTCGCTTCCGATCGAAGAGTCGATCGATGTGGCCGGTCAAGGTACCTTCGCGGCACGTTTCTGGGGTCTGGGCGCGGACGGTACCGTCGGCGCGAATAAGAACTCAATCAAGATTATCGGCGATAACACGGATATGTATGTTCAGGCGTATTTTTCCTATGACTCCAAAAAGTCCGGCGGTGTTACGATCTCCGACCTTCGCTTCGGAAAAACTCCGATCCGTTCGACTTATCTGGTCAACAAGGCCGACTTCATCGCCTGCCACAACCAGTCTTACGTCGATAAATACGATATGCTCACACCGCTGAAACCGGGCGGAACTTTCCTTTTAAACACGCAGTGGACGTCCGAGGAGCTCGAAGAGTTTCTGCCGGCTGCCATGAAGCGCTTCCTTGCAAAAAACAACATCCGCTTTTTTGCGATCGACGCGGTCGAGAAAGCCAGAGAAATCGGTTTGGGCGGAAGAATTAACACGATTTGCCAGGCGGCGTTCTTCAAACTCGCGAACATTATTCCCGTCGATAAGGCGGTCGAATTGATGAAGAAAGCGGCCCTGAAGTCCTACGGAGCCAAGGGAGACGATATCGTCAAGATGAATTATGCCGCAATCGACGCCGGTATTGACGCAGTCGTCGAGATTCCGATTCCCGATGCTTGGGCCGACGCAAAGGACAAAGAAATAACCCCCAAAAAGGTGCCCGCTTTTATTCGCGATGTCGTCGAAGTGATGAATGCGCAGGAAGGCGATAAATTGCCGGTATCCGCATTCTCCGGACGCGAGGACGGGTCGTTCCCGCAGGGGACGTCAAAATATGAGAAGCGCGGGATTGCCGTCGATATTCCGATTTGGACACCGGCGAATTGCATCCAGTGCAATCAGTGCTCACTGGTATGCCCGCATGCTGCAATCCGACCGTTCCTGCTGACGGAGGAGGAAGCCGGAAAAGCTCCCTTCACCACCATCGACGGAATGAAGGGTTATGAGAATTTTAAGTATCGTATGCAGGTCTCTGCTTTGGACTGCACCGGTTGCGGCACCTGTGTGGCAACCTGCCCGGCGAAGGAAAAAGCCTTGACCATGCAACCTTTGAAGGATCATATGGATGAGTCGGATCACTGGGATTATGCGATGACGCTTACCGTTAAGGAAAATCCCGCGAACAAAAAAACAATCAAGGGAAGTCAGTTCCAAACTCCGCTTTTGGAGTTCTCGGGCGCATGCGCGGGTTGCGGAGAGACGGCATATGCCAAGCTTCTGACGCAGCTTTTCGGAGACCGGATGCAGATTTCCAACGCGACGGGGTGCTCTTCGATTTGGGGAGGATCGGCTCCTTCGATGCCATATACCTTGAATGCGCAGGGATGCGGGCCGGCATGGGCAAACTCGCTTTTTGAGGATAACGCCGAGCACGGCTTGGGAATGCACTTGGGCGCCAAGCAAATTCGGAACCGGGTGGCGGATCGTCTCGAGACTTTAATTTCGGATGTCGATGACGATGCGGTCAAGGAAGCCGGGAGCGCATGGATTGCGGGTAAGGAAGACAATGATAATGCCCGTGGGCTCTCAGAGTCTCTTGCGAAAGCACTGAAATCCTATCGGGGCGATAACGCCGCTGTGAAGGAAGCGATTGCTCAAATTCTCGAATACGAGGATTATTTCATGAAGCGTTCGACGTGGATCATCGGCGGAGACGGATGGGCATACGACATCGGGTACGGCGGACTGGATCATGTACTGGCAACCGGTGAGGATGTGAACATTCTGGTTTTGGATACCGAAGTATACTCGAACACGGGTGGTCAGGCATCAAAATCAACACCGACCGGAGCGATCGCACAGTTTGCCGCGGGCGGGAAAGCAATCAAGAAAAAGGATTTGGGGATGATGGCGATGAGTTACGGTTACGTATACGTTGCGCAGGTCGCAATGGGTGCCAATCAGAATCAACTCATCAAGGCGATGACCGAAGCGGAAGCCTATCAGGGACCTTCGCTGATCATCTGCTACTGCACATGCATCAACCATGGAATCAAGACAGGCATGGGTTCCACCCAGAAGCACGAAAAGGAAGCGGTCGAATGCGGATACTGGCACCTTTATCGGTACAATCCGTTGCTCAAGGCGGAGGGCAAAAACCCGTTCGTTCTGGATTCCAAGGAGCCGTCGGGAGACTTTGTCGAATTCCTGAAAACCGAGGTGCGATACAACTCGCTTTATAAGAAGTATCCTGCCGAGAAGGTCGAGGAGATCTTCAAAAAGACGCATCAGGATGCTGTTGAGCGCTATGAGTCGTACCGAAAGAAGGCCGAACAGAGCTGATGCAGGCTCTTTTGACATGAATCGATAACGGACCCGGGCGGTCGCTCGGGTCCGTATCTTTTTCGGACCGGCTTCGTTGGAAAAGGCGCGTCGGTGATGCTATAATTAGGAATGATTCACGAAAACGGAGGATGGTTTTGTGAAACCCGAGGACCGGAAAAAACTGCTTCTTTCGGATACGGCGGTGCCGGATCTTTTCATTTCCGATTATATGTCTTCATTGACCGGATCGGCCGTACAGGCATATCTGTACCTGCTTATGGTGCAAGGGAATGGCTACGGCGTCGGAGAGAAAGAAATTGCCTCTCGGCTCTCTCTTTCTCCGGAGGAAGCCAAGGGAGCGATTGCGGAGCTGACCCTTTCCGGATTGATTGATCGAAACGAGAGAGGACAGATCGTGATCTCGGATATCAAGGCTTCCGAGGTGGATCGCTATATCCTTCGGAACAACCGGGACGGGATATCGGAAAACGAACCGATTTCTCCGCCGGATGAAGCGAGAGAAGAATTGGCCCGCTCCATCGAAAGGACCTTTTTTCACGGATCCATGGCGTATAAATGGTACCGTGAAATCGATACGATGCTTTTCGAATTCGGTTTCGATCCCGATGTGATATATTCACTGTTCCAATCTCTTTATGAGAACAACCGGCTGGCGGGTGTATCCCGCGTCAAGGAGAAAGCCGTGGAATGGCAAGGAAAGGGAATTCGCAATGTTCGGGATCTCGACGCGTATCTGGCTTCGGAGGAGCGGGTTGCCGTCACGCTTCGAAAGCTCGGGAAAAGGCTTCGCAAGAAAATGACCGGATTTGACGAGGATTATGTTCGCATTTGGGTCGAAAAGATGTCCTTTCCTTACGAGATGATCGAATTTGCTATACAGAAGGTTTGCGAGTACAGTACCGTTCCGTCCATGAAAAGAGCCAATGAACACCTTTCGACATGGCTGGCGGTGGGAATTAAAACTCTTCCGGAGGCGAAGGCGTTCGAGGAAGAGCAAGCGAAGCTGAATTCCGCCCGTTACCAAAATGAAAAGGCGGCCAAGGGCAATATCGGGACGAATTCTTCCGGGCAAAATTTCTCCGGAGTGACCTATACCGATGAACAGCTGAAGTCTTTTGAGGATGACCCGGAGGAGATATTACGGCGTTATTCCCCCGAAACAACCGGGGATATACCGAGATAGGAGATGATATGGGGGCCGTTCCGGCTGAGGTAATGAACACACTTTCCGATCGTCGAACCCAAAGTGAGGTGCTCCGGTCCCGGCGTGTTGCAAAAACATACGAGCAATATCCGGAACTCAAGGAGACTGACGATCAGCTTCGGTATTTTACTGCGGAGCGTATGCTTTTCGTTCTTGAAAACCGCGACGAGAACGAAGCGATTCGTCATATCGAGGATTTGAAAAAAAAGAAATCCGCCTTTCTTTCATTGAACAAAATCCCGGAGAATTATGATCAGGTGATCCCTTTTTGTCCCTCGTGCTCGGATGAGGGGTTTGTCGACGGTAAAGAGTGCGCTTGTCTTCGCGAGCTTCTGTTGCCCGTTTATTTCGATGATTCCGGGATATCCCGACATCCCGGCGTTTCCTTTTCGGATTTCTCGGAAGACTTTTACTCGGATCCCGATAAGATCCGGCCCATACGCCAATTCAGCGACGTTTATGTCGATATGGATCGGAATAAGAGGCCGAACCTGTTGTTCTGGGGAAATCCGGGAACCGGAAAAACCTTTATGGCCATAAGTATCGCACGCGCGATTCTTATGAGGGCGGAGCCGGTCTTGGTGATCCGCTCCTCCGAATTGATCGAAACCATGGACGAATCAAGAACGCTGAAGCGATCTTTTAATCCGGATCCGATTCGGGAGAGTGAAGTCGGAGCAAAACGCGAAAAAATCCTGGAAACGGACCTTTTGGTCATCGACGAATTGGGGGTTGAGGCCAAAGGGCCGTATAATGCGGCGGATCTTCTCTTCATACTCGGAGAGAGACATCAGAAGGGAAAAGCAACAATCATCACCACCAATTTATCGCTCGCGGAGCTCGGCAAGCATTATGATCAGAGGCTTCATTCGAGAATGATCGGAGATTTTACGATTTTTCATTTCGAGGGCGAGGATATCCGAACAAAGGACATATACCGAAAAAGCGACAGAGGAGGAAGAATCTCGTAGCCATACGGGATGGAAGCATCATGGCCATTTCATCCGGAATTGATATCATTCGCATTTCAAGAATCAGGGATATTTATAATCGCAAGGGCGATATCTTCTTGAATCGGATCTATACCTCTTTTGAAATTCGCTCATGCACCCTCCGATCGGGCGAAGTATCCATGGAGTCTTTGGCGGCTCGATTTGCGGCCAAGGAGGCGGTTTCCAAAGCGCTCGGCACGGGAATCTGGCGTCAGGGAGTGAGCTTTACGGATATTGAGATATTCGTAGACGAGAAAGGAAAACCTTTCTTACAGCTTCACGGGGGCGCGAAAGCTGTCTTTGAGCGGATGGGCGGATCGGATGCTTCGGTCAGTATTTCTCATGACGGAGATCTGGCGACCGCGATTTGTGTGATAGAGTACGTACGAAACAGCGATTCGGGGGATGGTGAATGAAGCGTTTCCGCAAATGGTTTCGGTCAATCGGCCGATTATTCCACCCCCCCGGAATCCGACCGTCGAAAACGGACGAATCGGAACAAATATATGTGCCCGATAAAGTTGCGAGACTTGACGGGAAGTTTGGTGCTGCTCAGAATCTGGAAGAAGTCTGGTCCCTGGATGAGTCGGATACCCATGTCTCGGGAGGCAAGAAGAAAGGTCTGTCACAGATTATCCTTCCTTCGGTTATTTTTCTCGTGATTGTCGCCTTACTGTTCTGGATTTTGCCGACGCTGATACCGAAGCTGATCGAAACTCCGGAAATTGCGATGTATATTTCTCCGGAAGCGGAACGTGTTTATACCGATCCCGCGGATCGTCTGGTCATTCGATATGTGACCAACCTGATGACGGAGCCGGACGTACGAAGTGATCGAATCACCCAATTATTGTTTAATGAGCCGGTTCGATTGCTTTCGGCATCACCGACCGAGGGATTCTACCTGGTTCGTACGACCGATGAACTGGAGGGATTTGTCCTCGCAAAAGACTTGTCCGACGAAATGGACGCGATTGAGCCGAACCTTCATGTTTACAAACTGATTGTCTCCGATGTTTCCAAAAACGTGATGTCGCATGCCAGCAACGGAACGCTCGAAATTGAGGTCATGATGAACACGGTCCTGTATTCGGATGAGAAGCGTGACGGAGTCTATCACATCGCTCTTCCCGGCGGCAAGGACGGATGGATCGGAAGTAGCGGAGTCATTGAATTATCGGTTCACGACCCGGTCGAAAAAGTCGGAGTCCGCTATTTTGTCAGCTCCGTGTTAAGCTTTGTCAACATGACGCATCTTTCCGGCGGGATTACGAAACGGGGTCTTTCTGTCGAAGGGCTTGCTTATATTTCCGCGGCGGTGAACGGAGTGCAGCTTCCGCGAGTCTTGGAGGATCAGTTTCTTTCGGGCCAGGAGGTAGACCTCGGTTACGACGAAATCACGGGAGAGTTGATCATTAGCAGCATTGTACCCGGAGACCTGGTCTTTTTTCGCCATCCGCTTCAAAAAGACTCTGTCATTCCCTACGAAATGGGGATATGTACGGAAAACGGGATGTTGATCATGGTCTCCAGAAGCAAAACGACGCTTCGATTGACTTCCTTTGCGGAAAACCGGGTGCTTCAGGATCGGATTGTCGGCGTTCGAAGGATCTTCGAATAATCTTTGGTATGCCTGATTTTTTCGCACGAAAAAGGCGGCTGATTATAAAGCCGCCTTTTAACATATCAGAAACTTGCGAATCAGGCTCTCTCAACCGCACCGGAACGAAGACAGCGCGTGCATACGTGCATTGTCTTGGGTGTGCCGTCAACCATAACCCGAACATTACGCACATTGGACTTCTGCTGTGTGAGTGCACGGCGGGAAATCTGCGAACGGGTGATTCTGATCTTTCTGCCAAAAAACAGGTTCTTCTGACAGATCTCGCACTTTGCCATGATGATACCTCCTCCATTTCCGGATAACGCGCAGAGAGAATAATACCACATTTATTCCCGGTGTGCAAGAAAAAACAGGACAACGTTATGAAAACCGGGCGATTGCCTTTGTCGGACAAACGGCGACACACGCATCACAGTGGATACACTTGGCTTGGTCGATCACCGCAAGCGAACCCTTCATCGAAATCGCCTCGACCGGGCACTCTTTGACACACCGACGGCAGCCGATACAACCGATATTACAGAACTTTCGCGTTTGCGCTCCGGGCCATTCGTTACTGCATCGGACCGCAACGGTCGCGGCTGCGGGTAATAGCTTCAAAAGACCCTTCGGACAAGCTTTGACGCACTGTCCGCAAGCGGTACACTTCTCGCGATTGACATGAACAATCCCGTCTTTGATCTTTAGTGCGTCGAACGCGCACACGGCGACACAATCACCGAAGCCGAGACAACCGTATGTACAGGAACCCGGGCCGCCCAGTAAATTATGAGCGGCATGACAAGACTGGGTGCCGAGATACTCGTATCTGGGAGATGTATGCTCCGAGGTCCCCTGGCAACGAAGGACGACGATTTTCTTCTCCGGTTCGACGGCTTCCGTGCCGAGAATCGCTGCGATTTCCCGTGCGCATTCCGCTCCGCCGACCGAGCACAGGGAGGTATCGGCACCGGGTGTAAGCAAATAATCCGCATATCCCTCACAGCCGGGGAATCCGCATCCGCCGCAATTCGCTCCGGGAAGGGCATCCATCAACGCATCCTTTTTTTCGTTGCCCGGCACCTTGAACAGGTTGGAAACAATCACAATAAGAAAACCGAGGAGCAAGGCCGCGCCGAGCATGATCAATGCGGGAATTATAATGTTTTCAATAGCGAAAAGTCGAAACGGTACATCGTACATAGATCTCTCCTTAGAAAATCGGACAAGTCATCCGAAAATATTCTCAATCAATCCCTTAAACGCGAAGAAGGAAACCGACACCAGCGATGCGGCAATCAGTGTGATCGGGAGTCCGCGAAGCGCTTTGGGGACATCCGCCTTTTCGATGCGCATCCGAACGCCCGAAAAAAGGAACAGCGCCAGCGCGAATCCAAGCCCCGCTCCGAGCGAGTTGGTCATTGCCTTTCCGAAAGAAAAATCCTTGGTGATATTGAGAATCGTCACGCCCAACACCGCGCAGTTCGTCGTAATCAGGGGAAGATAGATGCCGAGGGCTTTGTAGAGCGGCGGCAGGGTCTTCTTCATGATGGTTTCCACCATCTGGACAAGGGAAGCGATGACCAGAATAAAGACAAGCGTCTGCAAAAAGCCGATCCCCATAGGATTCAGTAAAAAGTTCTGAATCGGCCAGGTGATCGCGGAAGCCAGAAGCATGATTGCGATAACGGCCGCGCTCATACCCATCGCCGTTTTCAGATTTTTGGAAACGCCCAGAAACGGACAGATGCCCAAGAATTTGGAAAGAACAAAGTTATCAACGAGTATGGCGGAAAAGAGAATGATCATGAGACCCTGGATGTCAATCGATAAGATAAAAGTGATCATCTTCATTTCACCTCGCTTTCACGACAAATTGAACAGGCGCCGCAGGAGGAGCACGCGGATTCGTCCGTTTCCGATTCAGCAAGCACGGTCTTGTTCTTGTTGGCGGTGATCCTTTTGATCCGGATTACGACCCATTGCATGATGATGATACAAATTCCGAAAACAAAGAATCCGCCCGGAGGAAGAGAAAAGAACATGATCGGCTCAATAACGCTACCGAACAACGGAAGCTTTACGTCGAAAAACGTTCCGGCGCCGAGAATCTCACGAATACTGCCCATCATCAGAAGAGCAAGAGTAAAGCCGCCGCCCATGCTCAGTCCGTCAAGAACCGAGTACGCGGGGCTTCTTTTACTTGCGAAGGTCTCCGCGCGAGCCAGTACGACGCAGTTGACGACAATCAGCGGAATGTAGATGCCGAGCGATTCGTTGAGGGCGGGCAAATATGCCGAGACGACCAATTGAACGATCGTGACAAAGCCCGCTATGATGGTGATGAACGCGGGAATCCGAACCTTGACCGGAATCACATGACGAAGAAGGGAAACGATAAACTCCGACCCGGTCAGTACGAAAATGACGGCGAAGCCCATGAACAGAGATGATTTGGCGGAGATGGTCACCGCCAAAAGAGGACAGATTCCGAGAATCAGACGAAGGGCCGGATTTTCGAATAAAAGACCGTTCAAAACGATACTCCAAGGGGACTCGGATTTCTTTTTCTCCTCCAGCCGTTGATCCGGCGACCGGTAGGTTTTGTCGGACATATGCTCACTCATGATCCGATTACTCCTTTCTCGGAAAGCGTGCGGAAGGTCTCGACCGCTTTGTTGAATGCGGTACAAACCGCTTTGGACGAAATGGTCGCACCCGAGATCATATCGACACAGTTTTCGGCATGGTCTCCCGCGGAAACACCGGAAAAGCGGTCGGTGAAATATTTCTCCTCCACTTCCTTACCCAGCTTCGGAGTTTCGTCCGGAGCGGTGACGATGACATGAACAATCGACCCGTCCGGCAAGAAACCGGAAGTGACGATGATGTCTCCGGCGTAGCCGAAGCTTCGTGAGACGATGATGTACCCCATCCGATTGCCATCGGAATCCAATGCTTCGTGAATCTCTTCACACGCGCAACCGTCGGAAATCAATTGAGCTTTCAAGTCCTCTTCGATCCGGACTTCCTTGAATTGATTACCGTCCGGGAAAATCGCTATCATGCGATTTTTTGCGGCCTGAGCTTCCTGTTCGGAAATCGCATCGCGGGTCAATTCGTACGTTCCCGCTAAAAGAAGAGCGCAAACCAAACAAATCACGGCAAGGGTGATTGCCGGGACAAACGAGATCGGTGCTGATTTCACCTTGTCAGAGGCTCGCATGTTTCTTCGCCCTCCTTTCGCCGAACGGTTTGCTGAGGGTCATTCGATCAATATGTGGGGTCAGAATATTCATCAGAATGATGGAAAACGAGACGCCCTCGGCCATGTTACCGTAATAACGGATCAGGAAGGTCATGATACCGCATCCGATACCGAAAATAATTCGGCCGGATCGGGTGACCGGTGACGTTACATAATCCGTCGCCATAAAAAATGCACCGATCATCAATCCGCCCGTCAGGAGCATGAACAGCGGTTCATACATCGCATTCTGCCAAGCCTCAAGCGATAACGGACGGTACCGGACCGCTTCCAATAGCGGCGTATGACCGAAAAAGAGTACCAGAATCGTAAATGATCCCAGATACGCCAGAGGAATCCACGGGACAATTACTTTTCGGACAAAAAGATAAGCGGCACCGATCAGGAGGGCCAGAATACAAACCTCGCCGATACAACCGCCTTTTTGACCGAGAAAAAGAGAAAGGAGAGAGGGCAGGGAACTCGATTCCGCTGCGATTGTAGCAGAAGAAGTCGCACCGGAAGCGGCATCCGCGACCGTATTACGCATCATCGCAAGCGGTGTTGCGGAGGAAACCAAATCCTTCCCCAGAAAAGAATCAAAGAAAGAAAATGCTCCCTCCCGAACCGTCCAATGGGTCATCTGCGTCGGAAACGCGATGACCAGAAAGATGCGGGCGGCGAGCGCCGGATTGACGAAATTGTTTCCGAGTCCGCCGAACATTTGCTTAACGACGACGATTGCGAACAAAGCGCCGAGCACGATCATATAGTAGGGGAGGGTCGGGGGAAGATTTAAGGCCAGAAGGATGCCCGTTACGATTGCCGAAAAGTCAAGGATGGTATTTTCGCGTTTCATGATTCTTCGCGATAAATACTCGAAAAGCACACAGCATGCGACGGAGACGATAATCATCATCACGGCGCGGATACCGAAAAGGAAACCGGACGCGACGGCCGCGGGCAACAAAGCGATCGCCACATCCCTCATCAGAGATGCGGTCGTTACCTTGTCACGGATATGCGGAGAATTGGATACCTGTAATTTCATATCTGTTTTGCAGGCAAAGACTCGGTCTATTCCTTAGGAACCGACTTTCCGTCTTGCTCCTCCTTTCCCGAAGATGCTTTTTGAGAAGCGGTCCGAAGCCTCTGTTCCGAAGCGTAACGCTCTTTTTCGGCGCGTATGAGCTTTTTCCCGTCTGTGATGCTTTGGTTGATAAACCGTTTTGCCGGGCAGGAATAGGTGCAACTGCCGCACTCGATACAGTCCATTACGCGAAAATGAGTCAGCATCTCAATATCTTTTCGCCGGGCGGCCTGATCGATTCCCGCGGGCTGAAGCAACATCGGGCAAGCCATCACGCATCGCGCACAGCGGATACATGCGGATTCCGGAGGAACGCGGGTCTCCTTACTTCCGAAAACCAGAATCGCGTTGTTGGCTTTGATAAGCCCGCAATCCATGCTGTCGAGTGCCACACCCATCATCGGTCCGCCCATAATTACTTTGGTCGGATCCTCGCGAAGTCCGCCGGCCGACTCGATGATGTCCCGGACACGGGCTCCGATCGGGACGTTAAAATTACCGTGAATGTTGAGCGCGCTTCCGTCGAGCGTAATGCGTCTTCTTACCAGCGGCATACCGGTTCGAAGGTACAGGCCGATCTGTCGAACCGTGGATACGTTAAGCACCGTCACATGCACGTCATGCGGGAGCTTGCCGGGCGGGACCTTTCGGCCCGTGAGCGCGTAAATAAACATTTTCTCGGCGCCCTGAGGATATACGGTCTTCATTTTGTGAACCCGGATGTCATGACACTCTCCGGTCTTGAAGATTCTCTTTTCGAGCTCGTGTTCGAAAATACGGCTGACCAGAGGTTTGTTGTCCTCGTATCCGATGATTGCCCGCGGGATGTCGATCCATTTCATGACCGCAAGAATGCCGTCGATGATTTGGTCCGGATTTTCGCACATCATGCGATAGTCCGACGTGATGTACGGTTCGCACTCCGCGGCATTGATCAGAAGGAATTGCGGCTTCTTGTCGGCGGGAGGATTGAGCTTGATGTGCGTCGGAAATGCCGCACCTCCGAGACCCACCAGTCCGGAAGCGCGTACTGCGGCAATGAAGTCCTCGCGGGATTCGATGACCGGAGGAGCGACGGACGGGTCGTCGACGAATTTCCCGTCGGATTCGATCCGGACGGCTTCAATCGGTTCACCGATCTCCGAGACGACATGATGAATTTCTTTGACCGTTCCCGATACGCTGGAGTGGATCGGAACGGCCATCGGGTGTTCTGAACGGGCGATGACCTGTCCGACACAGACATAGTCGCCGGGAGAGACGACACAGGTACAGGGCGGACCGATTTGTTGATGTAAAGGAATGTCTACTTCCGAAAAATCCGTGAGACGAATGGAGGGAAGGACATCCGTGTTCTTATTATGCCTGGGATGGACTCCTCCGCGAAAAGCGAGTACGGTTGACAAAATATCGCCTCCCTCAACTATTATTAACGCTATTATAAACAACGGACGGTCATTTGTAACCCCAAACATTATAAGCATAATCGGAAAATAAGAAAACCGATAAACGATTCACGTGTCCCTTGAGACAAGCGGGGGCCGGATCCGGGCGTCTTTTTCTCTGAAGTGCGTATCCCGATTCGGATTTCTTTTTTATCCCATGCAAATCGGGTATAATATGCCTGATAGTTTACGGAATGGGAGGCCATGTCATGATCGACATCAATATGATCCGAAATGATCCGGAAGGGGTTGCGGCGAAGCTCGCCAAAAAGGGCTTTGTCGTCGATTTTTCCGATTTTCTTCATAGCGACCGCGAAAGACGCGACAGAATCGGTGCCGTCGAAGCATTGAAAGCCAGTCGAAACAAGGTCAGCGCGGATATCCCCGGAATGAAGAAGGAAGGACAGGATGTTTCTTCCGTATTTGTTCGAATGAAGGAGATATCCGAGCAGATACGGATCATGGACGAGCAGCTCGCGGAAATCGATCGGGCGCAAAACGATTTTCTTTCGGGTATTCCGAATTTGCCGGCGGATGATGTGGTCGCGGGCGGCAAGGATAAAAATGTCGTTGTCGACGTATCCGGAAGCAAGCCGACATTTTCTTTTACGCCGAAGCACCACGTCGATCTGGTCGAGTCGCTCGGGATGATCGACTATACGCGCGGAGCCAAGCTGTCCGGCAACGGTTTCTGGATGTACAGAAAGGACGGCGCGCTCATGGAGTGGGCGCTTTTATCGTATTTTATCGAGACGCATCTCCGGGACGGATATGAATTTATCCTTCCTCCGCACATGCTCGGATCCGCCTGCGGGTACACCGCCGGTCAATTCCCGAAATTTAAGGATGAGGTATATCAGATCCTGGATCGGGAGGCACCCGAGGGATTTACGCATTTTATGTTGCCGACGGCGGAAACGGCGCTTGTAAATCTTCATCGCGATGAAATCCTTGACGAGGCCGATTTGCCGTTGAAATACTTTGCATACACGCCCTGTTATCGAAAAGAAGCGGGTTCGTATCGCGCGGAAGAGCGCGGGATGATCCGCGGGCATCAGTTTAACAAGATCGAGATGTTCCAGTACACGCGACCGGAAGATTCCGAGAACGCGCTTCAGGAACTCGTCGGGAAGGCCGCAGAATTGGTTGCCGGACTCGGGCTCCACTACCGTGTCAGTAAGTTAGCCGCCGCGGATTGCTCCGCCGCAATGATGAAGACCTATGACATTGAAATTTGGATCCCTTCGATGAACGATTATAAGGAAGTCAGCTCCGCATCCAATGCGGGCGATTATCAGGCCCGAAGAGGGAATATGAAGTTCAGAAGAAAAGACGGAAAGTCGACCGAATTCGTTCATACCCTTAACGCCTCCGGGTTGGCAACCAGCCGGATTCTTCCGGCAATCGTCGAGCAGTACCAACAGGAAGACGGAAGCGTAATGATTCCCGAGGTTCTCCGGAAGTGGATGGGCGGAAGAGAACGGATCGAGTCGAAATCATAATCAAATAATCCGCACCGATCATCCGGAGAATCAGAGCCGAGAAAAGCAGGTCGGAAAGCGCGATTATTGTTCCGGAGCGTTTCAACCCCCGTCGTATTGACCGTCCGGGTAATTGCCGAAAACGTTCCACAGGATGAATTCGGGGCTTCCCGCATCCTGCGCTCCTTTGATTTGACGGTTGATGTCGTCGTATCCGTAAGTGTAGGCCGCAAGGTAGGGCCGAACGACACTAAATCCTTGTGCGGCCTGTTGCCCGGCAACCAGCAACGAGTTATAGACAATCTCGTAAGGGTAGTCCTTCGGCGGGGAATACAGCCTGCCGTTGAGATAAAATTCTCTTCCGTAATGATCCGGATAAATCATGGGGCACAGATTGTCAACGCCGGTTAACCCGACGGTCGGCCAATCCTGGCCGACAATCAGCCGATCCGGCTGGTTGGTCATAACGATTGCGAAAATATCTGCTCCGACCGGAACGCCGTACGTATCCTGAATCCGTATTCTGGCTGTCTGAAGAAAGCGATTGATTGCTTCGGCTTTGGTCGGTGTTGTTTCCGGAGGGCCGAAATAAGGCTTCTCTCCCGTTGTCGTCGCCCCGGCAGGGAATCGTACATAATCAAATTGAATTTCATCGACGCCCATTTCGACGGCTTCGATCGCCAGGTCGATAAAATAATCCCAGGTATTGGTGTTGTAAGGGCTTAAGAACGAGGAGTTCTTTTCATTTTCAAATTTCAGGGTGTTTCCGTTTTCGTCCTTGATGTAGTAATGCGGGTAGGTATTCAGTAATCCCCAGTCCTTGAAACATACGATTCGTCCGATTACCCAGATATCGTTCTCGTGACACTTTTCAACAACGGAAGAGAGATTATAAAGTGACTTGACCTGACCTGTCTCAAGGGCGATGGGATTGGTACTGTTAAAACCGACGCCGTACCCTTCTTTGAGATCCAGGACAAATGCGTTGATTTCGGAGTTGTTCGCAAGCTCTATGTTTGCGGTAATATTTTCACCGGCCGCGATATAGATGCCGTGCACCTCTTTGCGCACCAGAGGCGTCCGGAATTCGGGCACGGGTAAGGGTCCGAAATAATTCTCGATGATCTCCGAATACGGAAGAAGCTCCGTGATTTCCGGCATCGGGGTCGGCGTCGGTGTGGCGGTCGCCAAAGGGATCGTCGAGACAGAGGCGGAAGTAACGCTGGTTTTTTTTGTGAAAAGGCCGTTTTCGTGCGATTGTTCTCCCGCGAAAAACAACTGCCAGAACAGCACAAAGGCTACCGCCACGATCATGACGGTCATGATTGCGATGAACCCGCGCAAACAGCCGAGAATTCTCCGGCGTCTTCTTCTGGAGTCACCGGAATATGCGGATAACTGCGGATTGTACCGTTCGTATCTCATCCGTTAACCTCTGACTGGACAACCTTTATGAATGATAGAGTCATTCCTCATTATATCGGAACAAAATCCGGTCAACAAGAGGAAGTCGGCGTGAGCTCTTCGCCTCATTCCGTGAAACACGGGAAAACGAAACTTTCCGTGGTACCAAGACCAGATTATTTTTAACGCTCTATACATTTCGAATTGAAATCAACGCGGTGTCCCGTGAGACTCCTTCTGACGGAAAATACCGGCAAACGGGCCACTTTTCGCGAATTTGCCGGTATCCGCGCCGCCCGAAAAGCTAAAAATACCGGCAAACGGCGTCATTTCGCCGATTTTGCCGGTACGCGCGACCCGGCGGAGGCAACCGTTGCTCGTCGTGCGACAATCCCGAATGCAACGCTTTTCGGGAAAGAGGTGAAGCGCCCTTCCGAACGCTTTGTTGGATTTCGTCATATAGCATGGTACAATAATTCTGTTGTCAGAATTTCTGCATGGAGGGCGATGATATGCTGGTTCGAAATTGCTCGGGAGGCGTTGTGTTCTATGAAGATACGGTGCTTCTTTTAAAGAACGAGAAGGACGAATGGTGCTTTCCGAAAGGCGTGATTCGATCGGTTGAGAAACCCGACGACGTTGCTTTGGAACGAGTTTCGTACGAAGCCGGCGTTAAGGCACGGATTCTGTCTCCGGCCGGTAGAACGAATTACGAATTTTATTCCATCACCCGCCAGAAGCCGGTATGCAACAAAATTGTCTGGTATATTATGCAGGCCGAGAGTGCGAAGGTAACACCCAATCCGTCTCAGAATTTTTCGGACGGCAAATTTTTTCCGGTACGCGAGGCGCTTGAGAAGGTAACATACAGTCAGGATAAATCCCTTTTGATGATGTCCTATCAGCGCTACAAGGAGCTGGTCTGATTGCGTCGTGAGCGCTGGATTTCACTTTCGCAGATTGCGGAAACGAGGCTGACTGTTAAAAAATCCGTGTTTATCGCCGAAGCGGGACCCCTTGCGTCCGCGGAAGAGGCTCGGATTCGTATGGATGAGATCCGCAAACGTTATCCGGATGCGACACACCATGTGTATGCCTGGAGAGTTTCGCGTGAAGAGATCATGCAAAAGTACAGTGACGATAAAGAGCCTTCCGGCACGGCCGGACTTCCGGTTCTGGACGTGCTTCGAAAAAACGGGATCGAAGATGCGATTGTCGTGGTGACCCGGTATTTCGGCGGAACGCAGCTGGGGACCGGGGGCTTGGCGCGGGCATACGGTGAAGTTGCGGCCGAAGCGGTTCGTGAAGCCGTTCCTTGTGTGTTTGCAGCTGCGGCACGATATGAGATAAGGGTTGAATTCCCTCTTTTTGAGCGTCTGAAATATGTTTTGGAAAAGGAAGGGTTTCCCGTTGATCGCGTGATGTACCGGGACTGCCCGGTTATACAAATATTATGTCCGAAGAACAGCGAAGACCGATTGGCTCAAATATGCTCGGATCATACTTCGGGAAGGTCGACGCCGGTTTTTGTCGAGGACGCGGAGATGATCGTCGAAAGGGTCGGAGAAACACGGAATGAATGAAGGAATCAACGATTTTTTTATCCATCGAACGAATAAGAGGGCAGAATCCAAAACGGGCGTCCGGGCAGTGCTGACTCGCCGAATCGTTAAGATGGCGTTGGTCGCGTTTGCTTCCGCTGTCTACGCCTTCATTCTTTATATGCAAAAATCGGCGTCCGATACTCCGCGGATCGGTCTGAGCATCGTTTTGTTTATTTCCGCGATTATCGTTCCGATTGCGCTTGTGCTGATGCTGATGGCTGTATGGGCCCGCAACCGCTGTCCGAGAGATCGGATCGAGTGCCGCGCCGAGGACGGGGACGATTCCGATCGGGAGTAAAATGCCGCAATTTTCCTCGGAAAAATGCCCGGATTTGCGGTAAAATAGTTTTACTTTGAGAATAAACGAAAACGGAGGTGCGTTTCACAATGCGTAACGAAAATAATTCTTTTTATGATTCGGGCGTTTCGCCGGATGCGTTAAAGAGCGACAACGAAAAAAAACGTTCGTCCGGAAAGGTCGTTATCGCGATTGTCGTACCGATTGTATCGGTACTTATGATCCTATCGATTATCGCCGGTGTATTTTTGAGCGGACAATTCCTTGCTCCCGGCAAGAACCAATCCGAGGTGAATCCGTCCGGGGAAACAAACAAAACGGAACCTCAAAACACGGAGGGTTTAATTCCGACGGTTCCGGCCGAATCGGACGGGAAGCATTTTTCACTGGAAGATGCTTCGAAATTGCCGGATGCGGGGAATCGTAAGGCGATGAGCACAATCGGAATCGCTTCCAAGGTCAGTCCGGCGACGGTGTCGGTCATTGCGGAAATATACTTCGGAGACTTCGCGGAAGACTCGTTATACGAGGCTTCCGGATCGGGCTTTATCATTTCGGAAGACGGGTATGTCATCACCAACTATCACGTGATTGCGGGCGCGTCAAGTGTCTCTGTTGTCGTTCCGGGCTACAGCGAGGCTTTGCCTGCCGAGGTGATCGGAACCGACAGCAAGATGGACATTGCCGTGCTGAAAATCAGCTCGGACGAATCCTTTGCAAGCGTTGTCCTGGGCGACTCGGATCTTCTTCAGGTCGGGGAGCTGGCGGTAGCGATCGGAAATCCCTTCGGAGAGTTTGCGGGGACGGTTACGGCCGGCGTAATCAGTGCACTCAACAGGGATATTCTGATCGAATCCACTACGTTTCGTCTGATCCAAACAGATGCGTCGATCAATAACGGGAACTCGGGCGGACCGCTCGTGAATTCATACGGAGAAGTGATCGGTGTGACCAACGCGAAAATAACAAGTGCCGAGGGGATCGGATTTGCGATCCCGATCAATGATGTGAAATCGGTTGTTGAAGAACTGATTAACAAAGGCTATGTGTCCGGAAGACCCATCCTCGGCGTGGTGGTGGTTTCGATTGATGCTTCGACGGCGGATCAGTTCAATTGGCCGGTAGGGCTTTTCGTCCGGGAAGTGACAAAGGACGGACCGGCGGACAAAGCGGGGCTGAAGCCGGAGGACATTATCACGCACGTTAACGACGAGAAAACAGAGACGACGGACCAACTTTTAATGATGAGAGATGCCCTGGCGGTTGGGGACGAGATGAAGATGACCGTCTACCGTGACGGAACAACGATAACCGTTACTCTGATTTTGGGGGAGGGAAAATTATCATGAGCCCGATGAATCGCTCCGGCATATTCAAGATTATTGCGTTGATTCTTGCTCTTTTGATGGTCTCGACCGTTCTGATTTCGTTTGTGTTCGCAGTGCTGAACGATCTTTGATGCTTTTTTTGCTTAAGAAAGCCGCCCGGTGGATCCGTTATGCGGATACGGATCGGGCGGTTTCTTTTTGATCGGCATGCGGATTCGGAATCAGATGTCCTTCAGACCCAATTCATTGAATTTGCAGGGATATTCTTCCTGCTTGGCGAAAAGGAATTCCTCAAAATTGTTCATTCGTATAAATGTGTTTACACGGTCAAACCATTCCGGATTATCGGAAACGGACACGAAGAACAGGATCGCAATTCCGTCTTCGACCGTGATGGTCGTCGTGTTTCCGGACTTTCGGTCCGGATCGAAAATCCAGCTGTCGAACGCAGGATTCAGCTTTCCGCGATAGGTGTCGGTACTGTTCGCGAACGAGAGAATTCCTTCCGCGAACCACTCCTTATATTCGGTTTCCAGCGCAATCAGGGATGCTTCGTCGGAGATCGAATGAAGCAGGATCCTGGACTGCGGGACAATTTCGGATTCGGGGATTCCGGAAATGCCGTTATCCAAGTCTTCCCGGCGCATATATACGATTCGAATGTCTCGGAGAGGCTCGGTTTGACGCTCTCTTTTCGAGAAACAAATCAGGATAGGGAAGCCGTCCCCGTCCTCATAGATAATGCAATCACCGGGCCTGCGTTCCGGATCGAAAAGCCATACGCGCCATTCCGGATCCTCGATTTGAGAAAAGCGGGTCCCGTAAATCAGCGTTGAATCCGGCTGAAGAAGACGATCCTTATCCTCGCCGGAAAAGTATTCCGCCGCGACGGTTTCGAACTTGCTTTGGTCGTGCCCGATCTTTTCGATGATTTCTCTGGCGTGAAGATGCGCGGTCGCGATATAACTGGGTTCTTTATCCTCGAAAACGATGCGAAGCAGGCGGTAGGACACCTGATCATACTGATTCGGCGAGGTCAGATAGGCTTCCTCCGCCTGGTCATCGGACGCCCGAAGCTCTTCCAGTTTCGGACCGTATGCGTAATCCTCCGCGAAATACTTCCGGGCGAGTACGGTCCGGATGGTTTCGGACGTGACGTTTTTACCGAACGCTCCTATGATATATGTTTCGGTATCGACGGAGATTGCGGCCGCTCTTTGAGTGATCCAATCGAGATAATCGCGCGCGCGGTCATAATGCGTCTGTTCGATCGAATACCCGCGGGCGATTGCGTCATCATAAAGAATCGCGGTTGTCTGCATCTCCTTAGCGGTCATGTCCAGAAAAAAATCACGGTATGTCTCGAATCCGTTCTCCGGCGAGCTTGCGAGAAATTCCCGGGAAGAGTCGGAAAGAATGTCGATTCCGTTTTCGAGCAAAACATAATGATACATGAAACTGAATTCATCGTTCGGGACCGCGATTCCGCGGATCAGCAGAGGGCTCGCGGCGCGCTCGTTTTGATTCCCGATTGCCAATACAAAAATGAAAAGCAAAACGACGGCGAGCGCGACGAGCGGGGTGATGATATGACGCGGCTTCAGCCAGGAAAATTTTCGGACCCTCGGCTCGAAAACGGTATTTCCTTTTCGGATGCGAACGGCGGAAATGTCCTGAATGTCCGGGTCATCGGAAACTGTTTCCGGAAATATCAAATCATCGGAGTCCCGAAAAAGAGACGGGTCCTCGGAGAAAAACGGCAGGGTCGGCACGTCGTCCGTTGTCCCGGACGGATCCGTTTGCTCTTCGTCTTTTCCGACCGCAGACTCGGATTCCTCGGGGGTCTCATCGATATTCGTTGGCCCGGAATTTTCCGATATATCGTCTCCGGTCGTCGGTTTCGGCTCATCGGAGCTCGTTTCCTCCGGAATAACGGGCTCGGAGACCGATTCATCCGACTCCGTGCTTAACGGTATGTTACCGGGTCTTCGGAGCTTCATGGGTTCATCGGTATTACCGGATGGATCCTTCTCCGGAGCGGGTGTTCTCTTTTTCATGGAAAGATTAACCTCCTCAAAACACCCATAAATATACTACTTTTCGCCGCAAGGCACAATCAGCGACAAGGCTCGGGGGACGCATCGCACCGAAGCGGGGAGCTCCGGACCTTCTTCTCCGTCCAAATCAAGTCGGACCGCCCGGTCTTGTTTGGACGAAATCCGAAGATTTCCGGTCTGAAAATAGAAAACATTATCGTGACGAAACAAGTCTCCGGTCAGCGCTTTTCCGATGAACGGAAGAACCGCGCCCTGTGTGAGCCGGGAAATGATGAAAACATCCAGAAGCCCGTCATCCGGTCGTGCCTGAGGCAGCAGATTTTTGAATCCTCCGACATTCGGACTGTTCGAAATCAGGAAAAGCAGGGCTTCACTGTCAAAGCAGGTATCATTGCATTCAAATCGAACGGGGAAGCCCTCGTGAATACCGGCCGGCAATGAAAGGGCACCCTCAATCCAGTAAGCGAGCTTCCCGAGCGCCGCCTTCGAGTCGGCAGGCACCTTGTAGGCGACATCGGTCATCAGTCCGCCGGCGAGGACATTCAAAAAATAGAGATCTCCGACCTGTCCGACATCAATATCCGTTGTATGAAAATCAGTGAGCATTTTGGAAAAAGATAACGGATCGGAAGGGATGTCCATTGCGTTCGCAAAATCATTGACCGTTCCGCCCCCGTAAATGGCAAGCGGCAGTGAAATGCCTCCGCGCATCATTCCGTTTACCGTTGCGTGCGCGGTTCCGTCTCCGCCGACCGACAGAATCAGATCATACTGCATAGGATCGGTTTCTTCCGCGATTTGATCCGCATGGATCTCTCCTCCGACGAAAAAAATATCCGACCGCAGGAGCGACTGAGCGTCCGAAAGATGAGCGAGAAGCTCATAAACCAATTCCAGGTTGGTCTGTCTGCCCGAAAGAGGATTTGCGATGATTTTGATCCGGAGCTTTCGAGGCATTTTCGGGTTCTCCAATCGGTATTATGTAATCCGGTATTAACTTCACTCTAGCACAAACCCGTTCGGAATAAAACGCCGCCGGACTTGCCCGGGTGTGGTAAAATATGAATCGAGCGGCCAAAATTTCCGGATCGCGAAAGATTTGTATATTTAGGAGAGAAATAAATGTTTGAACCTATTTATGCCGGTGTGCGGACGTTTGTTCGGCGAAAATCACTTTTCACGCTTCTTTCCTTTATGATCCCTTTTTTGGCGATGCTTGCGGTTTTCATCGTACAGCAGGTCCATCCTTTCGGAATGAAGATGATTCTGACTGTTGATCTCTATCATCAGTATGCCCCCTTTGCGGTTGAGGTTCGGAACAAAATTCTTTCCGGAGACAGTTTTTTTTACTCATGGAATATCGGCCTCGGGTCGAACTTTCTCGCGACATTCGCAAATTACGCCGCCAGTCCCCTGAATCTTATTCTTCTAATTTTTCCGACGAAATTCGTCGCGGACGGGATTGCGCTGATCGTATGCATCCGGGCCGGACTTGCCGGTCTTTTCATGTCAATGTTGCTTCGGGATATGGACCATAATCGCAAGGACTTTTTCCTGAGTGCGTTTTCTTCCATGTACGCTCTTTGCGGATGGGTTCTGTCGTATTTTTGGAATATCATGTGGATGGATGCCGTCGTCCTTTTGCCGCTGATTGTGCTCGGGATGCGCAAGCTGATGCGTGACGGCAAACCGATGCTTTATACAATCTCGCTTTTTTTCTGCTTGTGGTCAAACTTCTTTACCGGGTACTTTGTTTGTGTTTTTCTTGTCCTGTTCGCCCCGGTCTGTTATGTTACTGCGGTCGAAAAGAAGACCGTACCGAATTTTTTCTTTTCCGCCGGCCGATTTTCTCTTTATTCACTGATCGGCGGAGGCATGGCGGGTATTTTATTGATTCCCACATATATCGCGCTCGGTCACGCATCCGCGACCGGAGACGCTTTCCCCAAGGACTATAACCTGACGCACGATATGTTTGACTTTTTCGCGCGTCTGTTTCTCGGCTCCAACCCGAATATCCGTGACGGAATGGCCAATGTTTACAGCGGTGTCCTGATCCTGCTTCTTGTATTGTTGTTTTTTCTGAACACCAGGATTGCTTTGAAGGAAAAAATTTCATACGGAGTTCTTCTGTTGATCATGTACTTCAGTTTTGCGAGCCGCATATTGAATTTCATCTGGCACGGATTTCATTTCCCGAATCAGATCCCTTATCGACAAGCGTTTCTGATGTCTTTTCTTCTGATTCTTGTCGGTTATCGCGCGCTTCGGAACCTGAAATCCGTTTCGAACACGGACCTGACGATATCGATATTTATCGTGCTTTCCTACATTGTCCTTTACGAAAAACTGGGCGGAGACTCCGAGGGGTACCAGGCCATCGCGTTAACGGCGATGTACATCATCGTATACGCGGTTATCCTTCGCATTACGGTTCGCTCCGGACGAAGTGCCGTCTGGCTCAGAAACCTCTTGTTCGGAGCCATCATCGCCGAATTGATCGTTGCTTCCCAGCTGACCGTGGGCCTTGTCGCGATGAATGAAGGCTTCACGGGCTGGAATTTTTACGGAAAAAAGGAGCCGGAGGTACGGGCTTTTCTGGACCGGAAGGCAGCGGACCCGGAAGTCGGTCCGTTTGTTCGGGCGGAAGTATACCCCGCGTATATCTGTAATGAGCCGGCACTGTACGACATGAAGGGGCTCTCGATTTTTTCCTCGACCGCGAGAGAATCCCAGGTGAAACTGATGAAGAATCTCGGGTTTCATTCAAACAAAATCAATTCCTTCCGCAATTACGGAATGACGGAAGTAACCGCTTCTCTTTTCGGAATAAGGTACATGGTGGATCTGGAAGCCAGCACCGAGATCCCTTCCGTCTTTGATCAGGCCGAGGAGAACGAACAGGGCTTACGAATTTTTCGGAACCCGGATGCTCTGCCCTTGGGTTATATGGTTTCGTCGGACATATTGGATATGGAAGTCGTTCCTACGACCAACGTATTTGTCGCGACCAATGATTTTCTGAATGCACTCGGAGCCGATTCCGTTTATGTTCCGGACAGTATCGTGACCGGAGAACTCGAAAATGCCGAGTATTTAAGCGGCAATTCTTTTTCCGGGTATATTTTCGATATGGATTTGGACGCTCAGAGTGCCTCGATTGAGCTGCTTTTCAATAAAGATTCGGTCGGCAAGCGCGTATATCTTTTTGAGACATCCGGACAGAGTTGCAGTGTTCAGATTACCGGCAGGGATCCGGACGGGGAGAGTTCGGAGACCCAAATCCGCAACCTTTCGGCCCGAAGCGACCGGATTATCGATGTCGGGGTGATTTCCGACTCGCTGGTTTCGGCAAAACTGACCTGGAGCGGTAAGAAAACGAAGTCAATAACGATTTTCTGTTATACGGTGGACGAAGATGCGTATTCCGGGATGATTGATCGATTCGGATCCTCCGGAATGGAGATCACATCCTTTGATACGACGCGTGTTCAGGGACGGATCGATGTTCGCGAGCCGGGCATAATGATGATGACCATGACCTACGACGAGGGATGGAAAGCGTGGGTGGACGGAGAGCCGGCCGAGATCCTGAATCTTGCCGGCGCTTTCTGCGGAATCGCGCTGGAGTCCGGCAGTCACGAAATTCTTCTGAAATACGTGCCGGAAGGATTGAATTACGGACTGGCGTCGTCTCTGGCTTCTGTGTTTCTGTTGATTGCGTTAACGTGTCTTCACTCTTTCCTCCGGAAAAGAAGAACCGAAAAATCAGCGAAAGCGATTTGTAAAGCGGAGGAATTTCCGGAAATTTCGGAGCATCGGAGCGCCGGTGAGCCCGTCTCCGAACCCGGCGGTCCGGAGCAATGACGATGAGCACCGGGAATCATAGAAACATCGGAATTCAATGGCTGAAAAGGATCCGGGATTTTTTCCTCGGCGAAGAGCCGGATGCGCAGGCAGGCGGAAACCGGAAGCCGGAAACGCTCGATGCCGCATTCCGACTGCTTGCTTTTATTCTTCCGATGGCCGTGATCACGCTCCTGTTGATGGTCGTGAAAGTGTATCCGTTCGGGGAGCGGACGATTGAGCCCGACCTTTTTTTCAAGCGGCATCTTCCGTTGCTTGAGGAATTCAGAGACAAGCTTTTGTCCGGAGACGGTTTGTTTCTTTCCGGGGAACACGGATTTAAGACCAACTTTCTGGCCCGTGTGGGTTTTTATATTTCCGGACCGATGAATCTGTTGTCGGTACTGCTTCCGAAGGAAGGCCTGTCCTCGCTGCTTTTGCTGCAAACCATGCTGCGCGCCGGGTTTGCGGGCATGGGGTTTTTCGGTTTCTTCCTTGAAAAGGACCGGATCCGTAACGGACTGCTTCTTGCGCTCTCTTCCGGTTACGCGCTCAGCGGATATTTTGTTGCGTACCTTTGGGATTTCACGCTGGCCGATTCAATCGTTCTGCTGCCTTTTATTTTCTGGGGCGCCCTTCGAATCATTCGGGGCGGACGGCCGACCCTTTACGCAGTCTCACTGTTTCTTCTGCTTTTTTCCGCATGGAGGACGGGCACGTTCATCGTGTTATTTCTGATCTTATTTATTCCGCTCCTTTACATGGAGGAATGGAGAAAGGGCATTCCGAAGATATCCAAGGTGCCTCTCGGAATCCGTTTTCTTATCTTTTCTGTTTTGGCCGCGGGCGGAGCCGCGATCATTCTGTTCCCGTCGCTTTCTGTGCTTCAAAACGGAGTGTCGGGCCGGGAGTTTTATCGGTTGACCCGGGATTTTCAAATGAATTTCGCGATTTTCGATCTCGGGGATCGGATGTTGATCCGGTCACTTCCCGCAATAAACGATCTTTTGCCAAACATCTACTGCGGTGCGTTTTCACTTTTTCTTCTCCCGGTGTTTGCGTCTTGCAAAAAGATTGCCGCACGGGAACGGATTTACGCGTTTGTCATTCTCGGAATCTTTCACATATTTACGAGTATGAGTTTTTTGGATTCCGTACTGAACGGTCCGGATTTTTCCGGAGACGTTCATTCCAGACAAGCCCTTCCGATTGTGTTCCTACTCCTTTACATGGCCGCGCGAGTCCTTCCCCATGTCGGCGAGCTTTCGAAAAAAGCACTCACGTATTCACTTCTCGGCGTGCTCGTGTTTCTTGTGCTTGCCGATCATGTCGGCGAAACGCAGCATTCCTGGCAGTCCGTATTCGGAACGCTCGGTGCGGTTGTGATCTACTATTTCTGTATCCGTGCGCAAGGCGGTCCGAAGAAATTGCATCGACTTGCGATTATGATTTTTCTTGTTGTGGCCCTCGCCGAGCTCGGGTACGGAATGCTTTCCGGAGCCGGAAAATATGTGCCCGGGTTCGAGCCGCAGTATGAAAACCATCCGGGCAACCCGTATATTCAAGATCGGAAAATCACCGATTTCATCGAAGAAGCGGAGCCGTTTATTTTGCTGGAGGACACACGACCGGTACCCGATAACTTTGTTTCGCCCGGATTTTCCGCCGGAGTACTCGTCACATCCGTCTCGGCATTGGTTTTTATTCTTCTTCACCGACTCAACCCGGGAAATATCGCGGGCGGGTACAAACGAAAACGGAACGGAGTCCCGACGCCGAAGGACCCGTCGGATGATTCTTATGACCGGAAAGATCGGGAGACGGAAGAGACGATGCCTGAAAAAATGCAGCCGGAAGCGATTGATTGTACAGAGGCCGGGCCGGAGCCGGCGGAACGGAAAGACCGATGACGGACGCAAAGAATCCGATTCAAGAAGGGATACGGCACCCGTCCGATACGTATATCATTATTGACCTGGAGTGGAATCAGCCGATTCCCTGGATAAAATCAAAGGTCGATCCCAAGACCCTGCCCGGTGAAATCATTGAAATCGGTGCGGTGAAACTGACGGTCGGCGAGTCGGGGGTCGCGCTCGGCGGGCCTTTTCATATGCTGATCCGACCGGTGTGTTACACAATCATGAATAAAAATGTCTCCCGGGTCATCGGAAAACTGTCTTCGGATCTTCGATCCGGCCTCGGTTTCATCGAAGCGTACGATGCGTTCATCAAGTGGTGCGGCGAGGATTTTATTCTCTGCGGTTGGGGCAACTCCGATCTTTCGATTCTGAAGTCCAATCTTCGATTTCACGACCGGTCGGCGATTCTCGGGCATCCCTTCCTGGATGTGCAGATGTTTTTTTCAAAAATCGCGGAGGGCAAAGCAAACCAGAGAAGTGTCGAGTACGCCGTCGATTTTTTGAAGATACCGAAACGTAAAGAGTTTCATGAGGCACACCGGGACGCGGAGTATACCGGAAGGATATTGAAGGCCCTTTTCGAGGCGATTATGTCGGATCACATGCATGCCGTGAACCCGTTCCCGGAAGATCCCGCAGAGCCGGGAAAAACAGCGGACACAGAGCCCATCCGACCGGAAATCATTGACCTGGAACGGTATTTATTCGATCCGGATCTCAATGTACACGCCGAGCGAAAAACGGCTCTTTTTGACACATGGGATCAATGCTGTCGCCTTACCTTTGATGAGGATGCGTATTGTCCGGCCTGCGGAAGCAAATTGATTCCGGAGCTTCCGTGGTTTCGAATTCGAAAAGCTGCGTTTTCTCTGTTCCGATGCGAACGCCATAATCTTGTCGCGGGAAGAATCCGTATGAAAAAGAATGCATCGGGGAAGGTTTACGGATCCGTCAATATGAAATTGATCCAGCCGGGGGAGACCGTACCGATCCTTGAGCGTTTCGAAGAGTATAAAAATTTCGGACCGGCCGGAAAACCGGTTTCGATTCCGAAAGGCGAAACGATTCACCCGGAAAACTGAGGAGACGCCCGTTTCCCGCTTCTTATTTTAGGCGGGGCGAATCGTTTCTTCTCGTCACAAAAGTATGTTTTTCGCGCTTCTTAACATAATGGACACACCTCCGGGATTGAAGATTTATGCTTTTGCGATATAATTGTAGATGGAATATTGTATTTGTTTATTACCGTGCAATGATAACCAATGCATTGGAGGGGAAAGATATATGATTAGAAGAATTAAATCACCCGGAGAACGTTCGATTGTATCGGGATCGGGTTCATCGCGTTCCGGAGGAATGTTGATTCTGGTGCTCGTACTGATGGCCGTCGGAGTGATTCTGATTACTTCGGCGCTTGCCGTTACGGCGGCGACAAGAAATCATTTCTTTGTCGATGCCCAACAGAGTCAGGCAAGGCTTACGGTAACCTCAGCGGCCAAGACGATTGTGGACGCGATTCTGGTTTCACAGGAACTGAACGATGACCGAGTCGAACAACTGGCTGCATCGGGGGGTTCTTTATGGATCAGGTCGGCGGGAAGCTACGAATATTCATCCGGATTGGGATCGCCGAACACTGTTGCTCCAGGAGTCGCAAATGCCGATGAGTCATCAAATTCTTATACCAAAGCTACCTTTTCAAGTGTCGGAAGCGACGGAGACGTTAATATATTGTTCACAACCTATATAAATGTTTCCGGAGAGCCTGGATCGGGAACTACAGACAGTTTGCTGGTTGCCCTGAAGAAGAAACCGGCCGATACGGATACCGGAGATTGGCCGGCGGTCTTAAATCTTGGTTCGTCTGATTCATATAATACGTTGAAAAATATGTATGTAGGATGGGGAGAGGACGGAGGTAGCCCGACCAATATCTCATTTGTTCGCGGAAATTATTCTGCGGGCACTGGCGGCAACAACTTCAGTTCAACGGTTATTTATACCGGAATTCTGGGAATCGGCGATGGTGTCAATTACATGAAAGATGTAGTCTTCTTAGGAGATGAAGCCGGTTTGGACGTGGATAGGTTAACATCGGGTACTGGTGTTCAAAATGAAGGATATCTTCTGTTCATCGGAAAGAACGGAGGATCGGTTTTCTGGAAGAAAAGTGGCACGGATTATTTTCCAACAACTCTGGATGCAGCATCAATAGGTGGAAGTTATACGTCCAAAGAAAAAGCAAACATTTACTTTAACACTACATTCCGGACTGCGCGTAAGTATGATGCTTTTGTACAGCAGGCGGATACGTTCGTAGTCAGTGGAGATTTGGTTAACAGCGAATACAATCATCCTGGTCTTGGGACCACACTTACTACAAAGGTCCATAATCTCGGATCGGGTAATATCGTTAAATCCGACTCGCTGACGCTTCCGGATAATCCGTCAGATTCGAGGGCGACAGAAATAACTAATAAGTTGAATGAATATAATAAACAGTCACTGTTTGATGCTGCCAGCAGTGATATTATGTCTATGCAGGCGGCCGTCGATAAATTTGCAGCAGTATATCCGACCGGTACACTGACATCATTGGATTCTAAACGTGGTTCTGTCACAACAATAACAAAAGGAGACTATAAGGTCAGTGGCGGTACGCTTACGGCAAACTGGACTGTAGACTGTGCGGGGGGACCGGTAAAGATCGTAATTGAAGGGGACATGACTTTTTTGAAAGCAATATACGTCAAGAATGTAAGTAAGGATGTGCCTTGTTACATTTTTCTGAAAAGCGGAGTAGATCTGACGATTGGAACGACTTGGAATCCCACTGCGAGCGGAATCGTATGGGGGACGCCGACGTTCTGGGGCAGCAGTGATAATCAATCATTATATCCGACAGGAAACCCGTATGTATATATCATTGGGTATAATGAGAACATCATTTCGTTAAGCGGTTCAGGTGCTTGCTTGTACGGTTATTGCGGACTTTACGGGACAGGAGGAACGATAACCTTCTCGAACAATGTAAATATGTACGGACGTTTTGAAGTCACCTACTTTAGCAATCCGGCACAAGATGGTCAGCCAAGAATGCCGTTCTGCCCGGCGCCATGGGAAGAGTCACAATCCGGAGATAAGTTGTTAGTTACAGAATATGAATTGGATTACTATGAGTATCTTTAGTGTCACCGAATTGTCTGTCAGTATAATGGTTTAGATCGAATAATTAAATAATGAAAACGGTCTTCGATGTAAAATCGGAGACCGCTTTTTTTTTTATATCACTACACATTTCGGTTTTAAAAACTAGACACTAGGAAAATCGAAATTAAACACTGATCCACTCCCGGTGACCAATTTCTCATTTTCGTTTCTGTTTCCGTTCGGAAGATAGACAGAAGATGAAAGCGAATAGTATGGAGTAAGAGAGGAGGGATCGGAGTTATCAAAGAGATGGACTGTGTAGGACAACGTATTGGTCCCCGAACTCAGCGAGAAATCAACGGTAACTTTCCATTTTTCTTGCCCACTGGTAATTGTATATTGGGTGTAATCAAATAAAACATCAGATACACCACCTTTTCGGAGATAAAGAACACCGCTATTCGAAAATATAGAGTTGTCATAAGCAGTATCCTGCGAAGATGTCACGGATGCGTTGCTCGCATTTAATACCAAATTCTCAATAGCTCTGGAATTAAGAGAGGCATAATCTTTTGCATCATTCATAACCGCGACACTTGCATGGGAACGCTGAACCAAATAGAAAGCCGAAAATGCCAAAGGAATGACAATAATCATAATCGCCATAGCCAAAACGATTTCGATCAAAGTAAAAGCCTTTTTTGACGCGTTAGTTTCTCTTTTTATCATTCTCATAGTCCGTCTCCCATACAGCATCTCAATTGATTATCGTTGCCGCTCATACCCCAATATCGATCATGGCACATATCCGACAACTTTTTGTCCGCATGTGCTACATTTTGCAATGATATTACCAGTACCTGCCTCAATATAGTAATTGATGATTCCGGGGCATCCGGGAATGGGACATGGACGGTTGACATATACGAAAGAGTGGCGATTCGTAGCGGCAATATCAGCCGGAGTATCTTCGGAGAATAACGGATCCCCAACAATAATCACCGGAGTCTGACCGTCTGCAAAAGTATTCACTCGAATAACCTGTTTATATGCACCTGAACTAATATAAACGCCCTCATCAGAAACTCCTCCATTCGCATTGCCGGCCGAAAAAGCAGAATTAACGTCTTTGACGGCCTCTTGAGCGGCGATCTCGAACTGAGCAGTATTATAAGAATACTGAAGAGATGACATAAATCCTTGGTATACAACCAGCGATACAATGACCATCATGGCGACCGCGAGAACAATCTCCAACAAGGTAAAGCCTCTTGAAGAACGTCTGCGGGAAATCATACCGCGACTTTTGGAAATGACTTTCATATAATCACCTTACCTCCCGAATCAATAGCCCAAAGATACGTAATCCTGGTTGATTGCATCCTTGGATTGTTCGACGGACTCTTCCATTGAACTGACCATATCCTTTGCGTCGTTCGCACTCTGGATATATCGATTCACCGCAAAAAAGATCGCCGATCCAAGAATAATAATGATCGCAATCACGATTACAATTTCAACAAGAGTAAAGCCTCTTCTGGTATTAGATAATCTGCGCATGATATCCTCCGAATGACACACAAATACATTTATCATCCATATTATAGCATATTCAAGGACTCAGTTCTATGACAAATGAAATGATTTCGTAAAAAAACCGTTGCCGATCTGTGATCGGCAACGGTAAGAGTAACTTGGCTTTGATTCAAACGAAATCGTTTGATCAGGTTGCACCGGCCATCGCGCCATCCGCAACATCCAGGATCGAGCACATGGACTCGTGCTCCGCAGAAATTGAGGAAGCAGCCTGCTGGCCTCTGATAATGTACTCATTAAAGGCGAAGAAAACAACTGCTGCCAAAATGACGACGATTGCGATAACAATGATCATCTCAACCAATGTGAAACCCTTTTTGCTCTTTGAAATCTTTCTCATTTTATAGTCCTCCTTTAGCGATTTGCTACCGTTTATGTACTCATTATAGCACGTTTGTGTCAAAGCGCAATACAAATTTTGAAGTTTCTTCACATTTCTGTGACAAAATATCAAATTGACTTCGACCGCTTTTCTTGGATTACGCTCCTTCTTCCGTATCCGCGGGTGCGGGGGTCGGGTAAAAGGCGAAGGGCAGGTAAATCTTGTCGTCACGCAGAGTCTCAGGAACCCGATCATACGGGATGCCGATCAGCCCCTCACGTGGAATTTGGTTGACCGGTATGCCGTTCCAAGTGATGTAAGCTCCACTGGTGCTCGGCTCGGAGATTCGATTCGGAAGGTACATCGTGTAAGCAACAACAGAAACTGAATAGTACATGAACCCTTGTCCGGAATCTTCCAAAGTGATAGATCTAATTTTGACGGAATCCGGCAAGTCATCCTCGATGTCTTTCAGGGCACTAATAAACTCATCGTAACCGATCAAAATATAATTTAGTTGTTCATCTTCCTGTTCCTGCGATGGCTCGGTTGCTTCAACATCGTCCAATACCGATTGATGGAATCCATCTGTACCACAAACCTGTAAATTAAAGATAACGGATATTAAGGCTTCATCACTCATTTGGGTACCGTCAGGCAATAAAACTCTCTCTTCAGTCGGAATGCTGGTGTTTGTTTTTGTTATAAAAGGTATTCCATGATCGACGAATTTATCCTGCAGAATTTGCGCAATCACTTGAGTTTCAATATCCGGGAGAAGACTCTTCTCAATATCGGTAATGAGCTTTTTATAACTCTCAATCTCGGCATTCAATCCCTCACCCGCCGCGATACGATCATTGATTCTTTTTTTCTCCGCTTGTACCGTTTGAAGTTCCGTATTTTTCACGACCAGTTTATCGGATTCGGGTCCGTGGATAAAAACAAAATAGCAAAGTAGAATAAGCGCGATCAAAGCGATGAAAAGCAATGTGGTTTGTTTTCCTGCCATTTTCATTTTGCATCACCCGCTTTCAGAACATAGTAGAGTTTCACATCTATCTTTTGAGTCACGCGTGTAGAATACTCGTTCATTGACATATAATAATCGAAATCCTCTTTTCCAACGAGTTCTCCGTTGATCAATATACGGGACAACGTGTATGTTTGATCATTAACAACAATTGAATTGATTCCGGATGAAGTGAATGTTTCACCGGCTCTCAGAATCATGGTTTCTGCAGGAGACAAGAGTGATTGTGACTCATCATCCGTTATCTTGGAAAGCACAACGGAATAAAAACTTTCCAAAGCGCCAACTACTGAAAATTTATACTTCATCAAACGACCGATTTGTTCCGGTGTCATTCCGGAGATGTCTCCGGATTCCAAAGTTTCAATGCTTTCAATCGAGACATATTGAAACGTACCCTTATCCTGAAGGATCTGAACAAATTCCAATGGTGTGCCATACGTCCTTGAATTTCCGGCCAATAATACCTGACCATCTGAGTAAATCAAATCGGTAAGAATGATGCCGTCAGGAATACTGTCGGCAATCCGATCCATCAATGCCGTATTTGCATGTAGATTGTCTCGACGAAGCAGATCCAGCTGACTGACGATGAAAAGGTTGGTTCGATAATCCTCCACCTCTACCTGAAGATTCTCGAATTTGGCGAGAGCCAATGCCGTGTTGGGATCATTGATCTCTGCATTGATTTCATTGATGTTCTTCTGAACGTCGTTTACCTTGATTTTTATGTAAAGGAAGGAGCCGAGCGCAACGGCTATCGCCAAAATGAAGACGAGAAGAACAATGGCAAAAGAAGAAACGACCTGACTCCCCGAAGTGGAAAATTCGGAGAAAAAGTTCATATCTCTTTTGTTGATATCGGTTTTCTGGCTTGCAATCATTATTATATTCCCCCTCTCAGCTTTCGCGGATCAGCGCGCCGCACGCATTAACGTAATCCGAAAGGTCGAAATCCTTCGGGGAAGCGACGGTGCTGAGTGATTCGAGTTTCTCGACCTGTGTTCCGAGCTGGCGCGACAATTCCTTATCGATTCTTCTGTATTTTGCTCCGCTTCCGTAAAGGAAACAAGTGCTGATACTGTTCAGTCGATATTTGGATATCGAGAACTGCGCGGTCCGTGAGACGGCGTCCGTCAGGCTCTTGAAGTAGGCGGAAACCGCACTGCTCAGAGAAGGCTCGTCTTTTACGGATTCGTTCCATACGTCAATGTCGGATACATCCAATTGTTTAACCCCTTCGCCCTTCACAATCTGAAGACGGCGGGTGAGGATGGACGTCTTATCCGCGGCGTTGGATTGGATCTTCTTGACCGTCTCCGCAACCTGACGAATGTTTGAGTGGCCGAACTGCAGTCGACGCGTAAGAACCGGGAATCCGTTATCCAACACGGTGATGTTCGTCGTCTTGCTCGCAAGCTCGATCAACAGCAGTGTATTGGAATCAACATTTGTTTTCCCGTTAATCGCCCCGCTTTGAAACAACTTGCGGATCGCATTGGGGTTGACATCCAAGATGTCCGGGGAAAGAGCGCAGGTCTTTAAAAGATCGCGGAAGTCGGTGACGATTTCCTTGGGTACGGCGGTTGCGCGAACCTTGTACTTCGCCTGCTTGCTTTCCTCGTCAATCGTTTTTCCGAAAACCATGTACTCAACGACCATGTCACGGTTGGAGCTCTGACCGAGTATCTCATACCGGACCATGTCTCTGAGTTGTTCCGGGCGAACGGCCGGGAATTCCAAATCCCGGGTGTGGAGGTAGCTTCCTTCGACGGTAACAAAAGTACGTTTTGAAGTAACGTCCATTTTGGCCAAGGCGTTTTTGAGTGCCATGACCACCCCGAATTGATCCGAGATCACACCGTCGGCGATGGTCTCGGGCTCCAGGGGGATCGTGGTGAATTTTTCGACCTCCACAATTCCTGACTTGCGGTTATATCCTCCGACCACCAATCGCAAGTTGGAACTGGAAGCATCAATCGAAATAATCGAGCCTCCCAATTTACTTAACGGACTTCCCATAATTCTCTCCTTTCGGGCGAACAAAATATGTATTACAGAATACTACCGGTCATGGTAAGGATCGGTGCGCCGCATGCACCGATGATGATAAAGACGACGACGGCCATAATGATGATCATCAGGGGTTCAAGCGCGGCCGTTAGCTTGGCGGTCGCCGCATCCGCTTCTTCTTCAAAATAATCGGCGGCTTTGTCCAGGATGGAGTCGAGCGTTCCGGATTCCTCCCCGATCGCGGTCATCGCGTAAATCATCGGAGGAAACTCGGAGATGCCGCGAATGGATCTCGAAACAGAGGATCCTTTACGGATGTCGTTGCGCGACTCGTACAGTTTCTTCTCCAAAAAGCGGTTCCCGAGGGTTCGGCTGGTGATTTCCATGGACTCCAAAACGTTGATACCGCTTCGGAGCAGGGTAGACATCGTGCGAGTGAAACGGGCGGCAGAGGTGGCCTTCACGGTTTTACCCAAGATCGGCACCTTCAACTTGAAGCGATCCCACATGATACCGCCTTTATCGGATTTTTTGAACGCCCGGAAAAAGAATGCGATGGCGGCGAATAAACCGGCATACACATACCAATAATCGACCAGACTGTTACTGATTCCCATGACCGTTTTGGTCAGAGCGGGGAGCTCGGCGTCCAGGCTTGCAAGTGTCATCGCGAAGCGGGGAACGACGAACAGCATCAGACCGATCGTGATACTGAACGTGACAATTGCCAGAATCACGGGGTAAATCATCGCGGCTGCGACCTTGTTTTTCAGTTTGGCCTCTTTTTCAAAATGCATGGCCAGTCGGGACATGACTTCATCCAAACGACCGGATTCCTCACCGGCCGAGATCATGCTGATCATAATGTCCGGCAAAGCCTTCTTCTGGTCGCGAAAAGCCTCGGAAAGCGTCTTGCCGGCTTGTATTCCTTCATAAATCGATCCGATGACTTCCTTGCCTTTTCGGCTGGTTATTTGCTGATACAACATATCAAGGGCTCGGATAATGGTGATACCGGCTCCGATCAGAGAGGAGAGCTGACGACAGATTAGAAGCAGATCCTTGTTCTTGAGCTTGGGACTGCCGATGTTCATATTAAGGATGCTGGTCCCGGTATCCGCCGCAAGAGACGACACGAACTTGCCGTCCGAACGGAGCATCTTGGAGGCATCCGCAATGGAAGAAGCCTCGATAATACCCTTGCTCATCCGACCATTCGAGTCTATGACCTCATATTTGAAATTTGGCATGGTTTACGACCTCCTGATTTTCTCCGATGACTAGTATTCCAGCGAGTCAAACAAACCGGATCCCGTTGAACCCGTGGCGCTTCCGGTGTTGGACAGAAATCTGCGGAAATCTTCGGGATTCCGGCAACGGCTCAAGGCGACCTCGCGAGTGATCAACGATTTCTTGACCAGTTCCGCAAGATAATAGTCCATGGAACACATTCCGGATTTTAAATTGGTTGCGATTGTGTTATCGATCTGATAGGTCTTTCCTTCACGAATCAGGTTGCGAACGGCATCATTGGCCAAAAGAATCTCAAAGGCCGCGATTCTTCCGCTTCCGTCCGAACGCGGAACCAGAGTCTGAGAGATGACCGCAACAAGAACCGTGGCGAGCTGAATCCGGATTTGATCCTGTTGGTGCGGAGGGAACACGTCGATAATACGGTTAATGGTGTCGGCGGCTCCGCTGGTGTGCAGTGTTGACATAACGAGGTGACCGGTTTCGGATGCGGTGATCGCCGTTGCGATCGTATCCAGGTCACGCATCTCACCGACCATGATGACGTCCGGATCTTCACGGAGAGCGGCGCGGAGCGCGTTGGCAAACGAAAGCGTGTCCTCGTGAATTTCCCGCTGATTGATCATGGACTCCGAATGCCGATGCAGATATTCGATCGGCTCTTCCAGGGTAAGAACGTGACAGCGGCGGCTCTGATTGATGTGACCGACCATCGCCGCCAATGTCGTGGATTTACCCGAACCGGTCGGTCCGGTTACGAGGATCAGACCTCTGGGTCGTAGGGATAATTCCTTGAAAAGCTCCGGAAGGCCCAGACGCTCACAGGTCGGTATCTCGGTGGTAATCGTTCGGGCGGCGAGCGTGTAGCTTCCGCGCTGCTTAAAAATATTACAGCGGAAGCGGCTGTAATCCTTAACGACATATGAAAAGTCGATCTCGCCGCGCTCGTTCAAATACTGAAGGCGCGACTTGTCCAGCATGGATTTGCACAAAAACTCCGCGTCGCTTTGGGTCAGGATATTCGAGTTCATCGGCATCAGGTCTCCGTTTACGCGAATCATCGCGGGCAGACCGACCGTAATATGCGTATCCGACGCCTGTCTTCGTACCGCCTCGGTAAGTATTGCGTCCATGGACAGTGAAAATGCTTCCATTCGTATCCTCCTTGTCAGTCGACCGAGTAGGTGACTTTATTCATTTCGCGAACCGTTGTGATTCCCTCAAGAACCAGTTGTGCGGCGGAGTCCGCCAGCATCTGAGTTCCTTCCTTGATCGCCAACTGACGCATTTCTTCTTCGGGCGCCCGGCGATCAATCAGTGCTTTCATCGCTTTGGTCATGATGACGATCTCGTGAATCGCGATACGTCCCTTATAGCCCGTACCGTTGCATTCCGAACAACCCTCGCCCTGATAGAGTTTCTGTCCGGGCTTGAGCTTGAGCGCTTCAATCTCCACTTCGTCCGGCTCGTATTCAATCCGGCAATTCGTGCAAATTCTTCGGACCAGTCGCTGTGAAACAACTCCGATCAGGGCGGAGGAGACCATGAAAGGCTCCAGTCCCATATCGATCAAACGGTTGATCGAGGAAACGGCGTCGTTGGTGTGGATCGTACTGAAGACCAAGTGACCGGTAATGGCGGCCCGCATCGCTATTTCGGCGGTTTCCGCGTCGCGGATTTCTCCGACGAGTATGATATCCGGGTCCTGGCGGAGGATGGAGCGAAGTCCGCTGGCAAAGGTCATGCCCGCTTTCACGTTGACCTGAACCTGATTGATGCCCGAGATTTGAATTTCGACGGGATCCTCAACCGTGACAATATTGGTTTCCGGCTCGTTTTTCTCGGAAAGAAGGGTATAGAGCGTGGTCGTTTTACCGGAACCGGTCGGACCCGAGATCAGGCAGATTCCCTGGGGAACCTTGACGATCCGGTCAATCATTTTATTGTTATGTGCGTTGATTCCCAAATATTTACGGTTGAGATTTGCGTCATTTTTGGCAAGGATACGGATAACGGTCTTTTCGCCGTGAACGGTCGGAAGAACGGATACACGCATATCCACCGCCTGGTTGTTGATTATGGTCTGAATACGACCGTCCTGAGGAATTCTCTTCTCCGCGATATTCAGACCCGCAAGAATTTTGATACGGGTGATAATCGCGTCACGGGCGGCAATCGGGTTGCTCATGATTTCGGAAAGAACACCGTCGATACGGATACGTACGCGGACGCGATCCTCCATCGGCTCGACGTGAATATCGGAAGATCCGGCCCGGATCGCAAAATCGATCATGGAGTTAACAAGTTTGACGACGGGTGCCTGGTTCACTTCATCGGTAATCTGTTCGCCGAGATTCTTCATCGCTTCGAGATCAAAGTCTTCCGCCAAGTCGGCCGCCGCCTTCTGTGCAACCTCCTTGCCGAAGTTCTTCTTAATCGCTTCGACGATGGCGTTTTTGGGCGCCAACATGGTAACGACCTCGCTTCCCGTACGGAAACGAAGATCGTCGGTTACAAGAATATTCAGGGGATCATACAGGGCGATGACCAATTTGCCCTCGTCAAATCCAATCGGAACGAATAAGTTCTCTTCACAGTACTGTTCGGATACGACCTTGGTCGCTTCCGGATCGATGTCGACGTTCTGGAGGTCGATAATCGGAATATCGTATTGACTGGACACGGCCCTCAGGATATCCAACTCGGAAAGAAGACCCATTTCTACGATTACTTCGCCGAGTCTCTTGTCGGTTCCCTGTTGGGCGGATAAAGCTTCGGCCAGTTCGGCTGCGGTCAGAAAGCCGCTGTCAATAAGAATGTCACCCAGTCGCTTCATTGTTCCCTCCGTTATTTATGTTCGAACATCTGTTCCGAAAAGGGCGCCTTCTTGATTTCGGAAGGGCGCCTTATATTGCTAATTTACACCTAAATACCGTCATTTGTACAGTATCCGGGACGACCGCACCACGGGAATCCGTGTTTTTGCACCGGATTCGGGGCACAAAAATCAGTTATAATCGTCAAACTCGTTTCCATCAACATATTATACGCAAAATAGTTTCTAAATAATACACCAATACACCCAATTTTGCAAAAATTTTTTAACATTTTGTAAACTGATTGACCACGAATCGTTTTGTCTGCGATGGATTTCCCGAGAGAAGGTTCTTCCGGTGTGCTAATATGTTTTTATCTATTTATACGGAGGAGATCGCCAATGGGCGTAAACATGGCTTTTCAGATATTCGGTACGGTTTATCTTGCTGTTTTCGGTTTGTTGGTCGGCAGTTTTCTGAATGTCTGCATCTATCGGATTCCCGAAGGCAGGACCGTAGTCAAGGGTCACTCGATGTGCATGAGTTGCGGGCATACGCTGGCGCCTCTTGATCTGGTTCCGCTGTTCAGCTGGATCTTTCTTCGCGGGAAGTGCCGTTACTGCAGCGCGCCCGTATCCTCCCGATACGCGAAAATCGAAGCGCTGACGGCCTTTGTTTTTGCGGCGGTCGCTTTATCGCGGAGGCAGTGGCTTGCCGGTCCGGACAAAACGATCGAATCGTGGCCGGAAATCGGTAAGCTGATTATTCTTCTGGCGATCTTTTCGGTGCTGATTGTTCAGATGATGATTCAAAAGGATCGCGGAATCGGCCGTCCGGGTGTTTTTGTTGTGATTACGGGGCTTGCGGCGGCACGTTTTGTCCTTCTTTTTTTCGAGCCGGATCGCGCGATGGATGTTCTGATCTCGGCCGTGACGGCATCCGCCATCTGTGTCGGCGCTCTGATGATTTCGATATGGCTTTCTCCGGAGAAGCTCTGCACCCGGTTGTACTTGGAGTCGCTGTTTCGTTTTTCGGCGTTTCGCGAGTATTTTTCGAGCGGGCAAAAAGCGCTTCGCATATCGGACGGCGTTCATGCCGCGACCTGTCTTGCCATAGGGTTTTATCCGGCCATCCCCGGGTTGGTCGCATATTCTCTGATTCGAATCTTCGTTCCTTGGGAAAAATCGATCCCGTATCTCGGGATGGTGACCGCGTTATCGGCGCTTATCGGGATTCTTATGCCGGTTTCCGGTGTCTTTGTCTGAGGCGGACGTGTCGGTCGGATCGTTTTCCGTCGTGATATAATGGTAATATTCTTTATGTAAGCGGAGGTATTTATGTCGGGTCATTCCAAGTGGAGTAATATCAAACGGAAAAAGGAGGCTTCGGACGCGGTCAAGGGTGCCGTCTTCACGAAGGTTGCCAAGGAAATCGCCGTGGCGGTCAAACAGGGCGGTCCGGACCCCGAAACGAACTTTCGGCTCAAGGACGTTATTTCGAAAGCGAAAAGCGCCAATATGCCGAATGACAGTATTTCGCGCGCGATCAAAAAGGCTTCCGGCTCCGAGGAAGGCGACGATTATGAGGAAATCCTCTATGAAGGGTACGGCCCGGGCGGAGTCGCGGTCATGGTCCGGACACTGACCAACAATCGGAATCGGACGGCCGGGGACGTTCGTCATCTCTTCGATAAATTCGGCGGTAATATGGGCGTGTCCGGGAGCGTGGCATTTTTGTTTCAGCAGAAAGGAACGCTTCTGGTCGACGCGGAGGAATTTCCGGACGAGGACGCGGTGATGCTCGATGCGCTCGAAGCGGGTGCGGAGGATTTTGTGTCCGGCGGAGACTATTTTGAGATCGTGACCGCATATGAGGAATACTACACGGTAAAGGAAGCGCTCGAACAGAAAAACTACACGTTTGCGGATTCTTCTCAGGGACCGGTTCCCGTCACGCGGGTAAAGGTGGAGGACGAGGATACGATTGCGCAGATAGAAAGACTTCTCGAAAAAATGGATGAAAACGACGATATTCAAGAGGTTTTTCATAATATGGAAACCGACTAATCGATTGGTGAGGGTATCGCTCAGTTGGAACAGCCGAAAACACCGGTAAACAAAGAATCAACCGCCGAGTCGAATGACGCGAACCGGCCGCAATCCGCGCTTCGGCGAAAGGTTTTGCTGCCCGAGCTGATGGCGACGCTGAAGCGTTTTGAAAAAATCGGCGATACCTTTGTACACCAGCGCGCGGAGCGTGAAATCGAGGAGGCGGCCGGAAACGAAAAGCTGATGCGGGAGATCCTCTCGCAGATCGTCGTCATCGCTTTTATCGGCTCGTCCGGTTCGGGGAAAAGCACCCGCGCGATCCAGGTGGCCAAGAATAATTCCATACATTACATTATCGATGACGGTCTTCTGATTAACGGAAGTCGTATCATCGCGGGCGCTTCGGCCAAAAAAGCCAAGACCAAGTTGGATTCGGTGCGGCAGGCGCTTTTTGCGGATAAGAGCCGGGCCGAGGTCATGAGAAGGGCGCTCGCGGAGCACCTGCCGACCACCGTCATGATCCTGGGCACATCCGATGCGATGCTCGAAAAAATCTGTATCAATTTATGGCTTTCACAGCCGGCGATGCTGATTCGGATCGAGGACATCAGTACCGAGGATGAGATGCAGATGGCCAAACAAACGCGCCTGGCGGAGGGGCTTCACACCATACCGGTTCCGAGCATGGAAATCAAGCACGAATTTTCGGGTTATTTTTCGGATCCGTTGAACCGGATCCGCAGAAGACTCGACCGGGAACGCGGCATCCCGACGGTGGCACCGGAAATCGAACGAACGATGGTACGTCCGACCTTTTCGAGCCTCGGATCCTATTCGATCTCCGATGAAGCGCTTCTGGATCTGGTTCGCATTATTTTACGGAAAATCCCGGGTGTTCATGACGTCATACGGTTCCGTACGGAAAAGAGGGTGTACGGATTCGCGCTCAGCGTGGACCTCGAACTGATTTACGGATTCAACGCGCAGGATACGCTTCTGGCGGCACAGGAGCGCATCGGCCGCTATATCGAGGAATACTCGTCCATCAACACGGTTGCGGTCGATGTGCGGGCCCGTCGACTCGTCCATGTCCGGACAGGGGAAGAAGAGCCGGACGGGCGCACTTCGAATAAGCCCGCGACGAATAACAAACCGGAGGGAAGATCATGAAGGAAAAGATTTACACCATCCCCGTCAACGACGCGTATCGATCGGATGCGGCCTGCCCGTTGTGTAAATTACGGGCGGATGTGGAGCGCGGGACGCTTGACTTTTACCTCGGCGCTTCTCTGATGGAGCCGGATACCCGGGTGGCGACCAACAAGCTCGGTTTTTGCAGAGATCATCTGAATAAGATGTACGGCCGGGAGATCAACCGTCTCGGTATCGGACTGATGCTTCATACGCATATGAAACAGCTTCGCGACGATTTTCGTGATCCGATCCGGAAAGCCGCGCCGGACAAGCGCACGCTTTTGAAGGGAAGGGACGGTGATTTCGGAAAGCGTATCTCGGAGCTGGCAAGCGCGCTCGAAAAGCGTTCGGCCGACTGTATCGTCTGCGACAAAATCCGATTCACGATGGAGCGTTATTCGGACGTTTTGCTTTGGATGTATTTTGAAGATGAAGAATTCCGTGAGGCGTTCCGCGCCAAAAAGGGACACTGCGTCGAGCATGTCGCGTTTCTTCTCCGCGGGGCCGTAAACCACTTGAACCAAAATAAATGCTCCGAGTTTGCCGGTGAGCTGCTGTCCATGCACCGGGAGGCCTTTGACAAGCTGATCGACGATGTCGAATGGTTTACGCTGAAATTCGACTATCGGAATAAGGATAAGCCGTGGGGGGACAGCAAGGACGCAATCCCGCGTGCGATGAATATGCTGACGGGGGAGGAGAGTCGCGGAAATGATACTTGACGATAAGTCTCCGGTTTTGTCCGAGCCTTTAACACTTCGGGAAGCCGGGTATCCGGACGGCGAGACGGAGTACCGACTGGCGGATCATTTTTCGCGGGGCGGGCGCGTCGTCGTCGCCATCTCCTCGGACACGATCGGCACGGGGGACGAGGAGCACGGAGCCGATTTGCTTTCGGCCTTTCTGCAGGGCCTGTCCGAGCGCAAAACGCTACCGGACGAGATTCTTATCTATCACAGGGGTGTTCGGATCCTTTCGGATGGGCATCCGCTTTTCGATCAGGTGCGACGACTTCGGATGCGTGACGTGACGGTCAAGGCATGCGCGGAGAGTCTTGATTTCTACAAAATAAAACCGGCCGAATGGACCATTCAGCCGGTCTCGATGATGGAAATAACACAATCACTCATGAAGGCGGACCGTGTGATTCGCCCGTAGCACCCGAATTCTTCCGTTTCGCCAAGCGTCCGGTTTCCGGGCACCGTAATCTTTCGGATTACTTCAGGATCTTGATCTTACCGATAACGGGAAGTTCCTTCCGCTCGCCGTTGTTCGCTGCGATGATTCCCATGATCGCAAGGATCAGAAGCAGGATTCCTCCGATCGGTGCCAAAATCCACCCGATCACCGGAATGACTCCGAGTACCATAAGAATGACAGAACCGATGCTCAGCACGATGCCCTGATTGACATGAAACCGGACGTCCGGGTCATTCGGAGATTGAATTAAACCAACCAGCCAGAGAATCCAGAGATAAGCCAGAATGCTATAAAGTTTCTTGTTGCCGTCACCTTGCTCGTTTGTGGACATAAACATACCTCCTAAAGTGCGTTGAAATGAAATTTGATATTCCTATTCTAACACAGCACCGGAAAAATTGTATCGGGAAATTGACGCTTTTTTTAAATTAATCAACGATGTTTTCCGCCCGAATGGCCTTGATGGGTGTATAATATCGCGAGAACGGGATTGAATCGCCCGCGAAACATGAACGCGGAGCGCGCGTGTTACCCCGGATGCCGGCAGATTTTTTATACGGACGCCGACGAAACGAGGAAATCGAAAGAGACGGAGCAAACCAGTGATGAAGGAAAGAGAAACGGTCGGGATCAGCAAAAAGAACGGAAACGGGTCGCCGGGCGCGGATCCGACGCATCCGGTGCATCACGAGCGGGAGCGAATCCTTGCGACCCGCCCGATTATTCCTCTGCTTTTATCGTTTTCGATCCCGACTATTTTATCCATGACGGTCCATGCGCTGTACGGCTTCGTGGATCGGATGTGGATCGGACGGATGTCCGACGGCGGAGCGGCCATGGCCGGTGTCGGTCTGACCTTGCCGCTGACGACCATTGCGTTCGCGTTTATGGCTTTGGTCGGAATCGGATCGACCGCCTTGATCTCGATCAAACTCGGGCAAAAAAAATACGAAGACGCGAAAATGGTGCTCGGCAACTGTCTTTCGTTTTCGATGATCGTCGGAGCCGTTATCGGTGTTCTGTTTTATATTTTTGCGGATGAATTGGTCCCGCTTTTCGGTTCGAGTGCGGAGTCCCTGCCGCACGCTCTTTCCTATATCCGCATGCTGATGATTTTCAACATGGCAAATTCGGTTCAGTTTGCGATGTCGAGTACGATGCGCGGTGTCGGGCATCCGCTCTGGTCCGTCATGACGCAGATCATTGGGGCGGTCGTCAATATGATTTTTGATCCGATCTTCATCCTGAAAGAATATACGTTTCGGTTTTTTTCTGTCGAGTGGACGATGGATTTCGGGTTGGGGCTCGGTGTGAAGGGCGGCGCGATCGCAACCGGGATCGCGCAATGCGTGTCGCTGGGTATCGTCATCTTGTTTTTCGCGGGAAAAATCTCGCCCGTACCGCTTCTTTTCCGTGCGCTTCGTCCGAGATGGTCCGTGCTTCGGAAGGCGTTTGCGATCGGAATGTCCGCTTTTGCGATGCAGAGCACCGCTTCGATCGTCCAGGCGATCATGACGCGTCAATTGACTTCCCTGGGCGGGGATATCGCGGTCGCGGGGATGATGATGGTCACCTCCGTCGCAATGCTTGCGCTGATGCCCATTATCGGGATCGGACACGGAGTCCAGCCGATCATCGGCTACAATTACGGAGCCGGCAACTACCGGCGGGTACGCCGGGCGTTATTTGCTTCGGTTGTTTTCGCGACGATATTCACGGTTGCGGGGGCGGTGGTCATTCAGACCCGATCCGTTGAGATCGCGACGCTTTTTGATGATCCGGACGTGATCGAGCTTGGGGCTCCGGCGATGCGGATCGTGATGATGGTCTTACCTTTGTTGGGTCTTCAGATTATGGGCGGGCATTATTTTCAGTTCATCGGAAGGTCGGTCGTTTCTTTGATCCTTACACTTATGCGTCAGGCGATCATCCTGCTTCCGCTGTATCTGATCCTTCCGCGTTTTTTCGGATTGCAGGGCATGTTTTACGCCACTCCGGTCTCGGATGCGATCACGATCGCGGTGACGGCGGTGGTTTTGTCGTTTGAAATGCGGCGGCTCTCAATGCTCATCCGCGGGCAAAAAGCCGTGGGAAAAGCCGAGGGGACCGCCGCATAATTCAAGTTCAAGCGGTTCGGTTGATGATTTCTTCCGTTCACCCGGACGGGATTCGGATCCGATTACGCCTTCTTGTTCGGATCCTTCGGTCCGGCAACGGCCGGCACACTTTTTTTCGCTTTCCTTTTCGATATTTTTCGGGTGACAAACACGATCGCGAAAATAAACGCGCCGATGATCAGAAGCGGGATCAGGGCGTAACTGAGCACGATCAGGATGAATCCGAACGCGTTGGTGACGAAGGTGATACTGTTTTTAAAGCCCTTGGCGATATTCGATCCGATATAGTCAAAGCCCCAACGGGCCAGCAGACCCTCGTTCTCGTCGGCTTCGGGTGATTTCGGAACGTATGTCTCGGTCAGCTGAATCGTGACGGTCGAAAAATCGACCATGTTGTCGTAATAGCGAAGCTGACCTTTATACACTTCGATTTCTTCCTGAACCCGGGCGAGTTCATAACGCACGGCCAGAATACCCTCGATTTCCGTCGCCTTTTCCATCAGTTCGAGCAGCTGCTTTTCCTGGGCTTCGGCGCTTTTCAAACGGGATTCGATATCCACATATTGAAAAGTGACATCGTCGGAGGAAAGCTTGGTGCTGAGCACCTTTCCGAGGCCTCCGATTTTCTCCGTAAGCTCGGACAGCTTCCCGGGAGGAATCCGTGCGGTGACGGTTCCTGCTACGCGATCTTTATTATAATAATCCGAACCGGAAATATATCCGTCGAATTCCGTCACCTTTGCGGTGATCTCATCCATCGCTTCCTTTACGTCGTTTACCTCAACGGAAATCAATGCGGTATAGATGATCTTTTTTCCGGAGGTTTGCGGCGCACCGGCATCGATTTCCGGAGTGAAGCTTCCGGATCGATCGTCGGCCCCGGAAACTTCGCCGTCATACGCGACGTTGGCATCCGCACCCTCTTTTTGGAGTCCGGGCGCTTCCCGCGATGCCGAACATCCGGCCATCAGGCTCAGGATCAACGCAAACAATGGAATAACGGTGAATACTTTCTTTTTCATAATTTCATCCTCCTTAACCCCGATAATTCGATTATCGGGGCTTGTTTATCGGGTGTCAATGATAAGACGATTTATCCGCGCAAAGTATTGCATCGGTTTTGAAATCATGATAGAATCTCCTAGTCTGTAGAAAAAAAGATGGAGGTGAAGGGAATGCCGAATATCAAATCAGCGATCAAGCGTGTCAGTGTCACCGCGAAGAAGACCGCGGCAAACAAGATGAAGAAGAGCGAACTGCGCACGGTAATCAAGAAGGCGAAGGCCTCCGTCGCCTCGACGGACGATCAGGGTGCGACCGCGATTCGCGAAGCACAGAAGGCGATTGATCAGGCAGCGGCCAAGGGTCTGATGCATAAGAAGACCGCGGATCGCAAGAAATCGCGTCTGGCCAAGATGGCGAATGCCGTTACCAAGAGTGCCGAATGATTCATTGAATCCCTGTTCGACCGAGTTTTATCATGAATACGAATGGGCTGTCTCAAAAGACTTGTAGCAAAGTCGGATGAGGCAGCTTTTTTTCGAAGCAGATGGATCATGGGTCTGAACCCAATACGATGCGGCAAACGTTCAAGCGTCTCACCACTGGATTGAAAAAGAGCCCATGAAACTTACTCTGAATCCATTCTGATACAGTAGTAGTTTATTTGCAGCGTTTTGAGATGTTATAGAACCGGATTCGACAGGAATGTATGGGGGACGGAGACTGCACTTGCGTGACGGCGAGGAAATACCGACTAAATCGCCGATGTGCTTCGTTTCGTCGGTAATCATTGATCAAAAACGAGACCGCGCGCCGCCCGGATACCGACTAAATCGCCGATGTGCTTCGTTTCGTCGGTAATCATTGATCAAAAATGCGATCGCGCGCCGCCCGAATACCGACTAAATCGCCGATATGCTTTGTTTAGTCGGTAATCATTAATCAAAAACGAGGCCGCGCGCCGCCCGGATACCGACTAAATCGCCGATATACTTCGTTTAGTCGGTAATCATTGATCAAAAACGAGGCCGCGCGCCGCCCGGATACCGACAAAATCGCCGATGTGCTTCGTTTAGTCGGTAATCATTGATCAAAAACGAGGCCGCGCCGGTATGTTCGGCTTTTCGAGCGGCGCGGATACCGGCAAATTCGAGAAAAGTGCTCCGGACCCTCTCGATAATGGAATAATGTCGAAAAATCCGAGTGTTTCCGGCATTTTGTCGGCAATTTCAAGCCGCTACGGACCTTCGAAGGTCCGTAGGCCCCGGCCGGATTCAAGTTATACTGTGCACCCTTTCATTGGGCTTCGGTTCAACATCCGGGCGTACATTGTTTTGAGACCGCCACTTTTTGTTTCTCGTGTCGCCCAAACGACCGGAACGAAAGAACGGATCCGAGCCGAAGAAACGACCGGAACGAAAGAACGGATCGTTCACGCTGATGAATCGGGGAATACACGCTCGTCTCTTCTTTTGGTTTGAGCGGCGGTCAGCCGGATAACGATCCGCTCAAATTCATCGCCGTAGCGAAGTCCGGCCTTCAACGCCCAGAGGTCCGAGGCGATCAGGTCGAGCTCCGCCATTCGGGTCAGGGCGGGATTTCCTCCGTGGGACAGAAAATCGGACGCTTTGTCCATTACGGGGAGGGCAGAGGTCTTGCGCATCATCCGCAACAGATTTCTTCCCCGGTCCGAAAATCCGAGGACGCGAATATACTCGGGTGTGACTAAGTCGGACAGGTCTTTTTCAAGCTGACCGACCAACATGGAGGTCATTGCCCGAAAGATGCGCGTCGGAGCAAATCTTCGGGTATCGGCTTCCTCCCGAAAAGCCTCCAGGAGGTGTTCGGGATCCGTATCACGCAGCCGTCCGACCGCGTTTTTCAGACGCCCGGGGAGTCGGTCACCCATGTACGCGAATTTTTCGAGCGTTTCTATGGATTCGGACCGGATTCTTATAATCTGCTCTCCGATCAGGGCGCGCGGCGTAAGCGGGCAGACGCCCTTCTGCCATTCGGACAGAAGGAGGGACAAAGAGATTATGGGAAGTCGGCCGATCAGGTCCGATGCGATATCCGTCACCCGGTATTTCCCGTCATCGATCCGACGGTCCACGAGATTTCGAATTCCGGTTGCGCTCATCAGCGCGGATTCGGTCGAGCAGTCGTTGTAGCCCGCCCCTTCCCGCAATAAGGCGGCCGGCCGGATCTTCGATCCGGTCTTTCGGATCGCGATCAGGTACTCGAGCGCCAGGATGCTGTTCGGCATGCTCATGATCCGTGCGGATGCCTCGGCGAGTTCCGTTCTGCCGCTCCTGCGAAAATACTCGCCGACCGCCATTTCACGTGCTTTGGCGTAGGATTTTCCCTCACGCAGCTTCTCCCGCAACAGGGAGATATATTCCGGATTCTCCTCGTCATACTCCTCGGCGACGCAGCACAGAAGAGAAAGATCATCACACTCGGAGCCGAAATACAAATCGGTGACGATCCCGGTATCGGATAAAAGTCGGATCGCGCCTTGGGCGAAACGCTCCGCCGACGCGCAGGCGAAGGTAAACGGAATCTCAATGACTAGGTCTACTCCGGAAAGAAGCGCGGCTTCGGTTCTCAGCCATTTGCTCGCGATTGCGGGCTCGCCGCGCTGAACGAACGGGCCGCTCATCACGGCGACGATCGGGGTTTGATCTCCGAAGCGATCGCGCGCCCTTGCGAGCTGGTAAGCGTGTCCGTTATGAAACGGGTTGTATTCCGCGACGATTCCGACAACGTTCATCGGGCGAATGATTCCTTTCCCGGCCCCGGATTGTGGTAAAATAATACTTTAATATACGACCGTGGATTTACCCATTATTGTACACAAACCGAGCGCGGATGGGTAGGCTCGAAAGGACGGAAATGTCGGTAAGATTCGGAGAGTCTTCAAAGAAAGCATGGCGAATCATCCTGATCGGGTTTATTATTCTGATTGCGGTCGCGGGTGGGATGCTTCTTATTTTTCGAGACCGTATTTTCTATTCCGGTCCCAAGCCGGCGGCGAATTCGTACGCCCCGACGCGCGAGATGCTGGAGGCGGCGTCCGAACAGGGCTATCGCCCCGATCTTTTGCGCATGCGGCTCAATGCACTCCTGATCGATGATTCGCAGACGGGCCCGTACGTGCTTTCCTGGTATCTTTTGCCCGGTCAGTTGCTGAGTATGACGCCTGCGCAATCCGCGTATATCGATCTGACCGATCAGGCATTGCTGATGCGACTGTACGTTGCCCGTAAAGACCGTTCGTCCGCGGCCAAGCTGTCTGCGGCGATTGCGCAGGATTTCGACGACGGAAACGGCGGCTTTTTCGGAGCCCGTCGCATCGATCAGATCGATCGGCTGTCCGGGAAAGCTCCGACGGCGGACATCGCGGCGGAACACGAACCGACCGACCGGAACCCGGGGACTTCTCTGGAAGCCGAGTGTGCGTACCTGCGCGCTTTGCTGGAATACCATACGCGCTGGGGCAAAGCGGAGGACTGGGAGCGAATCCGGAACGCGGCCCTTTCCGTTCAGTCGGAGGACGGAACGCTTCTTCAGGATTACGCATTTGTTCCGACCGATACTTCGGAATGGCCGGTCGCCATCATCAATCTGGATACGTATCTTGAGGAACGGGACGAACCCGTTGAAATGTACCGCGCGATGAAGCTGTGTGCGCCGGATCTGCGCGCGTTTCTTCTTCTTGCGCAGACGGACGCGCAATATGAGCCGCTGTACAACGACGCATTGGAGATTCTTCGCGGGGGATACATTTCCGACCGACTGCCCCTGTTTGCGCTCGCGTATTCGACAGATAATGAAGATTATATATATACCGCGGGCGGCGATGCGAAGGTGGACGCGATTTCTTCGATCAAGACGATGCTTCGACTTTCCGAGGTCGGAGCACTTCCGGTCCAATCGCTCGCGTGGATCCGGGAGCAGATCTACAACTCCGGGTTTATTTACACCGAATATGACATTATCACGGGGGCGGCCGCGTCCCCGACGGAGGCGACCGAGGCCTACGGACTGATCCTTCTGATCGCGATTTCGGAAGGGGATACTAATCTGTACGCCCGAACGCTCGATCGCTTGAGCCGGAGCATGGCGACTCTGGAGACCAGCCCCGCCCGATACATGATTTTTCGAAAAGTCGGCGACTACCGGAACATGACGACCGCGACGGATAATCTGACGGTGCTCCTGGCGATGACCGGAGACGGGTAGCGGGAATTGCGGAGCCGATAACGGGCACCGGACGAAAAACAGAGAAAAAGAACGTTTTTCCCTTTTTTTGCATTGTCGCGGGATACTTTTTTCTATATACTGTCTGCGGACACAACGCGCGCTTCAAAGCGTGTGAATAAAGGAACGAAAGAAGGCGAGGTTCATGACGTTTATCGAATCGATCATCGAAAGGGCGAAGTCGGCCGGAAAAACCATCGTTCTTCCCGAGGGAGAGGACCCGAGAACGTTGGAGGCCGCATCCAAGCTGATGGCGGATGACATCGTAAAGGTCATTCTTTTGGGGAACAAAGAAAAGCTGATGGCCGGCGCGGGGAAATGGGATATTTCCGGCGCCGTTTTTATTGATCCGATGAATTATCCCGAATACATCGAGTACGCGGAGATGTTTGCTCAGCTGCGGCGGGCGAAATTTTCGAGCATGGATGAGGCGCGTGCGGAAGGTCTTCGCCGGATGCGCGACGAAATGTATCTGGGTGTGATGCTCGTCAAGATGGGTGTCGCCGACGGAATGGTCGCCGGCGCGATCCACAGCACATCGGACACCCTTCGTCCCTCATTACAGATTCTCAGAACCGCGCCGGGCACCAAGCTGGTCTCCGGTCTCTTTATGATGATTGTTCCCGAATGCGAATACGGTGCGGACGGCACCTTTCTTTTTGCGGATTCCGGACTGGTCGAAAACCCGGACGCGGATCAACTTTCCGAGATTGCGATCTCCTCGGCGAAAACCTTTCGTCAATTGACCGGAAAGGAACCGGTCATCGCGATGCTTTCCTATTCGACCTACGGATCGGCGAGTTCCGAACTGACGGAGAAGGTCATCGAAGCGACCCGAATCGCAAAGGAAAAAGCGCCGGAGCTCAACCTGGACGGCGAGCTTCAGGTCGATGCCGCGCTGGTCCCGCATATCGGCGCGAAAAAGGCCGCGGGCAGTCCGGTTGCGGGCAAGGCCAACGTTCTGATTTTCCCGGATCTCAACTGCGGCAATATTGCGTATAAGCTCGTCCAGCGGCTGGCGAAAGCCGAGGCGTACGGACCGATTACGCAGGGAATCGCGAAACCGGTAAACGATTTGTCGCGCGGCTGTTCCGCGGATGATATCGTCGGTGTCGCGGCCATCACCGCCGTTCAGGCAATCGATTAAGAGACAGGAGAGTATCGATGAAAGTATTGGTTATTAATGCGGGAAGTTCTTCCCTGAAGTATCAGTTTTTTGAATCGGATACCGGCGAGGTTCTCGCAAAGGGCGGGGCCGAGCGGATCGCACTGGATGATTCGACGATTACGCATACGCGGCTCGGCGAAGAAAAAATATCGATTGACGTCGATCTTCCGGATCACAAGGAGGCAATGGAGCAGGTTCTGGCAATGCTTACCGACCCCGAGCACGGTGTCATCCATTCGATGATGGAAATTGACGCGGTCGGGCACCGCGTCGTTCACGGCGGCGAAAAATTCTCCGGATCGGCGTTGATCACGCCTTCCGTTAAGGCGGCGATTCGCGTTTGCATCCCGCTGGCGCCGCTTCACAACCCGCCGAATCTGACCGGGATCGAAGCGTGCGAGGCGGCGATGCCCGGCGTCCCGCAGGTCGCGGTTTTTGACACCGCTTTTCACCAGACAATGAAGCCCAAAGCATACATGTACGCGTTACCGTACGCGCTCTATGAGGAATTCCGCATCCGTCGATACGGATTTCACGGGACCTCACACCGTTATGTCGCCGAACGCGCCGCCGAAATGCTCGGTCGTCCGCTCGAGGAGCTGAAGATCGTCACCTGTCATCTCGGCAACGGCTCGTCGATCGCGGCGGTCAAGAACGGGAAATGCATGGATACGTCAATGGGGCTCACGCCGTTGGCGGGCATCTGCATGGGGACCCGTTGCGGTGACATCGATCCGGCGATCGTTACCTTTCTGATGGAAAAAGAGGGTTTGGACATGAAGGGAATCGATGCGTTGATGAATAAAAAGTCCGGCGTGCTCGGTGTCTCCGGCGTCTCATCCGATTTTCGGGATCTGGAGGACGCCGCCGCGCACGGAAATGACCGCGCCCGTCTGGCGATGGACATTTTTTGTTATCAGTGCAGAAAATATATCGGCGCCTACGCCGCCGCGATGGGCGGAGTCGATGCGGTCGTTTTTACCGCGGGCATCGGCGAGAACAATTCTAACGTTCGTCGCGACAGCATCCGGGGACTCGAATTCCTCGGGCTTGCGATCGACGATTCGGCGAATGACGGACTGCGGGGTGTCGCGATGGATCTGTCCGCACCCGGGTCGACCGCGAAAGTGTTGATCATTCCGACCAACGAGGAACTGGCGATCGCGCGCGAGACACAGAAAATCGTATCGGTTGCCGCAAATCCCGAGGGCTGAATCGCAAGAACGCGGAAGACACTTGTATATATAAACGCAGGGGCTGTCTCCAAAGACTTGTAACCAAGTCAAATGAGACAGTCTCTTTTTATCGGAATTGTATATTCGCAATCCTGTGTTTTCCCTGTCGATTCCACGCTTCCCGAAGCAGGCGACAACCCCGTACGATCGTATCCGCGTCCGGAGCGCCGTAGCCCAGAAGCACGGTCGATTCGGGAATCCGCAGGACCGCGGAGGGGTCCCGTATCCCGCGGATCGAAAAATAAGCCGAGATGCCGTAGACCCGGACACCCTTATGTGCCGCACGCTCAACCAGTTCCGTTTCTCCCGGCCCGTCCCGAAACGAGCAGATCAGGTGCATCCCCGCATCGGTTCCGGTGATTTCCGGCGGTGTCTGAAAAGACGACAACTCCCGGACGAGCACATCCTTCTTGCGCCGGTAGAGCGTCCGCATCCGGTTGATGTGTCGCTCGAAAAGCCCCGTCTCCAGAAAGCGGGCGAGAACGAGCTGGTCGGGCACGGACACGGTTGTGTTAAAGAAAGCCATGCGGTTCCGGCTGATCCCGGAAAGCACTTCGGGCAAAACGAGATAACTGATCCGCAGGGAGGGAGCGACGGACTTGGAGAATGTGCCCAAATAGATGACCTTATCCGCTTTGGCCATCGCGAAAAGCGGCGGGACCGGACGACCGGAGTAGCGGAACTCGCTGTCGTAATCATCCTCGATGATGTACCGGTCGGCGCTGTCCGATGCCCACGAAAGCAGGTCGGCACGTCGTCCCGCCGGCATGACGATGCCGAGCGGAAACTGATGCGACGGCGTCACATAGGCGATATTCGCCGGACAGGCGCGCAGGGCTTCGGGAATCAGCCCCTGATCATCAAGCGGAAGGGGTACGACCGTCTCGCCCAGACTCGTAAAGATTTGAATGGCCTTGTTATATACCGGATTCTCGGTCGCGATCGCCCGCATATTCACCGCAAGCCGCAACAGCCGGATCAGGTACTGCAGAACATAATCCGTACCCGCCCCGATGACAATCCGGTCGGGCGAACAGCCGATCCCGCGCACGACGGCCAGGTACCGGCAGAGTGCGGCGCGAAGAGCCGGATGACCCTTCGGATCGCATCCGCCGAAGACCACTTTCGGATCCGACGAGAAAACTTCACGAATCAGCTTTCGGAGATCATGGATCGGAAGGGCGGACAAGTCGACGCCGTTCGGCGAAAAATCGATGAGTTCATCCTCCGTATTTTCCCCTTCGGACTCCGTGTTTCCGGACCCCCGGTCGGCGCCTTGATTGCGCCCTTCGTCGGTGAAAGATCCGCGCCCCGCGCCTTTGCTTTCCCGCAAAAAACCGAGCTTTCCGCCTTGTGCGTCTTCTTTGAATAACGGACGCACGACGAAGCCGCTTCGCGGGACGGATTCGACATAGCCCTCGGAGACCAGCTGTTGATATGCGCCGTCCACGGTATTGACGGCGACGCCGAGCTCCCGGGCGAGCTTTCTTCGGGAGGGCAGACGATCGCCGGGGCGCAGTAAGCCCGAGAGACAATCCTCCCGGATCGACCGGTAGATTCGAATATAAAGCGACTCATCGGACAAAGCGGGAATCGGGATATACATGATCAACCTTTCCGGCGCCGGCGATCGATTTGCCCTTTGCCGGAAGGGATCCGGAACAGAAGCGGTTTTCGCGCAAAACTGGCACCATCAAAAACTTATAAACTGACCCTTTCAATGGTATCAAACCGGCGGTATGATAGCAAGACAAACCAAGGAGGCACAACATGAACCATCCAAACGATAAGAACCCGGAAATCCGGACGGAGAATACCGAAAGTGACCGCAACGACGCAAACGGACCGCGGGGCACGGACCGGCGGTTCGGCCGTAAGCCCGTTTTTACGATTACGTTTCTGGGCCTGGCGGCGGCACTGATTTTCGCGGCGACCCTGCTTATGATTCCTTCGGGTCTCGGCTATATGAACTTCGGGGACGGGATGATCCTCCTTTGCGCGTATCTGTTCGGACCTTGGGTCTTTTTCCCGGCGGCCATCGGCTCCGCGCTCAGTGATTTGGCACTCGGTTATACCGTTTACATACCGGCGACGTTTGTGATCAAGGGACTTCTCGGCCTGTGCGCCGGACTGATCCTTCGAAAAAGCGAGCCGTCGGTCAAGCGAAAAGCCTTTGCGTTCGCGGTCGCGGAAACGATCATGGTCGGCGGATATTTTCTCTTTGAGGGACTGATGTACGGGTTTGCCGTTGCCGCCGCGCAGGTACCCGCGAATCTGATCCAGGCGGTCGCGGCGATTGCGGTCGCGTCCGTTCTGACCGTCGCGCTCCGGAAATTTCGTTCGTACACCCGATTGCTGAAGGACTGACCGGCAAAGCGAACGAGCGATTTTTTGCAATAAACGGAAAAAATTCCGCAAAATATTGATAATGTACCGTCAATGGGATACTCTTTGTGCTAGATTAGTGACAGGAGCGGTTTTCACTGCGCTTGGAATCGGATTGCACGGACTTCGCGTCCGCCAATGGTTTTTTTGGTGCGGCGGATTGTTTTTCCGTCATGTTACATGATGCTAACTAGTGTATTGCGATATGAATTATCGGTTGTTGATTGCTTCTCCGATGTTTATCATAAATACAATAGCGGAAGTATTGAACCGGAGGGGAAGAAATGAGCTCGGATACGACGACGGAGATCGGTATCGAACAAATCATTACCATGCTGCGCAAACGATTCTGGCTGATGCTCATCGTAACGATCGTCATCGGGGTCGGGGCAACGCTGATCACGTATCTTTTTCAGGACGATGTCTACGAGGCAAAGTCGACGATCATCGTCAGCAGTGTCAAGAGCGCGGAAGCCGGCACCGATCCGCTTACCTACAATGATTACACGTTGAATGTCAAACTCGTGAACTCCTACAGTGTTCTTTGCAAGACCAACCGGGTGCTCGAGCAGGTGATCGCCGAGCAGCGTCTGCCGATGACGACCGCACGGCTCGCCGAGAAAATCAATGTCTCGTCCGCCAAGGATACCGAGATCATCCATATCTCGGTCCGGGACGGAGATCCCGCTCTCGCGCAGGCGATCGCCAATTCGGTGACCCGCATTTTCCAGAAAGAAGTGATCGAGTTCATGAAGATGGACAACGTCCAGATCATCGATGAAGCCCGGCTTCCGGCTGTGCCGGTTTCCCCGAATCGACCGCGCAACGCCGCTTTGGGCTTCGCGGTCGGACTCGTTTTCGGCTTCGGTTTGGCTTTTCTCGTAGAGATTCTCGACCGCTCGATCAAGAGCGAGGAGCAGATCACCGAATTACTGGGCATTCCCGTCCTCGGAAGTATCCCGAGGATCATCGAAGACTGACCCCCGCGCCGGGAAAGCGGCGCAGCGCATATGAGCCGGTCGCGAGACCGTGTCCGGCTCGATTCAAAAGGAGGCCGACCATCATGAACGAAAAGTTACGGATCGGAGCCGGACGAAATCCGGATCTGGCGATCGCGTCGATTTTCGGAAAATTGAAGGCGAATATCGATTTCTCGTTCGTCGAAGCCCGACAAAGGACACTGATCTTTACGTCCGCACTTCCCGCGGAGGGGAAAACGACGATCGCGGCCAATACCGCGGCGGCGATGGCCGCTTCGGACAAGAAAACCCTTCTGATCGACGCGGATATGCGCAATCCGAGCGCACACCTTCTCTTTAATCTCGTGAATACGCGCGGTTTGAGCGATATTATTTCTCAGGATGCGGACTGGCGCCAATTCGTCTATAAGGCCAAAGTGCCGAATTTATACCTGATTACGGCGGGTCGCAAGCCGAGCAATCCCAGTCGTTTCCTCACTTCGGACCGATTCCGGAATCTTCTGGAGGAGCTTCGGAAGGAATTCGATTACATCATAATGGACACACCGCCGATCCTTCTGGTTCCGGATACGCAGATCATCGCGTCCCTCGTCGACGGGGTAATCCTGGTCGTCCGGAACGCCAAGACCCGTCGCGAATCGCTTAAGGAAGCCTATACGACACTCATTCGCGCGAACGCGAATGTCATCGGAGCGGTTCTCAATCACACCGGCAAAAAGGAGGGTGTCTACGGTTACGGCTACGGCTACGGAGTCGACACCAAGAGCCCAAAACGCCCGCCCGGCCGCCCCGCCCGGCCCGCTTCGGAGAAGCTTGTCTCCGCGAACAGCACCGCCAAACCGAATCCCGAGCCGCCCCCGCCCAAGCCTGCCCCCAAAGCCCCGATCCGCCGACCTCCGATGAGACCGGGGGGATAAGTTTTGAAAAGATGACATAACGTCGAGTCAACGGTTTTGATTTGCACAAGTTATTTGAAATGATAATTTGCTTTTTGACTTGATAATGAGCAACGGTGTGAACAAGGGAAAAGAGAGATCAGATGAAAGATACAATTGCTTCAAGTTTTTATCGAGATTTATTTTTCCAGAATGTTCGTTTGAAGGAGGGTACTTCAGATTCGAAAATGAAAGATGTGCTGTTTTTATGTCAGTTTTTTTACCCTGAATATGTGTCTTCGGCAACACTCCCGTATGATACAGCGGTTGCTTTAGCAGAAGCCGGATTGTCGGTAGATGTTCTTTGCGGTTGTCCGAAGGAGTACTGCAACAAGAGAGTTGCCATTGAAGAAACACACAGAAAAATTGGCATACGAAGACTTCGGTACATTCAAACGAAAAGAAGCAGTCGGATGGGTCGTTTGATTAACTTCTTTTCCTTCACATTGGAAGTACTGTTGAGAATTCGAAGATTCAAAAAATACAGAACACTGATCGTGTATTCCAATCCGCCCATCTTGCCGATGGTGGCGTCTCTTGCGTATAAGCTGTACGGAATCAAAGTGATCTTTGTGTGTTTTGATGCATATCCTGAAATTGCTATCGCGACCAATAAAATAAAGAATAACGGTATTCTGAGTTCATTAATGATTCGCATTAACAAGTCTCTTTTCCGGATTGTTCATCATGTGGTGGTTATTTCCGAAGATATGAAGCGTTTTCTTCTTGCAAACCGTAAGGGACTGAAAGAAGAGCAAGTAAGTGTTATTTACAATTGGTATCAAAACGTGACGATGGATAGAATGCAAAAAACGAGTGTAACCCGAATCATCGAACACCAAGAATTGAAAAACCGATTTATTGTCTCATATTTTGGAAATATCGGGACGGCTCAGGATGTTGATACACTCATATGCGCCATCAAGAGGATGAATTCGGATAGTGTAGGATTTATGTTTGCGGGACATGGTAACAAATTTACACACTTGCGTAATCAGGTTGAACAAAATGCCTTGCAAAATGTTTATATATCCGATTATCTTCACGGCGATGATTATTTGCGGGCGCTTAATGATAGTGATGTGTTCGTCGTTACGCTCAATAGCGGGCTCTCGGATCTTGCAATGCCCAGCAAAACATACAGTTATTTGATGGCAGGTAAACCGGTTATTTCAATCATGAATCGAGATGCCGAACTGTCCAGAGAATTAGTTGAGCACGACGCAGGATTTTCTGTCGAGATCGGGGACGTAGAGGCTTTGATTCGTAGCATTGATGAACTCAGAAGTGATGAAGAGAAACGACAAAACATGGGTGAGAATGCCAGACAACTTTTTGAAAGAAAATATACTACTGAAATATGTACCGAAAAATACATCAGTCTATTACGGAAAACTTTGGATGAGATATAAGGAGACCATGCTGAACATTATGATTTCTCTCCGATAGAACAGTTCGGGAAACGCTCGAAAATCAGAAGAAAAAATGAAAGGATTGAAGTTTTTTACCAAACCTATATGTGGGACGCATTTCCTGCAAAAGAACTCTGTGATGTACAGAACTCAATGAAATCTGCCCGAGGGCACATGTGGTAATTATTGCTAATTGACGATATTCTTGCATCGGGATTTTTTTGACGAAATATGCACTCGAATCGGAAAAAATGCTCAAACGCGGATCGTTACAGTATTGGTTGCGTCATCAATCCGATCGATGGAGTATTAACACCCAAAGTATTTTGAAGGGACAAATGTACTCAAGAATACTCGGGCAAACATAATTGGGATCATGCTGATATGATAGACAATTTGCTAAGATGGAACAGCGTGGGAATTACTCAGAATCGGTATGGGATGCGGCAGAGTTGTTTGCGTAAAGGGACTCCGGGAGATTACAGCAGGAGTGAAAACTTCTTCGCCAATCTCAAGGAAGAAACCGTACACTGGAAGCGCTTCCAGACAAGAGTTAAAACTAGACAGAAGATGTTTGCTTGCATTGAGGGATTCTACAACAAAAGAAGAATACGGAAACGTCTCGACTACTTAAGTCCATTGCAATGGCTCAAATGTAGAATCTTAGTCTTCAAAAATGTGATGATTAAATACCTGTCCAAAATTGTGTTGGAGTTCCATAGTACATTTCAATACTAGTGAATGTGCAGAATAAAAATCAGCCAAGGTATAAGGAGAAAAATATGCTAAACGAGTATAATTCGAATTATACAAAAATGAGATTATGCCTCATTGCGCCTGTTCCACCTCCTTATGGCGGAATTGCAAACTGGACTCGCTTAATTAATAGTTACATTTCAGAAAACCGTGATGATGTTGAGTGTGCAATTTTGAACACTGCATCAAAACTCAGGGCGACAGAAGGGAGAACTCTTTGGAATAGGGTCGTTGATGGCGGATTTTCAATGATAAAAAAAAGAATAGTTCTGAGTGGCATCATCAAGAATAGTCGTCCAGACGTGATTCATATAACCACAAGCGGACAACTCGCCATATTTAGGGATATTGCTCTTCTAAAAAAAGCAAAAAAAGAACATATTCCGACTGTTTATCACATACGATTTGGGCGTATCAGTCAAATCGCAGACAACAATACTCGCGAATGGAGGCACATATCAAAAGCAATCATGCTTGCCTCAGAAGTGGTGACGATTGATAATGAAACCTGTCGATCAATTCGGAAATATCTACCAGATACAAAAGTTGTATATATTCCCAATCCTGTGGACATATCGAAGCTTCCGGAACCCGCAGACAAAAAAAGTAAAAAAGTCGTGTTTCTCGGATGGCTGATAAAAGAAAAGGGAATTGAAGAACTTTTACTTGCGTGGAAGCAGGTTTTCGAAAAACATACGGATTGGGCTCTGCTTCTGGTTGGTCCTTGTCTGCCCAAATATCTTGCGTATTTGAGGGAGAAATACTCCTTTGAAGGCGTGAATTTCGAAGGCGAAAAAAACCATGAAGAGGCCATGAATTTACTTAATTCTTCGGAAATCTTCATTCTTCCAAGTTACACTGAGGGCTTCCCCAATGTCATTCTTGAAGCTATGACGCTGTCTAAGCCGATCATTGCCACAAAAGTGGGTGCAATTCCCGATATGCTCGAAAATGACTGTGGTGTGCTCATTAATAAAGAGGATTCGAGTGATATAGTGAATGCATTAGAAGGATTAATTGCCGATAAAGCCCGGAGAGTGCTTTTGGGAAATAACGCAATGAGAAAAATCCGTACACATTATTGTGTAGAGCTTGTTTTCCAGGAGTATATGCGAGAGTGGAAACAATTAACCGAAGGGGAGAAGTAGTTGAAGTTTGTAATGAGAAGCATAATCGCCGGATAAACGAAAGAAATTTCCTATTAGTCTATGATTGAATCTATATAAGGATTTTGATAAATAGAAACTTGCATACGATGAGAGGGTAATCAATGAAAGCGCTAATTTTATCGATGTATAAGTATCCTGACGGATTTGCCGAAACGGTTCGAATGCACTATATAGCCAAATTATTTCAACGCAATGGATATGAAGTGATTATTGTGGCTCGAGGTGAATGTACTGAATTTAAGATGAAAGAATATGACGGAATAAGTTATTTGTCATTAAGAGGCTCTAGGAATGGTCGATTGAATAAACTGTTTGACTTCATTTGGTTCACGAAACATATAAAACATGTAATTAATGATAACGGACCTTTTGATGCAATATTAGTGATGACGATTCCTACTTCAACATTGATCTATGTGAAACGCTTTGCAAAAGAAAAAAGAATCATGCTTTTACATGACAGCGTGGAATGGTATTCTCATGAGCAATTCCGATTTGGAAGAATTAGCTTGGAATACAGAAAAAAAGAGTTTTGGATGAAGCATCTTATTGATAATGGTTTTAAGATTATTGCAATAAGTAAATACTTGGAGGATTACTTCAAAGAGAAAAAAATGGTAGTCGCACGAATCCCGGTGATTATGGATGTAACAGGTGTTTCAAAAAATAAAAAAGTTTTTGATTCAAAAATTACAATTCTTTATGCAGGCTCTCCGGGGAAAAAAGATTATTTGAGTATTGTCATTGAAGGACTTGCGTTGTTAGAATCCGAAGAATTAATTAACATCAAATTAGTAGTGGCTGGAGTTACAAAGGAACAACTTTGCAAAATATGCGGAGTAGATCAACAGGTCATAGATCGTCTGGGTGATAGTCTTCAATTCTTGGGGAGAATATCTCGCGATAAGGTCATTGAGGCTCTTGAGTTCGCTGATTTTACCGTTCTTTTGCGTTCACCTACTCAGAGATATGCAAAAGCCGGTTTTCCCACCAAAGTGGTCGAGAGTCTTGCGAGCGGAACCCCCGTCATTTGCAATCTCACCTCAGATCTGAGTGATTATATCAAGGACAAGATTAATGGTATTATTGTCTCAGAGTGTACCGCGGAGTCATTTGCGGAATCACTTAGAAGAGCAGAAAAGTTGACTTTTGAGGAGAGAAAAGCAATGTGTGAGGAAGCACATCAATCTGCGGTTAAGTATTTTGATTACCGACTCTATCAAAGTGCGCTTGCTGAATTGATAGTAAAAAACAAAGAGGGTTAATGATGGCAAAAGTTACGATGTTGTTCAAGTACTTAATTCGTTTTATCTGGTCAAAACTGAGCCCCATCGGATATGCAAAACATTTAGGCGTTCGCCTTGGAAACAATGTGCGATTTTATGGAATGAAGCCATCCATGTTCAGTACGGAACCTTGGTTAATAAGTATCGGAAATGATTGTTATATTACTGCTAATTGTACTTTTATTACGCATGACGGAGGCACGCTGATTTTGCGAAAAGAAGTTCCTGATCTCGAAATAACAGCTCCGATTACAATCGGTAATGATGTCTTTATCGGTTATAATTCTACAATTCTTGCGGGAACAACGATCGGGAATCGCTGTATCGTTGGCGCTTGTTCTCTTTTAAAAGGTGAATATCCGGATAATTCCGTCATAGCGGGAGTTCCTGCACGGGTTATCAAGACAGTGGACGAATATCTGGAAAATGCCAAGGCGAACTCACTACATCTTGGACATTTGGATGCAAAGGAAAAGGCCAAGGCGCTGAAGAAACACTTTGGTATTACGGATTGAGAAGGTGAGATATGCTGAACTATTTGAAAAGTTACATTAAATGTAAATTGCTTCAAAGCAGGTGCCATAATGTGAAAATATATCAGCCTTGCAGAATTGGGATAAACACCGTCTTTGAAGGCTCTAATACAATATACAGCGGCACCATTTTTGATGGGTACATCGGTTACGGGTCATATATTGGAGAAGGATGCTCCATATTGAAAACAAAAATCAATAAATACTGCTCGATCGGCAACGGAGTGACCACTGCGGCGGGAAATCATCCCTCCTCCGGATTTGTTTCTACATATCCCGGTTTTTTTTCAACAAAGCATTATAACAAGCCGTGTTTTGTAACACATCAGAAATTCCAGGAGTTTACTTACGTTGATGCAAAGAATCTATACTCTATCGTTATCGGTAACGATGTGTGGATTGGAAGCAATGTTACCATTCTGGGCGGTGTTACAATCGGTGATGGCGCGATCGTTGCGGCGGGTGCTGTAGTCAACAAAAATGTTGCGCCTTATACCATTGTCGGGGGAGTTCCCGCCAAGGAAATTTGGAAACGTTTTCCACAAGAGCAGATCGATCGACTGCTTCAGATTAAATGGTGGGACAATCCGCTGGAATGACTCAAAACGAACGGCGATAGCCTTGAGAACATTGATTTTGTCTGGAAAACATGAATTGAAAAAGGAAATAAATAATGAGAATCGTTCATTTATGCCTTGCCAACCATTATATAGAAGGTTATGAATATCAAGAGAATATCCTTCCAAGAAAACACAAGCAACTGGGCTATGAGGTTTCTATCATCGCTTCACAGTATTGCTTTGATAAAAATATGAACGAATATGAAAGACCCGTGGACAGCTATTTAAACACTGATCAAATCCAAGTAACGGTTATGCCCTACGATCTGCGTTTTGGCAAGTTTGCTCGGATGTTTCGGATCTATAACGGCTTATATGACATGTTACAAAATATACAACCCGATATTATATTCTGCCATGGAACACAATTTTTCAGTATCGGAGAATTGACGAAGTACAAGAAAAAGCATCCTCAGGTAAAGATTTTTTCTGATCAACACGGCGATTACATTAATACCGATGTAACAAGGTTTCGCAGGCGAATATTTCTACACCGTTTTCTATGGGGGCACATGGTTAGAGAAGCGGCAAAAATATCAGAGGTGATATGGGGCGTTACTCCGTTGCGGGTAACTTTCTTACAGGATATTTATCGTGTTCCTGCAAAAAAGACTGCGCTTTTAGTCATGGGCGGAGATGATGACAAAATAGATTTCGCCAATCAAAGAGACATACGTGCAGGATTAAGAGAGAAACACAATATTGCCCAAGACGATTTCCTGATTGTGACGGGCGGAAAAATCGGCAAAGCAAAACAAATTGACTTGTTAATGGAGGCAGTTGCAAAGATCAATGAGCCTAAGATAAAACTATTGGTATTCGGACAGCCTTCCGCCGATATGAAAATCGTCTTCGACACTCTGTCGAACCATGCATCAATACGTTATATTGGCTGGATTCCTTCCGACGAAACATATAACTGGTTCCTGGCCTCTGATTTAGCGGTATTTCCGGGAACTCATTCGGTACTCTGGGAACAGGCATGTGCCTGCGGTATCCCGTGTGTATTTAAATACTGGGCAGGAATGACGCATGTAGACGTGGGCGGGAACTGCCGATTTCTGCATGAGAATTCGATGGAGGAAATCAAGCGTACAATCTTGGAGCTTTACCGCGATACCGACTCTTATCGGAAGATGAAGAAGATTGCAACAGAGAGAGGAATACCGGAGTTTTCCTATGAACAGATCGCTAGACGATCCATTCAGTATGAGGAGCATGGGGGGAACGATCGTTGATCTTATTGAATAAATATTGACGTGAGGGCGAAGAGAAAGGAGGAATTGAAGAAGAAATATGAATAGCTTATTTATTGTAAATTTTTATAATATTAAACCTGGACCAAATGGCTTATGTACCAAACAGGTGGTTAGGGAGTATGTCAGCCGAAATAATCAGGCGGTGATATTAACAAGGTTGATCCGTCGGGATCAACCCCGTTTTGAAATACAGGATGGAACAGAAGTATATGGCCTACGTAGGTGCCTGCAGGCTTTCCCTAAGGAAAATCGATTTGTGGAAAGCATTTTTCAAATATGGTATAGGCTACTAAATTTAGTTTGGGCTGTCCTTGGATCAAGATACTGGCCGCTGACTGATCCGCTGTTAGCTTTTCGATACTACCGTAAAGCTTGCAGGCTGTATCGACAGAAACCCTTCGATACGGTAATAGGCGTATATAACGGAATGGATGAGCTATTTGCAGCCACGCTAATTAAGCGAAAGTTTCCACAGGTACGGATGATCGTTTATACGCTGGACGCGTTAACCGGCAGACAGATGCAAAAGAGCAAAAGATTCGAGCGCGTACACAAGAAGTCTTTACAAAAATGGGAAAGAACGGTATTTCACGCTGCGGACATGATATGCGTCATGGCATCCCATGAAGCGCACTATCAAAAAACCTTTTATGACAATATAAAAGAAAAAATTAAATATATGGATATTCCATTGCTTGATTTGAATAGAGTACAAGATACTGCTCAAAAAGATACGATACATGGAGAATTGAAGAAGGCAGTATATACGGGATACATGTGCTCGTACACCGGTAACCCATTATACTTTCTCAAAATCCTCCAGAAAATTGATGGGATAGAGTTCCATATCTATGGAACAATAGAAGAGACTCTGTTGGCGCAGATTAAGGCCACAGGACTTATGGATCGTCTGGTTTTTTACCATGGGCAAGTGTCGCATGAACAAATCATTCAAGTACAGAATGCTGCAGATTTCTTGTTGAATTTCGGTTGCATTAATCCCAACATGGTATCATGTAAAGTATTTGAATATCTATCGGCAAGGAAGCCAATAATTAATTTATACCGCATTCAAGATGACTCTTCGTTGCCCTATCTCAATGCTTATCCTAATGCATTGCAAGTGTTCGAAGATGACAATAAGTTAGCTGACAACATAGGAAAAATATCGGCATTTTTTAGAAGAACAGACTTCATAACTATAGATGAAAAATTTTTGTTGGAGAATTATTATAATAATCTGCCCATTCAGATGGCCAATATCATCGTTGGTGACAGAGATAAGAAAGTCCCAGGGATGTTATACAAGGAAAAGCGATGAAAGCTGTTGGGTTAACTAGATGCTATGTAGATTACTTTGAACCATTGCCAGGGGTTTAAGTAATATAGACGTTTCTGTATTCATCTTGTTTAAAAGAAGCCCTCAATGTAAGCCAAAATCTTTTGTCTGGCTTCTTGTTCTTGCCTTGAAATGTATCCAGTGATAGAGTACATGTAAGTTCACAGTTTTCATCCTGTAGATTATACAAAGAGTTCTTTTTTCACACACCTTAATATCTCGCAAAAGTCATTGAGGGATGAATCAATAATGATGGGAATACTTATGACATTCAATAATAGCCTAAAGTCTAATATTTCAGTGGCACAGGAGATTCTATTAGGGTTTTTATTTGTAGCAATCCTTTATATTTGCAATGGCTTTGTTGGGCTAAGAGTTACAGTACAAATTATATTATTGGCAATTATTTGTATATCAGTTTTCATCATTCAGACTACTCTTTACCTAAATAAACAAGGAATAGCAATATGCTTGTTTCTTGCATCAAACACTATAGTGACTACTTTAATAGTTCGTGAATCATTAGATACTGCAATCTTTCAAATTGGGATGATTTTGTTTTCTTTTTTGATCGTTTCCTTAGTAAGCTTTCACTCAATTGCGGACATTTATACAAAATCTTTATTGATTACAACGTCTATTTCTTTAGTAGTGTATGCATGTTCGGTTTCACTTCCAGCTCTGATCGAGAGGTTTCCGATCATTTATAACAGTAACGGACTTGCAGTTCGTAATCTTGGGATTGCTTATGTTTATTTGCGTTCTAATCCAATTCGCAATTTCAGTTTTTTTTGGGAACCAGGTGCCTTTCAGACGTTCATTGTTTATGCATTACTATTTGAGATTTTTGTTTTCAAACTAAAAAGGAAGATAAATATAGTAATATTTTTCGCCGCATTGGTAACAACATGGTCTACAGCAGGCATAATTAACCTGCTCATTCTAGTATCTATCATAATGCTATATGTCAATCATGAGAAAAAAAATAAGCATCTTAATGTCGTAGTATCAATTATTTCCTTCATGGCTTTGTTTTTTGTTATTTACTCGTTTCTATCTTCTGAGATGCAATATGCAATTTTGGGCAAAGTAACAAACTATTTTATATCTGAGAGCGAAGTGGTTACCTCTGCTAGCGTTCGATTTGACTCAATCATAATACCGTTCCGGGAATTTCTATCATCACCATTATGGGGAGTAGGAAATGATAATCTTAAAGATGCCATGCAAACAAGGGGACATCGAATGACGACTAATACAATTATGAATTGGTTCGCAGTTTACGGGGCTTTTTTTGGCATATGCATGACGTACCTAGTATTTAAATTGGCTAGAATCTTTGCCGGTAAATCAAAACTGATTTTCTATCTTGTTATATTGTCCCTTGTATTGGCTATTTCAACAGAACAATATATTCGAAACATGTCTGTGATCATGATTCTATTCTTGCCGTTTTCTCTAAGAACTGGGCCCGACGAAATTACTGAACCAATTAACAGAAACATGGATGTTAATGGGATACAATTTTGAGCAAACAACTAAGAATATTAAACAATTTTTGCAGTACGGGCAATATAATGTTGAATAGTTCTTATAAAGCCGTTGAAAACGGGATAACGTATCCTACATTGCACACTTTGAAAAAAAGAGGACATAATCCGCTCTCGCTTGGCAGAATGCTCGTTTTGAATAACAAATTTTTTATCTCATGCTAAAATAAAACACATTTATTAAGGAGACGAATGAGCAATGAGTTTATTCAAAAAAGCTACTTTTAGAATGAAGTCGGTTGGTGAAAAGGATCGTACCGTTGTAGGTAATATCATTGCATCTTTTATAATCAAAGGCGCGACAATGTTAATCGGGCTAATAACCCTGCCTGCTTATATGCGGTATTTCCCCGATCAAAAGGTCCTTGGAGTATGGTTTACTATTTTGTCTGTTATGACATGGATCTTCACTTTCGACATGGGCATTGGCAATGGTCTCAGAAATCAATTAGTTGATGCCTTAGTAAAGAAGGATAAGGAAAGAACCAGAAAACTTATTTCATCGTCTTACATAATATATTCATTTATCTGTGTGTTATTTTCAGTTATTGGTTCTGTACTTCTTTCTTTCGTAAACTGGAATCGTGTTTTTAATATTTCCTCAACAACGATCAGTTCAGAGGTGCTGCGTCGGGCTGTCACATTTGTATTCATCGGTATAATTATCCAATTTGTCTTGAGACTCATTATTTCTATTATGTATGCGCTTCAAAAATCCGCATTAACGAATTTGATCGCGATTACATCTAGTCTTCTTCAACTTTTTTATGTTCTCTTTGCGCCGTCTTATGGTGCTGAAAGAAATCTTCTAAACCTGTCAACTGTATTCATCATAAGTTCGGCATTGCCCCCTGTTGTTGCGACGGTCATTGTCTTTTCCGGCAGGTTGCGCGATTGCCGTCCCCGTATTCGCTTTTTCGACCGCGTTTCGGCAAAAGGTCTTGTTTCACTCGGCGGTTTTTTTTTCATCAACCAGATGCTTTTCATGGGTATAATGGCAACAAATGAAATTATCATTACCCAAATAAACGGTTCAAACTATGTTGTTGAATATAATATATATTCCAAATTGTTTCTGTTGGTTGGCTCCTTTTTTAGACTAGCTTTGATGCCGTTGTGGTCCGCCGTCACGAAGGCAACCAGTGAAAAAGATTATTCATGGCTTCAAAAATGGTTTAAACGACTAAATCTCCTCGCGATAATCGCTTCGATATTTGAGTTTCTTCTTATTCCATTTTTACAGATTATCGTTAATGTTTGGCTCGGAGAAAAAGCAATAGACATCAATATCGGATATGCCTTGGCATTTGCGTTATTCGGAAGCGTCGATATTTTTCAAATAGTTGTTTCGACTCATGCGTGCGGAACGGGGAAGTTGAAACTTCAAACCATTAGTTATGCCACGGGATTTGCGATGAAAGTTTTATATTTTGTTATTGCGTACAATTTGAAGTGGAATTGGATCGTGCTGGTAGTCATTAACTCATTTGTATTTATTCCGTATTGCATCTTGCAGACAATTTTTCTCTGGAAAGAATACAAACCGAGAAAAATGATAACATTTGATGATTCACTACGTTAATCACTTCAGACACTCGACTATGGTTAATCAACAATCTGTACCGACTGTACAACACAAAATATCATATGTGTTTTACTCTTAAGAGAAACTGAAGACTGGCAATTAATTCTGAGCATGTTATAGTTTTTCGTAGAGATTCATTGCATCAGATAACTAACATTGAGTAATTGTTCACTATGGGCAGCATGCATTTAGATGATTGCGCACAAGCAAATTCGATGGAGATCATAAGACTAATATTGTGTATAATTTTGCTGTAAAGCATTTTGACCCAGTATTTCAAAAATCTTCTGAATAGAAAACTGAAAAGATTGATGTATAAGTAATTTAAAGGCTATCGAAATTTGTTTGGAGGACATCAAATGAAAGATTTTGATTTATCAAAACCGAGTTTTAAATTATCAGTAATCGGTTTGGGCTATGTCGGCTTACCTATAGCGGTGGCATTTGCAAAAAAACTCCCCGTAGTTGGCTTTGATGTCAACAAATCCAAAGTTGATTTATATAAGTCTGGTTTTGATCCGACCAAAGAGGTTGGAGATGAAGGAATACGTAACACATCCGTTGAATTTGTCTCCGATGAATCAAAACTTCGAGAAGCATTGTTTCATATTGTGGCAGTCCCGACTCCTGTCAGTAATGATCACACACCTGACTTATCGCCGGTGGAAAGCGCCTCCAAGATTCTAGGACGCAACCTAGCAAAGGGTAGTATTGTTGTTTACGAATCAACAGTATACCCGGGAGTTACCGAAGATATTTGTGTTCCAATTCTCGAAAAAGAATCTGGCCTAAAATGTGGTGTTGACTTCAAAGTTGGTTATTCTCCCGAGCGTATTAATCCCGGTGACAAGATTCATCGTCTTGAAACGATTACAAAAATCGTTTCCGGGATGGACGATGAAACGCTGGATGTAATTGCAAAAGTTTACGAACTGGTCATAGAAGCGGGAGTTTATCGGGCTTCCTCAATCAAGGTAGCTGAAGCGGCAAAAGTAATCGAAAATAGTCAGCGTGATATTAACATCGCGTTTATGAACGAGTTGTCGATTATTTTCAATAAGATGGGGATTGACACAAAGTCCGTTTTAGATGCTGCGGCAACAAAATGGAATTTTCTAAGATTCTATCCGGGACTTGTCGGCGGCCACTGTATTGGCGTAGACCCGTACTACCTAACGTATAAAGCAGAAACGCTTGGATACCATAGTCAGGTTATTCTGGCGGGGCGCCGCATCAATGATGATATGGGTAAATATATAGCACAAGCGATTGTAAAACAAATAATAAAGTCGGATAAGCCTGTAAATAGCGCAAAGGTTGCTATTCTTGGGTTCACTTTCAAAGAAAACTGCCCGGACACCCGAAACAGTAAAGTGTTCGACATCGTCGAAGAATTATCCGAATACGGAATACATCCAATCATTGCTGACCCGGTTGCGGATGTTAACGAGGCAAAACATATATATGGAGTTGACTTTACTGACATCAGCCAGATAAGAGATATGGATGTGGTGGTTATTGCGGTCGCACATAACGTATTTGCTGAGTATGATAAGAGCGACATAGATGCGTTTTTCGGGAACGGAAAAAGAGTGCTCGTTGATGTTAAAGGCATTCTGGATAGAGAAACATATGAATATGCCGATTACATTTATTGGAGACTTTGATTATGGGTTACGATCACATTATTTTTCCGAAAGACTCTATATTTCTCGTGACGGGTGGGGCCGGTTTTATCGGATCCAATTTATGCGAAGCGATTCTTAATCTTGGTTATAGAGTGCGTTGCGTTGATAATCTATCGACGGGGAAGAAAGAAAATGTCGACATTTTTCTCGATCATTCAAACTATACATTTATTAAAGGGGACATTAGAGACCTTGAACTATGTATGAAAGCCACTAAGGACATAGATTTTGTTTTGGATCAGGCAGCATGGGGAAGTGTTCCAAGATCCATTGAGATGCCCCTTTTCTACTGTTCAAATAACATCCAGGGACCTTTGAATATGATGGAATCTAGCCGTCAGAATGGCGTGAAGAAATATGTTTTTGCTTCAAGTTCCTCCGTCTATGGAGACGAGCCCAATCTGCCCAAAACAGAAGGCCGTGAGGGTAATTTGTTGTCACCGTATGCATTAACCAAGCGATGCGTTGAGGAATGGGCAAAACAATATACCATGCACTATGGATTGGACACATTAGGATTGCGCTATTTCAATGTATTCGGACGCAGACAAAATCCCGAAGGCGCATACGCAGCCGTAATTCCAAAATTTATCAAGCAATTACTGAATAATGAACGACCAACGATATATGGTGACGGAAAGCAGTCCAGAGACTTCACGTATATCGAAAATGTGATCGAAGCCAATCTAAAGGCTTGTTTGGCTTCTCCCGAAGCTTCCGGAAAAGTCTACAATATTGCTTTTGGCGGTCGAGAAACCCTCATAGATGTATACAATTGCATCGCGAGAGCGTTGAATAAGGAAATTGAACCTCTTTTTGATCCGGATAGAAAAGGAGATATTAAGCACTCAAATGCAAGTATCCTTAATGCGGTTAACTTCCTAGGGTACAATCCCGAATATGATTTTTCACGAGGTCTGAAGGAAACGATAGAATGGTATGTGGAGAATCTATGAGTCGAGCTTGGGGTGTTTTGAACAAGTGTTCAATGGAGACAATTAAATCAAGTAAGGACGGGTGCCGATTATGCAAACTCACGCTCTTGAAACCGGAGTATATAACCTGGGGAGCGGCGAGAGTATTACCATTAATTGACTGACCGAGATTAGACGGGAGCTGTCCGGCATCGTCTAAGCGCCGGAGGTGTCCGACAAATCCGGTTCTATGTCGGGGACGTGCGGGATATCGCGTCAGTGAAGAGATACTTTTTAACAACGGGAAACCAGAAATATGGGGAGGAAAATGATTATGAGTAAGATTTCCGGTAACTTTTGCCGTACGTTGGCTGTAATCATTGTTTTGATGATGCTTCTGGTTTCCTGTACGCCAAAGGTCGGGGAGAATGCCGACAGTACGGAGACGACCGATGAACGACGGGTGCTTGCCGAAGGCGTCGCCGAGTCCGTGATGACGGCATTAAAAGAAGCAGACTTTGATTCGATTTCAACACTCAGCGCAGGAAAGTATTCAAGCGAGAACTTTCTGGATGAGGAATGGTCAAGAAGCAAAGAACTATATGAAGCGATTTATGGTTCCATGATATGGAAATTCGGAGAGGGAAAATTGGTTTCGGATTCAACGTTTTCGATTGATGTTGAAATGACCTATAAGGATCCACTGGCCGCCGGAGAAGCGATTATCAGCAATGAGGAACAGCGTCTGTACGTGGCCGGAATTCTGTTGTTGGGGTGCCTCGACCCGGACCAGGCAAATAAAGATAAGGCACTATTGGATTTTGCCGATGCGATATCCGAATATTTGATCGATGAACTCGAAAAGAATTCAAAGGAGATTACTGCCGGTGGCACCGTTGAGTTAACGTATAATACGGAGCACAACACATGGATATTAACTCAATTTCCGGAGGTTTTTACCGTTTGCAGGCGTTGTACGGCAAACATTGATCCGTTTTCGCGTTTATCGGAGGAAGAGATAAAGCGTAACTTTCTGGCAGTAGCCAGTCGATGGTTATCCGAAGAGATCATGCCTCCGAATATTTATGAGATTATTTATTTACTATACGGGGAACAAGTCGAAGAGTCGGTCGATTCGCTTCAAAAAGATATTATCGCGAATGAATGGTTTGATTTTGAAACGATGGACGTGGCGAAAAATTACAAAGCGGGCTCAAAGAAACTCGTCTATTTTATCACTTTCAATGAAGAGCATGTCGGAGTTGTATTTGAGTATGAATTTTTTATGGATGATCCAACCGAGAGCATTATATCCGGAAAAAAGATTTTCACGGATCGACAAGAATTAAATTCGATCCTTATCAATACCAATATTCCGGAAGAACTAACCAAAGGAACGTATTACGTGAAGATCCTTTTGGCGGACGGATCGATTCTTCTTGAGGACGAAATCCAGGTAAAGTGATTCGGAAAATTCGATATCTCCAATGGTATAATGTTAGACATTAGCAAAATGATGCCATATATTTTTATCAATTAGGAGAATACTGATATGTTTACCGGAAAATCACTTCTCATCACCGGCGGTACGGGTTCTTTCGGGAACGCCGTGTTGAACCGTTTTCTGAAGACTGACATCAAGGAGATCCGGATCTTTTCGAGAGACGAGAAGAAGCAGGATGACATGCGGCACGACTTTCAGGCGAGGATGCCGGAGGTGTCCGATAAGATCAGGTTCTATGTCGGCGATGTGCGGGATATCGCGTCGGTGAAGAATGCGCTCTACGGGGTCGATTATATTTTTCACGCGGCGGCCTTAAAGCAGGTGCCGTCATGTGAGTTTTTTCCGCTGGAGGCGGTGAAGACCAATGTGCTGGGCACCGAGAATGTGCTGACGGCGGCGATCGGGGCGGGCGTGAAGGCGGTGATCTGCCTTTCGACCGATAAGGCCGCTTATCCGGTGAACGCGATGGGTACCAGTAAGGCGATGATGGAGAAGGTGATCGTCGCGAAGTCGAGAACGGTCGATCCAGGGCGGACGAAGATCTGCTGTACGCGATACGGGAATGTGATGTGCTCCCGGGGTTCGGTCATTCCGCTTTGGATTCAGCAGATCCGCGAGGGGCAGTCGATCACCGTTACGGATCCGTCGATGACGCGGTTTATTATGTCGCTCGACGAGGCGGTCGATCTGGTCTTGTTTGCGTTCGAGCATGGCGCGGCGGGCGATATTCTGGTTCAGAAGGCGCCGGCGTGTACGATTGAGGTCCTGGCCAAGGCGGTCTGCGAATTGTTTGACCCGGAGGGGAAAACAGAGATTAAGACGATCGGGATCCGGCACGGCGAGAAGGTCTATGAGACGCTTCTGACGAATGAGGAATGCGGGAATGCGATCGATATGGGCGATTTCTATCGGGTCCCGGCGGATAAGCGCGATTTGAACTACGATAACTACTATACGCAGGGGCAGCCCGGTCGTAATATGCTCCGGGAATTTAACTCGAACAATACCGAACTTCTGGATGTCGAACAGGTGAAGGAGAAACTTCTGGTACTCCGGTATATCCGGGATGAACTTAAAAAAACGGAGCGCGGATGATGAACATTCTGGTGACCGGCGCGAAGGGCTTTGTCGGGAAAAATTTATGCGAGAGCCTGAAAAACATTCGTGACGAAAAAGATAAAACAACGGGTTTGGGAGCGGATCTTAATATTTTCGAGTATGACATTGATGCGGATCCGGCCCTTCTGGATGAGTATTGTAAAAAGGCGGATTTCGTTTTCAATTTGGCGGGCGTGAACCGGCCGAAGGAGGAGTCCGAGTTTACCGAGAGCAATTTCGGCTTTGTCTCGAGGCTTCTGGATACACTGAAGCGGCACGGGAATCGTTGCCCGGTGATGCTCTCCTCCTCGACGCAGGCGGAACGGGAGAATCCCTACGGCTTATCCAAGAAGGCCGGGGAGGATTTGTTTTTCGAGTACGAAAAGGAGAGCGGGGCGCGTGTTCTGGTTTACCGGTTTCCGAATGTGTTCGGGAAGTGGTGCCGGCCGAATTATAATTCCGCGGTCGCGACCTTCTGCCATAATATCGCGCGGGGTTTACCGATCACCGTGAATGACCCCAAGGTGATGATGACGCTCGTGTATATCGATGATGTCGTCGCGGAGCTGATCCGAGCGCTGAAGGGCGAGGAGAACCGTGCGGATCCGTTCTGTGCGGTGTCGGTTGTACACCGGATCGAGCTCGGCGGAATCGTCGAACTATTGTATTCCTTCCGCGCAAGTCGTGAGGAACGGGCGGTCCCGCTGATGTCCGACGCATTCACGGCAAAGCTCTATGCGACGTATCTTTCCTATTTGCCGAAAGTGGAGTTCGCGTATCCACTAAAGATGAACTGTGATCAAAGAGGAAGTTTTACCGAGATGATCCGGACGCCCGAGCGCGGACAGATCTCGGTCAACATCAGTAAGCCCGGGATCACGAAGGGCAACCATTGGCACCATACGAAGAACGAGAAATTCATCGTCGTTTCCGGCCGGGGTGTGATCCGTTTCCGGAAGATCGGCGAAACCGAGGTGATTGAGTATCCGGTCAGCGGCGACGAGATCCGGGCGGTCGATATTCCGACCGGCTATACGCACAATATCACCAATACCGGCGACACGGACATGATTACGGTCATGTGGGCGAGCGAATGCTTCGATCCCGATCATCCGGATACATTCTACGAAGAGGTGTGATATGAAAAAAATCAAACTGATGACGATTGTCGGAACCCGGCCGGAAATCATACGGCTTTCCGCCGTGATCCGGAAGTGCGACGTTTATTTTGATCAAATATTGGTCCACACGGGTCAAAATTACGATTATGAGCTGAATCAGGTGTTTTTCGAGGAATTGGGTCTTCGGGCACCGGATCATTATCTCGACGTCGTCGGGAAGGATCTGGGGGAGACGGTCGGCAATGTGATCGCCAAGTCCTACGCGCTGATGGTGGAGCGGAAGCCTGATGCCGTGCTGGTGCTGGGGGACACGAACTCCTGTCTGTCCGCGTATTCGGCAAAGCGCCTGCATATCCCGATCTTTCACATGGAGGCGGGGAATCGTTGTTTTGACGAGTGCCTGCCGGAGGAGACCAACCGAAGGATCGTCGATCATATTGCCGACGTGAACCTCTGTTACAGTGAGCATGCGCGGCGGTATTTGAATTTTGAGGGAACCGCCCGGGAGCGTACGTTCGTGACGGGGTCCCCGATGGCGGAAGTGTTGAGCGCGAATCTTAAAAATATCCGCGAAAGTGCGGTGGTGGACGAGCTCGGCCTGAGTAAGGGCAAGTATATCCTCCTTTCCGCACATCGGGAAGAAAATGTCGACTCGGAGGAGAATTTCCTGAGCCTGATGAATGCTGTAAACGCTTTGGCAGAGAAGTATGACATGCCGATCCTCTACTCGTGTCATCCGAGAAGCGCGAAAATGATCGAGAAGCGCGGGTTCCGGTTTGACCGGCGCGTGATTCAAAATAAGCCGCTCGGATTCCATGATTACAATAACTTACAGATGAATGCCTTCGCGGTCGTCTCGGATTCCGGGACATTGCCGGAGGAGAGCAGTTTCTTCCTGTCGGTCCATTCGCCGTTTCCGGCAGTCTGCATCCGGACGTCGACCGAGCGGCCCGAAGCTCTGGATAAGGGGAATTTCGTGCTGGCGGGAATCACGACGGAGCAGATTTTAACGGCGGTGGATGTCGCGGTCCGAATGAACGCGAGCGGAGACCACGGCGTCCCCGTTCCCGATTACCTCGATGAGAATGTCAGCGGTAAGGTGGTCCGGATTATCCAAAGTTATACCGGAATCGTGGATCGGGTCGTGTGGAAGAAGGGAAACTGATCCGAAGGTGCGAGGTTGCCCGGATTCATCGTTCCTGCTAAGCATATTTTAACGAATGACAGACGTTCGATTCGGCACAAATTATTCCTGTCCTTTGGACGGATGTGCTTATGTTCGGATCGGTCTCTCGTCAAATTCGTTATGATTTCTTAACCGTTCTGTCACGCTTCTGTACGTTCTGCACACTTGTTATAAAAATTTTCGTATTATAGTATGATTTAGGGTAAGGCTGTCTGTTTTCGCACAAAAAGGAATACGTTGAAATTTGCGGACAGCGGGTGTCGCCGGATACCCCCGATCAGCCGGAAGGAATGGTTGTGTGGAAATGAGGATTCTTTTTTGAGCGTGAGGGATGATCAATTATCTTCGAATGGCTCCGGGGCGTTGAACGGGGGAAAGAAGACCGGTTTCTTCCGGAGCGGCTTTGTCATTGCGCTTCAGGTGATTCTGGATATCGCAAGCTTTTTTCTGGCGCACCTGTTTACATTGTTGAATCGCCTCGGCCTGCGGTACGATGCCGATCTGTTCCCGGCGTACCTCCGAACGATATGCATCCAGGTCGCGGTGTATTTTTTGTTTTTCATTCTTTTCTCGCTGTACCGGACGCTTTGGAAAACGGCCGGGATCGATGAGCTCGCCCGGGTCGGCACCGCGTCCGTCCTTGCGGCGGTTTTCGGTTTTTTGCTTTCCGAGGCAATCCAGAACTACAGCGGATTGCCGTCCCTGGGCGGTACCGCCTCCTTCTTCGGCTGTGTACTGGTCATCATGCTCACGGGCTTCTCGCGCGTCGCCTATCGCTTCTGGAGAAGGATTCAGGGCGGCATGATGGGTTCGGAGCAGTGGCTCCGGGCGATGATTGTCGGCGCGGGCGAGATGGGCTCCGCGGCGATTCGACAGATGAGCGAACAGCCGGTCCTTCGGATGCGCGCAATCGTTGCGGTCGACGACGACAAGAATAAGCATCGGCGACTGGTTCGCGGCGTTCCGATTCGGGGCTCGCGCAAGGATATTCCGACGTTGGCCGAAAAATATAAAATCGACGTCATCGTGCTGTGTCTGCCGCGTGTCGATGAGAAGGACCGGAGGGAAATCATCCGACTTTGCTCGGAGACGACCTGCGCGATCAAAACGATGCCGAGCCTTCAGGAGCTGATGGATCGCAAGGAACCGGGCAGCATGCGGAATATCGATGTTGCCGATCTTCTTTCGCGGCCGGAACGTGAATACGACGAGACCGGAATACGGGAATATATTTTGGGTCGAACGGTCCTGGTGACCGGCGGCGGCGGATCGATCGGATCCGAGCTGTGCCGTCAGATTGTACGATTTGACCCTGCCATGCTGGTCATTTTCGACATGTACGAAAACGGAGCGTACGATCTGTCGCAGGAGCTGAGGCGGAAATACCCGGATGTCGAAAACGTGGTTGAAATCGGAACCATTCGCGATACGAAGCGCCTGGATGAGCTGTTCGGACAATACCGGCCCGATGTGGTTTTTCACGCGGCCGCGCACAAGCATGTGCCGCTCATGGAGAACAACCCGGCCGAGGCGGTCAAAAATAACGTGTTCGGTACGCTCAATACCGCCCGCGCGGCGATGGATCACGGAGCCAAGCGGTTTATCCTGATTTCAACGGATAAGGCGGTCAATCCGACCAGCGTGATGGGCGCGTCGAAAAGAATGGCCGAAAATGTCATCCAGTACATGAACTCCTTCGGGAAAACGCGATTTGCCGCGGTCCGCTTCGGCAACGTGCTCGGATCGAACGGGAGCGTGATTCCTTTGTTTCAGAAACAGATCGAATCCGGCGGGCCCGTAACCGTCACCGATAAGGAGATTACCCGATTCTTTATGACGATCCCGGAGGCCGCCAAGCTGGTTTTGCAGGCGGGTGCCTTCGCCAAGGGCGGGGAAATCTTTATTCTGGACATGGGCGATCCGGTTCGCGTCGATGATGTCGCGCGGACCTTAATCCGTCTTTCCGGCTTCCGTCCGGACATCGATATCAAGATCGAGTATTCGGGGTTACGGCCGGGCGAGAAGCTGTACGAGGAGCTGTTCCTGGATGAGGAGAAACCGGACGAGTCCGGCTTCCCCGGAATCTATGTCGGCAAGGTTCAAAGCCCTCCGCCGGAAACGACCCGTAAGAATCTGGATTGGCTTCGGGAGCAGGTCGAGAGCGGCGAGGACGTCCGCACCTGTTTTACCGCTCTGATTAAGACCTATCACCCCGAAAATAAGGATAAAGAAACCGGGACAGAAGGATGATTTCTTTTCCGATTTCGGATATGCGCCGGAGTTGGCTTTTTTTGAAAGATCGCGGAATCGGATGAGAAAGAACTGCCCGGAAACGGAGGCCGAGAAATATGCGCAGAGGATATCGGATCATCAAACGCGTTGCGGATTTTTTGCTTGCACTGATTGCGACAATTGTACTTTCTCCCCTGTTTCTGATCCTGTTTCTGGCCATCCGGGCGGATTCGCCGGGACCGATTTTTTTTCGTCAGAAACGATTCGGGATGCGTAAAACGTATTTTAATATTTTGAAGTTCCGGACGATGCGCGTGGATACGCCCGCCGACCGCCCGACGCATCTTCTGGAAAATCCGGAGAGCTGGATCACGCGGGTCGGCCGCTTTTTGCGCAAATCATCGCTCGACGAGCTCCCGCAGATTTTCAATATTCTGATCGGGGATATGAGCCTGGTCGGACCGCGCCCGGCGCTGTGGAATCAGTATGATCTGATCGAGGAGCGCGATCAGTACGGGGCGAACGAGGTGCCGGTCGGGCTGACCGGGTGGGCGCAGATCAACGGACGCGACGAGCTTCCCATCCCGGAAAAGGCGCGGCTGGACGGAGAGTATGTCCGCCGGTTCGGTCTCCGGATGGATATTCGATGCTTTTTCGGGACGTTTCTTGCGGTTTTTCGCGCGAAGGGCGTCAAGGAGGGCGGTACCGGCCGTTCGGGCGACCCGGAAAATCCGGCGGTCGACCATCCGTCGGGCGGTTCAAACGATTCAAAAAAGCGGCGCAACGCAAACACGGCCGCGAATAATAAGAATCCGGAGGAAAAGGTATGATTAACATTATCGGTCTCGGGTATATCGGATTGCCGACGGCACTGATGTTTGCGTCCCACGGCGTGCAGGTCGTCGGAACGGATATCAACGAGATGCTGGTCGCGGAACTTCGGGAGGGACGCATCACCTTTGAGGAAGAGGGAATGAGTGCGCTTCTGGAATCCGCAATCCGGGGAGGAATCGAGTTTTCCACCGAATACCGGGAGACGGATACCTATATCATCGCGGTGCCGACTCCGTATGATACGGAGAGCAAAAAGATCGATCCGTGCTTTGTAACGGCCGCGGTCGCCCGTGTCCTGGAGGTCTGTCCGAAGGGCGCGGTGATCGTTATCGAGTCGACGGTTTCGCCGGGTACGATCGATCGGTTCGTCCGGCCGATCGTACGGGAAAAGGGCCTAAAAGAGGGCGTCGACGTCCACCTCGTTCACGCACCGGAGCGAATCATTCCCGGCAATATGGTGTACGAGCTGCTTCATAACGCACGGACCGTCGGCGCGGACGACGCGTCGGTCGGCCAAAGGATCCGGACGCTGTACGAGGCGTTCTGCCAAGGCGAAATCGTGGTGACGGATATTCGGACCGCAGAAATGACCAAGGTCGTCGAGAATACGTTCCGCGACATCAATATCGCGTTTGCCAACGAGCTCGCCAAGATCTGCCGGAGTGATTCGATGGATGTCTACGAGATTATCCGGATCGCAAACAAGCATCCCCGCGTCCGCATCCTTCAACCGGGTCCGGGTGTCGGCGGACATTGCATCTCGGTGGATCCGTGGTTTCTTGTGGGTGATTATCCGGGTTTGGCGAATATCATCCTCACCGCTCGAAACATCAATGACAGTATGCCGGAATTCGTTCTTTCCCGGACGCGTGAAATCATGAGAGAAGAAGGGATTACCGATGTATCGAGGGTCGGATTCTACGGGCTTACGTATAAGGAGAATGTCGACGACGTGCGCGAGAGCCCGACGCTTCAGATCAATCATGTAAGGGACCGGAATCTCTGCGGACAGCCGCTGAAGATTTTCGATCCGTGGGTCAGCCGCGATATTGTCGACGGCCAGTATCACGATTTTGATGCGTTTTTGGAGGACGTCGATATGGTCGTCATTATGGTCGGACACAGCCATATTCGTGAGAATATGCATCGTCTTTCGGGGAAAGTGGTTTTCGATACCCGAAAGATCTGCGATCTTCCCGGAACGTACTTTCTGTAAGACCGGGCGGAAGAGAAGCGTTCGATCGGCGCTTTGTCGGACGCAGGATTTTGAAAACCGCGCCGGTCGCGGTATAATAAGGGTTCTATGATGTACTCTTTCGCGGAGACGGAGCAGATGAAAAGAGTTTTAATTACCGGTGCCGGAAGTTATATCGGAAGCTCGCTGGAAGCGTGGCTTTCGCGCCGGCCCGATTCCTATATCGTCGAGACGGCGGATACCCTCGGAAACGAGTGGGAGACCGCGGATTTCTCTTCCTATGACGCAATCGTCCATGTCGCCGGGATCGCGCATATCCGTGAAACGGCAAAGAACCGGGCCTTGTATTTTCGGGTGAACCGGGATCTTCCGGAAGCCGTCGCGCGGAAGGCCGCGGAATCCGGGGTCGGACTGTTTGTATTTCTGAGCTCGATGAGCGTGTACGGCGTCGAGGAGGGAATCATCTCCGAACGAACGCTTCCTTCCCCCAAAACGGCATACGGGAAATCCAAGCTCGAGGCCGAGGAGCGAATCGGCCGGTTTGCCGGTCCGGGATTCAAAGTAGCCGTTCTTCGGCCGCCGATGGTATACGGCCCCGGATGCAAGGGAAATTACCCGAGGCTCTCCCGACTGATCAGAAGGCTTCCCGTATTTCCTCTGATCCGAAACGAGCGGAGCATGGTCTATATTGATCATTTGTGTGAGTTTATCCGGCATCTGATCGACGCGAACGCGGGCGGGTGCTTTTTCCCGCAAAACGAAAAACCGGTCGAAACCTCGGACCTGGCGCTGAGGATCGCGAAAGCACACGGCAAGTCGATCCGTTTGACGCGGATTTTCAACCCCCTGATTTTTCTCGTCCGGATTCGACCGGTACGTAAATTGTTCGGAAACCTGGTCTATGACGCGAGCCTTTCGGCTTCGCCGGGCGGGGATTACCGGACGTGTGCGTTCGGACAGAGCATTGAGATTTCCGAGCGATATTTCGAGAGGAAAGAGACGGAGCAGAAAGAATGACCAGAGTTCTCATCAGCGGCGGCGCCGGATTTATCGGAAGCAATTTGGCGGTGAAATTATCGGATGCCGGATATGAGGTCACGGTATTGGATTGCCTGAGCGCGCAGATTCACGGAGAAGATCCGGACCGCTCCTATACCTGCCGGATGATCCGGGATCGGGTCGAACTGATCCGGGGGGACGTGCGTGACAGTAACGACTGGAGAAAGGCGCTCGAAGGCGCGGACGCGGTCGTTCATCTGGCGGCCGAAACCGGAACCGGACAATCCATGTATGCGATCGAAAAATACGTCGATACCAATATCGGGGGAACGGCACGGCTTCTGGATTTGTTGGCGAACGAGCCGCACAATGTAAAAAAACTCATCGTCGCTTCTTCCCGGGCCGTGTACGGCGAGGGGAAATACCGGTGCGGGACCCACGGGATCGTCTATCCGACTTCCCGGAGAAACGCCGATATGGCATCGGGGGATTTTGAGGTCAAATGCCCGGCATGCGGCGCGAACGTAAAGATGTTGCCGACGGACGAGGAATCGGTCCTCGGTCCCACCTCGGTGTACGGACACACCAAGCAGTCTCAGGAGCAGCTCAGCATGATCGTCGGCCGGTCCCTGGGGATTCCGACCGTCGCATTTCGCTTCCAGAACGTCTACGGTCCGGGACAGTCTCTTAAGAATCCCTATACGGGGATCCTTTCCATTTTTTCGACCCGGATCAAAAACGGAAACGACATCAACGTGTTTGAGGACGGCCGCGAGACCCGCGATTTTGTTTATATCGATGATGTGACCGACGCGATCCTCCTCGGACTTTCCAGGCCGGAAGCGGATTTCCGGGCACTGAACGTCGGATCCGGGGAATGCACGGACGTCCTGCGCATCGCCGGGCTTCTGATTCAAAAGTACCGTTCCTCTTCGAAGGTGACCGTCACGGGCGATTACCGGATCGGGGACATCCGCCACAATCTGGCCGATCTTCGGGCCATCCGGGAAACACTCGGCTACGAGCCGAGGATCGGCTTTGAAGAGGGCATATCCCGTTTCATTGATTGGGTCGAAGGACAGGAGACCGAGCCGGATCGCTACGAAGCATCCATCCGGGAAATGGAGAACAGGGGATTATTTAAAAAATGACGGATGAACGTTCGATCGCGGGAAAACGCGTGCTGTTTTTCGCCCCGCAGTTTTTCGGTTACGAAAAGAAGATGGTCGATGTGATGGAGCGTCTCGGGGCGGACGTGGACTTTTTCGACGAGCGATCCGTTCGTCGATCCTATGAGAAAGCGGCGCTCAAGATCGCTCCGTGGATCTTTCTGATCCAATCCTCCGGTTATTACCGCCGCATCGTCGATCGAATCAAGGATCAAAAATACGATTACATTTTCATCGTTAAAGGCGAGATGATCCCCTCGGCGACCCTGCGGAGACTTCATACGCTGTACCCCGAAGCGGTTTTTTGCCTGTATCTTTATGATTCCGTACGAAATGTTCCCGGGATCCGGCGCAAATTCAAGTATTTCGACCGGATTCTTTCCTTTGACCGTAAGGATACGCTTCGCTATGAGGGCATGAAGTTCCGGCCGTTGTTTTTTTCCGACGAATTCCGGAATACGGACGAAAAATCAGGGACGGACGGGAAGAACCGCGACGACGTGTTTTTTCTGGGTACGATTCATTCCGATCGACTGTCCGTCCTGTTGAGGATGAAGGCCTACTGCGCCCGGAACAATCTCTCGTTCCGCTCCTTTTGTTATCTTCCGAGCCGCTACGCGTATTATTTCTATAAAGTGTTCAATCGTTCGTTCCGCGGCGCCGAAAAAAGCGACTTTACCTTTAAAAAGCTCGAAAGCGGGCAGGTCGCGGAGGCGGTCCGACGGTCCCGGGCCGTTTTGGATGTTCAGCATCCCCGTCAGACCGGCTTGACGATGCGTACGATCGAGATGCTCGGCATGGAAAAGAAGCTGATCACGACCAATGCGGATATCGTTCACTACGATTTTTACCGCCCGGAAAACATCGCAATCATCGACCGCGAGAAAATCTCGATCGCTCCGGATTTCTTTTCGACCCCTTTTACGCCCCTTGACAGGGAAACCTTCGAAAGCTACTCGCTCCGTGAATGGGTGCTGGATATCCTTTGTAAGGTCGGAGGCCGTTATTATGACCGATAAGAGATCCGTCTCCGTCGCGATGCCGGTATTTAACGCCGGAGCGTACCTCAATGAGCAGGTCGATTCGATTCTGTGCGAGCTGGAGCCGGGCGATGAGCTCGTTATTTCCTATGATCCTTCGGAGGACGACACGCTCGAACGCATCAGGCAATACGCGAGCCGCGATCCGCGCGTACGGGTCGTCATGAACGAAAAGCCCGGAATCGCCGGAAACTTTGAAAACGCGATCCGAAACTGTACGGGCTCCGTTATTTTTTTGTCCGACCAGGACGACCGATGGATCGCGGGCAAGGTAAAAGCGGTGCTTTCCGCTTTTTCGAATCCCCGGGTCGGGTTGGTCTTTCATAACGGATACCATACCGATGAGGCGCTGAATATCGTGGGCGAAGACCTTTTCACGAGATATCGCGTTCATAAGCCGTTTTTCCTGAAACTGCTGATGCCCCGGTATACCGGATGTTGCATGGCTTTTCGAAAATCGTTTACGCAAGCGTTTCTTCCGTTTCCGGAGAACATCGATGCGTATGATGCGTGGATCGGGCTGATCGGCGAACTGCGCCGCGAGATTTTCTTTCTGCCGGAAAAGCTGATTCTTCATCGCCTGCATGGCGATAACGCCACGCCGAAGAACGTACGTCCGATCCCGCGTATCATCGGCGCCCGACTGCATCTTTTCCGGGCGCTGATGAAACGGCGGCCGGGAAAGAGGTCGAAATGAGCGCGTCGGCGGTCTTTGCCGTTGTGGTCGTATATAACCGATCCTGCGCGGATTCATCCGCCTGCCGGGACTTGCTTGCGGTGAAAGCCCCGGTTACGCCGATCGTTTTCGATAACGGGGATCGTGATTACGGGAACCGGCAATGGTGTGAAAAAAACAACTGGATTTTTCTGGGCGGAAAGGGAAATCTCGGTCTGAGCAAGGCGTATAATGAAAGCGTGGCGGCTTGCCTCACGAGCGATCCCGACGGCACGGTGTGTTTTCTGGATGACGACGCAAAAATTTCTTCCGCGTATTTCTCCGAACTCGAACGTGTGATTCAATCGGACAAGGAGGCGGACGTCTTCGTGCCGATCCAAACCGGAGGGGGCGGGTTGCTGTCACCGTGCGTTATGCAAAACAACGGGCGTTGCCGGCTCTTTCGTACGAAAGAAGAGATGCTCGGATACCGCGGTGTTTCGCTGACCGCCGTGAACAGCAAGATGGCGGCACGGCTTCGGGTCTTTCGCGATTTTCGCTATGACGAGCGGTTGTTTCTGGATTTCGTCGATCATTCGTTTTTTCGCGAGATGAACCGGAGGGGAGCACGGATCCGGATTTTCGAGGGGGGCGGCGGTCATTCGATCTCTTCCCATGAGCATCCGCCGAAGGAATCCGCGGCGCGAAGGTTTGCGATTTTCGTGCGGGATGCGCGTGTGTTCTGGGAACACCGACCGTGGATCGGCATGCGAATCCTTCTTCGGAGAACGATTCGACTGACGGTTGAGTATAAAAGCCCTGCGTTTGTGCGGACGCTTTTATTTGCACACCGGACGGACCGGCGGGCTTCCGGGGCATCGAAAGGAGATACGGCTTGAGTTTTGATATTCCGGTCATTGTGTTTGTCGTAACGATCGGCGCGCTCGCCATCCTTGCGGTCAACGGCGCGCTCCGCAACGCGATCGAAAAAACCTGCGTGTATCTTTTTATTATCGCGCACACCTTTTATTCCGGAATCGGGATCGCGAGGCCGAAGACCGATGATATATATCTTATTCACTACACCGTTTTCATGATCTGCCTGGTCGCCGGCCTTCGTTTCGGACTGTTTCTTTTACGGAAAAAAGAGGAATCGCCGGTTATTCAATCGCTGGGAACGGAGCTGACGCGGATCGCAAAGGTCGGAACGATTCTGTACTTTATCGTGATGCTTCTTCCCTTGGTGTATCCGGTGAACCGTCTGTCCGACCTGGTGCGGGTGGTCATCAACATAAGAAACATATTCGAGCGACGGACCGCGTATAAGGCCGACATCATCACGTATGCGCTGTATACGCTTAAACTGATCCTGTTGCCGTTGGTCTATGTGTATATCAGCCGGATCCGCTCGACCGTGAAGATCGTCATCATCCTTGCCGCGACTTTGTATCTGGAAGTGGTTCAGTTGGGGTATATCGGGCGGTCGGGACTTCTGAGCCAGCTGTTTATCATCATCGGCTGTGTGATCATCCACCGGACCGGCCGATCGGTCGGACGGGTCCGGGAAAAAGAGACCATCCGGACCGATACCGCGGATCGGAAAATGTGGAAGGGAATCCGCCGGCTGATCCTGGTCACGGCGGTGGGTCTGATTCTCGGCATGCCGCTTCTTCAGGATTTCGCCGCATATCGGTCCGGAGGAACATCGACGATGAGTGACGAGGAATCGATTCAGAAGCTGATTCACGTGGAAACCGGGTTTCCGCTTCATTACTCGTATTGTGAGGAGTATGCGGTCGATGCAGAGCAGGCGGAGAATTTTTCGGCGACCCGCTACTTGAAATGGATTGCGACACTGCCGATTCCGAAATTCACTTCTTCTTCGGCGGATGCGGTCAACATCAATTACCGGTTCTCGGAGCTTCGAACCGGAAACCTTTACGGAACGCGCTATTTCTATGTTCTCCTTCCGTCGCTTCTCGGAGAGGGAATCCTGCTGTACGGAAGCTGGTTTTACTGGATACACGGGTTATTCATCGGGTGGATGGTCGCTCTGGTCATTCGTTTTTTATCCTCCGTCCGCTCGCTCCGATACTGGGCGGTCTATATCGCCCTGAGCATTGTCCTGATGGCGCGCGGCGGCTCTCAGGGGGCCATCTCGGTGATCATCAATTATTCGCTGATCGTTTGGGTTTTTCTCGCCGTCGTCCTTACACGCGACTGCGTGAAGCCGGTGCTGAGTCCGGCGCTCAAGCGTCTGCTCGCGATCATTTCGGAACGAATAAAAAAAACAAAGGAGAATTGATCCGGACCGGCCCCATCGGAGACGCTCCGGGTGCCGGGTTCGGGTAAAAAATGCAATGAAAGCGGTTTATATTTACGACGGCATCATCGACCCGGAACTTCCGGTCGAACGGGAGTCCAACGGGATCATCCGAAAGGTCAAAATGCAGATCCGCGCGTTCGAGCGACTGGGTATCCGCATGCGGCTCTGGATGCCCCGGCCTCCGAAACATAACGGAATCGCAAGAAAAATCGCGAGTCGCCTGCCTTTTTTTCCGATGACGTCCGTTTGGAATATCGAGGATGATTTTGCGGACTGCGATTTTGTATATATCCGAAAAGGCTCCGTCGACCGCTGGTTTCTCCGGTTTCTTAAAAAACTGCGGGAAAGGAATCCCGAACTGACGATCCTTTTCGAGGTGCCGACCTATCCTTATGATTCGGAACTGATGACGCCGGCTCTTTTTCCGCTTCTGATCAAGGAACGGATCCACCGGGTCCGGCTTCGAAACGATGTCGACCGCATCGTTACTTTTTCCGCGCACGAAGAAATCTGGGGGATACCGACCGTGCGCACACAAAACGGAATCGACGTGGAGCGGACCCCGATTAAGCGGAATTTCGCGGCGGAGCCCGGACGCGTTCATATTCTGGCGGTTGCCGTTTTCTCGAAGTGGCACGGCCTGGACCGACTGATCCGCGGGCTTTCCGATTATTGTCGAAAACGGGGTCCGAACGATCCCGAGGTCATGCTTCAAATGGTCGGTGACGGGCCGTCCGGGAACGAATACCGGACTCTTTCCGCGAAGCTTTCGCTCGGAGAAAACATTGTTTTTTCCGGAAATCTGTTCGGGCAGGAACTGGACGAAGCTTTTGAGCGGGCAGACATCGCCGTCGCGAGTCTGGGCATTCATCGGATCGATCTTGCCTCGGTCAGTACATTAAAAGCCCGGGAATACTGCGCCCGCGGAATCCCCTTTATCAAAGCGTACGACGACCAAAGCTTTCCGCCTTCCGAATTTCCGTACTGTCTGAATTGTCCCGCGGACGAGAGTCCGATCGATATCACTTCTGTTGTGCAGTTCTTTCAAAACCTTCGCGACGTTGAGGACGGAGCCCGGACGGCAAAAAAGATGCGGGAATATGCCTCGGAGCATCTTTCCTGGGAGAGCCGCCTTTCCATGGTGGTTTCGGAAGCGACGGATATTCGCCAAAAGCGAATCGATGGGGTATAATCCGGAACGGAAAAGAACCGTCGAACGAACGGGGAAACCCCGGAATCGGACTTTGGGAAACGGAGTAGGGGAAGTGTCGGCAGACCACGGAAAAACGGATAAAATCAGCGAAGCGATCCGCTATCTCGGCCAAAAGGGAGCGGTCTATATTTTTGCCGGCAATTTTCTTTCGCGCTTCGCATCTTTTTTCGGATCGATCTTTCTGATACGCATTCTGTCCAAACCGACGTACGGAATTCTTGCGTATTCCGAAAACATTTACTCCTATGCGTACCTGTTTGCCGGTTTCGGCATGATGTATTCGTTGCTTCGGTATATCGTCCTGGGCAATACGCCCGCCGAAAAATATGCCTATTACCGGTACGCGGTCCGAAAAAGCTCGATCATCAACATCGGACTGGTCGCAATCATCGCGATCGGCGGAATGATCTATCCGCATCCGGATAAATTTTCCGACGCACACTGGCTGCTGCCGCTTTTGCTGTTGGCCGTGCCTTTTCAGAACCTCCTGGAACACAATCTGAATACGTATCGGTCTCACTTTTCGAATCTGCGCTACGCAATCGCCGCGTTGCTGTCTGCGGTTTTTGTGATCGCCGCCCGTTGTATCGGGGGCGAGTTCGGGGGACTTTTCGGCGTCGCGGTCGCCGCGGTCGCCGCCAATGCGGTCGTCGCTTTCGCAACTTCCGGGGATGTCCGCGGTGCGTTCTTCCGAAACGTCGTTCCCGACACGCTGGAGCGGGAAGCCAAAAGGGAAGCGAGTCGTTATTCGCTTCAATATATGCTGACCAACAGCATCTGGGCCATCATCATGCTCAACGACATCTTTCTTCTCGGACAACTGCTCGGTGATGAGATTATTGTCGCGGAATACAAGGTCGCATACGTCCTTCCCGCCAATCTGTCCATCATCAGCGCGGCGATCGGAATCTTTGTCGGACCGTATTTCGTCCGCCACGAGAAGGATCGTCGATGGGTCTGGAAGAACTACAAACGGGCGGTCCTCGCGACCGCGGTCGGTATCGGATCGGCGGCACTGATTCTTTTCGTTGCGGCCGAGCCGGTCATTCGTCTGCTTTACGGATCGGATTATCTGACCGTGGTTCCCGTGATGCGCGTGCTTCTGATCGGAGCCTTTATCAACAGCGGGTTACGGTTCATGACCGCGCATCTGTTGTCATCGATGAATCGCATCGTTTATAACATTGTCGTTTCACTCGTCGGAGTGATCCTTCAGATCGGCGTGAATATTATGGTGATCCCGCGCTTCGGGGCAATGGGCTCGGCATACACCGGCATTGCGGTGTATTCGCTGATGGCGGTTGCGCTGATTACAATTTTCGTGAAGCAATATCGGGTGTCGCCGACAAGCCCGGCGTGACGGTCGCGAATCCCAGCGTTCTGTGATACAATTAGTGCGGCAAAAACGCGTTATGTCAAAGATTTTTGCACGAATTAACGGCCGGTTTCGGCCGGACGAGAGGGATTCAATGAAAGGTATCATTTTGGCCGGAGGGTCGGGAACCCGGCTTTTTCCGCTGACGATGGTTACTTCCAAGCAACTGCTTCCGGTTTACGATAAACCGATGATCTATTATCCGCTTTCGATTTTGATGTTGGCGGGCATCCGTGAGATTCTGATCATTTCCACGCCGCGGGATTTGCCGAATTTCAGAAGCCTTCTCGGCGACGGAGCGGAATTCGGCGTTCGATTATGCTATGCCGAACAGCCGAGTCCGGACGGATTGGCGCAGGCGTTTATGATCGGCGAGAAGTTCATCGACGGCGATTCCTGCGCGCTGATTCTGGGCGATAACATTTTTTACGGAAACGGAATATCCGCGATTCTTCAGGCGGCCGCGGAGAAAAAGGTCGGGGCGACGATTTTCGGTTATTACGTAAACGATCCGAAGCGGTTCGGAATCGTATCGTTTGACGAGAAGGGCAACGCAATCTCGATCGAGGAGAAGCCCGAGCACCCGAAGTCGAATTATTGTGTGACGGGGCTGTATTTTTATGACGACCGCGTCTGCGAATTTGCGAAAAAGGTCAAACCCTCGACGCGCGGAGAACTCGAGATCACCGATCTGAACCGCCTCTATCTGGAGGACGGCTCCCTGACGGTCGTCCGCCTGCGGCGCGGGTTTACCTGGATGGATATGGGGACCGTCGATGCGCTCAGCGAGGCATCCGAATTCGTCCGCGTTCTCGAAAAGCACCAGGGGATAAAGATTTCCGCTCCGGAGGAGATTGCGTTCCGGATGGGTTGGATTTCCCAGGACAAGCTGATGGAGAACGCATCCGCATACGGGAATTCCGATTACGGCAACCATTTGCGCCGGGTCGCGCAGGGTATTTTCGAATAAAATGACCGGGAGGAACTTTGACCGATGAATTTGATTCCGACGCGAGTGTGCGATGTATTTATACTGGAACCGGCCGTTTTCGGAGACGAGCGCGGATGGTTCACCGAATCGTGGTCCGAGCGGGAAATGGAGCGTAACGGTCTATATTACCGGTTCGTTCAGGACAATCATTCCTTTTCCGCGAAGAAGGGAACCTTGCGCGGACTTCACGTTCAAAAAGGAGATCAGGCGCAGGCCAAGCTCGTGCGTTGTGTTCGGGGTGCGGTCTTTGATGTCGCGGTCGATCTGCGCAAAGGATCTCCGACATATCTTTCCTGGGTCGGGGCGGAACTTTCCGCGGAGAATAAGCGTCAGCTCATGATTCCGCGCGGTTTTCTGCACGGATTCGTAACGCTTACCGACGACGTCGAATTTCTCTACAAAGCGGACCGGTTCTATTGTCGCGACGCGGAGGCGACCGTGATCTGGAACGATCCGGATATCGGTATCCAATGGGGTGAAAAGAACCCGATCATCAATGAAAAGGATGCGTTGGGCAAACGGGTCGCGGATATCGACTTTGGTTTTGTGTATTCCGGGACAAAAGAGGAGAACAGGACGACATGAAAATCATCGTTACGGGCGGTGCCGGATTTATCGGCGGGAATTTTGTTCATTATATGCTTTCGGAGCATCCGGAGGACCGGATCGTATGCCTGGATCAACTGACTTATGCCGGAAATATGGAAACACTTGCCCCGGTTGCGGATCATCCGAATTTTCGATTTGTACGGGCGGATATCGCCGACCGGGAAAGTGTGTTCCCGCTTTTCGAACAGGAGCAACCCGATGCGGTCGTCCATTTTGCCGCGGAAAGCCATGTGGACCGATCCATCGAGAACCCGGGCATCTTCCTGAAGACCAACGTGATCGGAACCGGCGTCCTGATGGACGCATCGCTTCAATTCAAGGTGAAGCGGTTTCACCAGGTTTCGACCGACGAGGTTTACGGTGACCTGCCGCTCGATCGGCCGGATCTGTTTTTTACCGAGCAAACGCCGCTTCACACCTCCAGCCCCTATTCGGCCTCCAAAGCGGCCGCCGACCTGCTCGCGCTTTCGTATTTTCGAACCTACGGCCTGCCCGTAACCGTTTCCCGGTGCAGTAACAATTACGGGCCGTACCACTTTCCCGAAAAGCTGATTCCGCTGATGATTACCAACGCCCTTCGCGACATTCCGCTTCCCGTGTACGGGACCGGCGAAAATGTCCGCGACTGGCTCTATGTAATCGATCACTGCCGCGCGATTGACCGCATTCTTCGCGCGGGATCTCCGGGAGAGGTCTATAATGTCGGCGGACACAACGAACGTACGAATCTTCAGGTGGTACGCACCATCGTGGAACGCCTCGGCAAGAGTACGGACCTGATAACGTTTGTGACCGACCGGCCGGGACATGACCGCCGCTATGCGATCGATCCGACCAAAATATCCGAGAGCCTCGGCTGGGAGCCGACGACGAGGTTTGAGCAGGGGATTGATCTGACCATACAATGGTACCTGGAGAACAGAAATTGGTGGGAGCGGATCATCAACGGAGAGTACAGGGAATACTATGAAAAAATGTACGGAAAGCGATAAGGGAGTCGATGCTCCGAAGCGAAAGATGCCGGCGCGTGTGCTGGTAACCGGTGCGGCCGGCCAGCTCGGCTCCGATGTCCTTTCGGCCCTTCGTGAGCGCGGAATCGACGGGATCGGTGCGGATATTACGGAATTCGATATTACGGATGCCGACGCCGCGATTTCTTTTATCGGAAAATGCGCTCCGACGACGGTGATTCACTGCGCTGCGTACACGGCGGTCGATCGGGCCGAAGATGAGCCGGAACTTTGTGCGCTCATTAATGTCACCGGGACGGAGAATGTCGCACGGGCTTGTCGTGCGGTCAACGCGTCGATGATCTATATCAGCACGGATTACGTTTTTCCCGGAGAAGGGGAGTCGTTTTATGAGACGGACGACCCGACGGGCCCGCAAAATGTTTACGGGCGCACGAAGAGAATGGGAGAAGAGGCGGTGCTAAAGATTTTGGACCGAAGCTTCATCGTTCGGATTTCGTGGGTTTTCGGGAAAAACGGCGCCAATTTCGTCCGAACGATGCTCCGTCTCGGAAATGAGCGGCCGGAAATATCCGTCGTCGGCGACCAATTCGGTTCTCCGACCTATACGAGAGATCTTTCCGTTTTGCTTTGTGAAATGGCACTTTCCGATCGGTACGGAATCTATCACGCAACCAACGAGGGGGTGTGTTCCTGGGCCGGGTTTGCGCGCGCGATTATGGAAAAGGCAGGGCTCGCGTGTGTCGTAAAAGCGATTTCCAGCGCCGAGTACCCGGTAAAAGCACGCAGGCCGAAGAATTCGCGGCTGTCGAAGAAATCTTTGACCGGGAACGGTTTTTCGCTTCTTCCGCACTGGGAGGACGCATTGGAGCGGTACCTCAAAGAGCTTCGGACGGACGGATGACGGCCGGCGGATTTATGAAAAAATCCGAAGATGATTCCGGACCCGAAAAGATCGAGGGGTTTGATTTTTTTAGTCGCGATAATTGAGTATAATCAAACGGGAAGCGATGGGAATGCCTTCCCGAAGGCATCAAGCAATAATCGGAGGTAAATATGAGCAGTACTGAAATACCGAAACGGGAGGGAGAACTCGGTATCCGGGATTTTCTGAAAATATTCTGGAAGGGTCGGATACTGATCATCGTGCTGACGATCGCGGCACTTCTCATAAGCGGAGTATTGAGCCTGTTTATACTTCCGAAAGAGTACCGGGCGACCGCGACGATATCCGTTTCACCCCAGAAACCGACGCCGTCCGCGTTGGGAAGAAATGTCTCGATCGATGATCCGTTCAACTGGATTGCGACAAAAACAAAAGCGGATTATATGAGCGGACTGCTTTCCGAAGAACTACTCAAAAAAATCAACGACGAGCTCGGTTTGAACGACAGTCCGGCGAGCCTTCGCTCCGCGATCATGCTTCGCGATGTCCCGGGAAGCGCGTTGATTGATATTACGGTGACCCGCTCCGATCCCGAAGATGCCCAAAACATCGCCCGGGCGGTTTGTGAATATTCCCGGGAGATCATTGCCGAGGAGCACAGGGCGGAATGGGAGGAAGCCCTCGACTCGACACGGAATATTATCGAAAACGCGATGGTCGAGGCTTCGGATCTTAAGGCACAACTTGAGACGTTTACCGACGAAATGGACATTCCCGAAATGCGGGCGGAATTGGAACGGTTGGAGATATCGGTGATCAATCAGGAAAATCAAATCAAGCAGACGGAGATTGATATTTTGAAGGGCACCGCTTTTCTTGAGGGACTTCGTGTCGTTATGGAGAGCACGGAAAGTATATCCTGGGATCAGATTATCTATACGATTAATACGAATATCGGCTCCTCTCACGGGGGCATACGGCCCAGCTTCGAGACAACCGGAGAGAGTATTCGTGAAGCCCTGCTGATCGCCGATTTTACCGCTTCGGAACTGCGGCTGATTGCCGCAATTGCCGATAAAGCGGTGCTCGAGGAAGAATGGGAGCGCTCTCGGGATCGTATTGAAGAACTGACCGAAATCATCGATGAATTCGGCGACACGTATGACGAATTGTTGGCCGATTACACCATGAAAACCGATCAGGTAAAAGCATATCAACAGAGACGCTCGGAGCTTCGCGATTACGTTTCGGGCGTTCCGGGACAGACCATCATTCGAACGGTATCGGACGCGACCGTCGATAATCAGCCGGTCCGTCCGAATGTGCTCCGGAATCTTTTGATTTCGGGATTTCTCGGGATCGTTCTTTCACTCGGAATCCTCTATTTTAAGGCCGTGGTCTGGGCCGAATGATCCGGAGCGTTCATCGTACGGGTTGCCAGAATATCGACATCGGTTCCGGCGACCCCGCTAAGAATGAGATCTCCGAGTTGTACCGGCCCCCGGACCGTTATCCGATTGATTGCCTCCATCACCTCGAAAATCTTATCCTTCGCAATCGGCGCGCTTGTTTTGACCGGCAGGCGCGCTTCGATTTTCGGGCGGTCCGGATAAAAATACGAGACCAGAGGCATCGGGGGCGCAAGCAAATCGTGACGGGATCCCTCGGATGCACACGTCTTCGCGGTCGCGGTTTCGGAGTTCTTTTCGAAAAGAATCCGTACGGTCGAGGTGACCGTGCGTGTCGGATGAAGCGCCTCCTCGCGTCCGTATGCGGCGCCGCGCGGGCATGTGTTGCCGGTCACCCGGTAGCCGCTCTTATCGTCCACGCGAAGACGACAGCCTTTCGGGCAGAGGATGCAGGTTAATTCAATCATGGGAGGTCTCCTCTCCCGGACGGATCGTAAGTGTCAGTGACCGTGCGGACCGTGCGGTGAGCATCGACGATGAAAGCGTAAGCTTTTCCATCTCTCCGGGCGTCATATATTCGCGGTATACCCGGCGCAGGACCGTCCCGTCCGGATCGACGAGAAGAATATCGCAGTCGCGGAGTATTTTTTTTACACGAAAGTAAATATCGACGGTTTGATCCGAAAGCTCGGAGGAAAACGCCTGCGGAACGGTGTAGAGGATGTTTTCGTCCGAAGTCAGGCGAAGAACCGGCCGCGCGGATGGGTCCGGAGATTTCTTTGACGATCGCACGTCCTTCGTTTCCGCAATATCTTCACGGGTCGCGGAAAAGAGGAATCGCGCCGCTGCCCGTCCGGCCTTTCGGGCCTCAAGAGTCACGTTGTCGACGAGGTCGTGCACGTGAAGAACATTCCCGCAGGCAAAGATTCCGGGGACGGAGGTTTGTGTGTCATCGGTGACCGTCGGGCCGCCGGTTCTCGGATCGAGCTCCACTCCGGCTCCGCGGGAAAGTTCGTTTTCGGGTATGAGTCCGACCGAAAGAAGAAGCGTGTCGCAATCAAGCTCCGTTTCCGTTCCGGGAATCGGGCGCAGGGATTCATCGACTTTTGAAACCGTAACCGCCTCCAGACGCTTGCGGCCGCGAATGCCGGTAATCGTGTGGGAGAGTAAAAGCGGGATGTCGTAGTCCTGAAGGCACTGAACGATGTTTCGCGTCAATCCGCCCGAAAAAGGCATCAACTCGACACAGGCCAGCACCCGGGCGCCTTCCAGGGTCATTCTGCGGGCCATGATGAGACCGATGTCGCCGGAGCCCAGGAGAACGACCCTTCGACCGACCATACAGCCCTCAATATTGACATAGCGCTGTGCGGCTCCCGCGGTCAGTATGCCGGATGGACGGTCGCCGGGAATCGAAATCGCGCCGCGCGTGCGCTCCCGACAGCCCATCGCCAGGATAACCGAACCCGCTTCGATCCGGATCAATCCTTCGGTACGGCTGACCGCGCTAATCCGGCGATCGGGGCTTACGGATAAGACCATCGTATCGGGCATGAAGCGAACCGAGGTTTCGTCGAGTTCTCTGAAGGCGCGTTCCGCATATTCCGGTCCCGTCAGTTCCTCCTTGTAAATATGAAGCCCGAATCCGTTGTGAATGCATTGATTCAATATCCCGCCCGGCTCATTGTCGCGCTCCAGGAGGAGGATATCGCGGACACCTTCTTTGTAAGCTTGGGCGGCGGCGGCCAGACCGGCCGGCCCCGCGCCGATAATGACGAGGTCAGATTTCATCGGGGCCTCCCTTGGTCGGGCCTGTGAAAATATAGGATCCGGGTCGATCCTTGATCATTTCGGTCGGCGGGATGCGCAACTCTTCGGCCAACAGCGCCGCGATGCGCGGTCCGCAAAAACCGCCTTGACAACGTCCGAGCCCGGCGGCGGTCCGACGCTTGATCGCATCCAGCGTTCGGGCGGGCAGAGGAGATCGAATCGCGTCGAGCACCTCGCCTTCGGTGACGGTTTCGCAACGACATACGACCCGCCCGTAAGCCGGATCGGATACAACCAGTGCGGCTCTCTGCTCATCCGTCATCCGGTTGAACCGGACGACACGACGGGTCAACGCGTCGGGATGATCCGTAACGCTTTGTTTTTGAACGGTGGACAGACCGATTTCTCTCAATCGATCAACCACGTATTCCCCGATGGCGGGTGCGCTCGCCAGTCCGGGCGACTTGATTCCCGCAGCCTCGACGTAGTGATTCACACCGGGTACCGCCCGGATGATAAAATCGTCCCGGTCGGTATTGGCACGAATTCCGGAAAAATTGGCGATGTTATCGCGAAAACGGATCGAATCAACCATTCGCAGGGCTTTTTTCCGAATTTCGGCGAGCCCTTCCGCCGTTGTGGCGGTGTCTTCCTTATCCGGAACCGATTCTTTGGTCGGTCCGACTATAAGGTTACCGTGTGCGGTCCGCGTAATCAGCACGCCCTTGGTATCCTCGGAAGGACAACTGAACAGGACGCGATGTACCCGTTCTCCTTCCCTTTTGTCCAGAAGGAAGTATTGGCCGCGTGCCGGAAGGATTCGAAAATCCGGAGGGGACACCTGCGCATGTACCTCGTCGGAATAAAGACCGGCGGTATTGACGACATATCGAGCCCGTACCCGACCGTTCGGGAGGTGGAGGATCCAGCCGTCATCCGACGATTCCGTTTGCGTGACTTCGGATGAAATGCGAACCTCTCCGCCGTTTCGTATAAAGACCTCACACATCGCGATACAAAGATCCCAGGGATTGACGATGCCGGCGGACGGAGCCCAAAGCGCGCCGGTCACCTCCGGCGAAAGATTCGGTTCCATCGAAAGCACCCCGGGCCGGTCGACGACCGAAAGACCGGGGACTCCGTTTTTTACGCCGCGCTCATAAAGGGTCCGGATTACCGCGTCTTCCTTCGGTCCGAACGCGACGACAAGAGATCCGCACGGCTCGAAAAGAACATCGAGATCCCGGCAAAGCGCCGGCATTTTTGCATTGCCGTCCACATTGAGTCGGGCCATCAGCGATCCGGGCGGCGGATCGTATCCGGCGTGAACGATGCCGCTGTTGGCTCTCGTGGCCCCCAAAGCGACATCATTCTCCTTTTCGAGCAAGATGACGGAAAGATCGTAACGGCACAATGCGTACGCAACGGAGGCGCCGATCACGCCTCCACCGATGATCGCGACATCCACCATCAGCCTATGTCCTCCGAATACAAAATGTCCCGGATACACGATTTTGAAAAGCAAAACGTCCCGGGGTCATTCGCCGTATAAAAAATCATGAAGCACCTCGTTTTGAGCTTCCCATTTCAAGGACATATACCATGTTCCCTCGCTGTGCACCTTATACATGCCGGTGCCGGGAATGGTCATCTGATCCATCGAGGAGTCGATTTTGAGCGCGATTTCGAGGAAACGGGAGGTGATATCTTCTCCGGGAATGTTTGAACGCAGGTGCTCCAGAGAATCGATCGCCAGTTGATATTGAGTGATCGGGTCCTGCTTGCGCATCCCCGAGAACAAGGCCAGCAGAACGTTGCGTTGTCTTTGTACCCGGACGAAATCCGAATCGATCTTCCGGATCCGTGAATATGCGAGCGCTTGTTCTCCGGTCAGTTGATAGGTCCCCGCACCGGAGATCCCCGGGATTTTTTTAGCCTCATCATCGCTGATCTTGACCGTCACGCCTCCGAGGATATCTATGATCTCCTTAAAACCGGAAAAATCCATCACCATATATTCCCGGATATCCAGCCCGAAGCTTTCGTTGATGATATTCACCGTCTGGCCGGGCCCTCCGAACGCATAAGAGGCGTTAATCTTGTTCCATGAATTCCGGTTCGGAAAATACGTCCAGATATCCCGCATGATCGAAACCAACTTGACCTGCTCGGTCTTGGTATTGATGCTGACGACCAGCATCGTGTCCGAACGATGACCTTCATTGTCGATATCGTTGCCGTCGATCCCGATCACGAGAACATTTTCGATGTCGGGATCGATTCTTTCCTTTTCGATGATCGGGTCGTTTCGAATATCAACGTCTCTGAGTTTCGGCGGCTCCAGGGGAATACCCGTCGGCGTCGGAGGCTGCGAGGCCGACGGATCCGGTGTAACGATATTGCCCGAGGGATCGGTCTCCGGCTCAAAATCGGAATCGGTAATCCGGTCCCACGAATCGACATAGCTTTGTTCCACGTATACATTTCGCTTGTATCGGTCACGGAACTGTAAATAAATCACACCCGCCGCAATGATCAGGGCAAGCGGAATCAGAACGAGAAGCCAGAAGAATCTCTTGCCCGAGTGACGTTTCGTCCGATTTTTGGAATGGGAGCGATTTTCGACCCGCGCGATACCTTCCGGCGGTTCCGCGAACCGTGACGGTCCTTCCCGGGCAATACGTTTTGATTCTTCGGGCCGGCGGGGAGCATCGGAATGCTTTTTCATCCGTCAGTCTCCTTCGTATCCGGGGTTAAGACTTCATGCCCGGTCTCTTGGGTCGGCTCAAAGACCGTCATACCGATCTCGTCCTCCATATCGAGCGCGTAACAGGTTTTCCCGTTATAAGGCCGGAGTTTCCAAACGACCCAAAGATCGGCTCCGGATCCGAAAATCATGACGACCGTCAATAAATGCAGGAAATAGAGGTCGGTCGCGACGGCGACGACGCCGAGCGGCAGGCATACCGCCCACAATGGCGCCAAACAGCTCTGACGTGCGATAGAAACGGTGGTAGCCTCTTTGCAATGACAATACGGAGTCAGGTACTTGACGCCGAATTTGATGCTTTTCCAGCCGTTCTCGCAGCCCTTGAGGAAAAACAGGGCGTGCAGAAACTCGTGCAGTACGATCAAAACAATCATTCCGACCAGATATAGTCCGAGCGACCAGAGAATCGATTCGAGACGAATCGAAACGAAATTTGAAGTCACGGTGTCGGGACGCTGTACATGGAAGAAAAAAGCGATTGCGATGTAAAGAACGACAATCGGAATCGGATAGATGAGCGAAACGGTATTGGCCTTCAGAAAAGACATGGTTATTTTGGTGGATTTGTAACCGGAATCGATCAGTTTAGAGAGTTCCATTGTTCACCTCGATCGTTTGCTCTCCTTAGTTTATCATATTCGTGAGCAGACATGCTATCCGGCATCCCCGAAAAAATATCCTGTCGCATGTGTCTTAGGGACGGGTTGTTTGCGGCTTTATGAAAGGCACTTTCGTTGACATCAAAGAAGTGAAAACGTATACTTTCAATATTCAAAATCAACGGAAAAGGAAGTGCCGGAAATGCGCGTTTCATCTTTATTTATGCCTACCCAGAGGGAGGTTCCCGCCGATGCCGAGATCATTTCTCATCAGCTGATGCTTCGGGCCGGACTGATGCGAAAAGTAGCATCGGGTTTCTATTCATTCCTGCCGATGGGGTACCGCGCTTTTCGAAAAGTGGAAAATATCGTCCGTGAGGAGATGGACCGCGCGGGCGCTCAGGAATTGATTATGCCCGCGGTACTGCCCGCGGAGGTTTATATGGCGTCCGGACGCTGGGAAAAATTCGGCCCGGATATGTTTCGTCTTCAGGATCGGAGCGGTCGCAGTTTTTGTCTGGGACCGACGCATGAGGAGCCCTTTACCGAAACGGTGCGCGATAACGTGCGTTCGTATCGTCAGCTTCCGGTCACCCTTTATCAGATCCAACACAAATACCGGGACGAGAAGCGACCGCGCTTCGGTGTGATGCGCGCCCGCGAGTTTGTAATGAAGGATGCCTACAGCTTCGACGCGGATGAAAAGGGTCTGGATCAATCCTATCAGGCGATGTATCAGGCGTACTGCCGGATTTTCGATCGTTGCGGATTAGATTATATTCTGGTCCACGCCGATTCCGGCGCGATGGGCGGATCGGGCTCTCAGGAGTTTATGGTGAAGTCCGACGTCGGGGAGGACGCGATTGCGTATTGTCCCGCCTGCGGATACGCCGCGAACGAGGAAAAGGCACCCTGTCCGGCGGTCCGGGGATTTGACGGCGAGGCCGGGACGGTCGAAAAGGTGCATACCCCGAACTTCCGAACGATTGAGGAGCTGATGGCTTTTCTCGGCTTGCCGCCCACGGCATTTGCAAAGACGCTCCTATACGATATCGACGGAAAGATCGTCGCCGTAATGCTTCGCGGAGACCGGGAGGTCAACGAAATCAAGCTCAAGAATCTTTTTGACGCCAATGAGGCAGTTCTGGCGGGGTCTGCCGATGTTGAGCGCGTGACGGGCGCAGCGGTGGGGTTCGCCGGACCCGTCGGTCTGGCCGAGCCGATTCCCGTCGTCGCGGACAGCGAGATTGCGGGCATGGGAAACTTTGTCATCGGTGCCAATGAGACCGATTACCATTTCTTAAATATAAACGTCGGGCGGGATTTCACGCCGACGCGTATTGCGGATATCCGGTGCGCCGTCGAAGGTGACCCGTGTCCTTCCTGCGGAAAACCTCTTTCGATGTGCAGAGGAATTGAGGTCGGCCATATCTTTAAACTCGGAACCAAGTATTCCGAAGCGCTCGGATGCAATTTTTTAAACAGCGACGGCGAGGAGAAGCCGATGATTATGGGCTGTTACGGGATCGGGGTCGGGCGTACGCTCGCCGCAATCGTCGAACAGCACTATGACAAGGACGGGATCATCTGGCCGATGGCGGTCGCGCCGTACTCGGTGATCATCGTGCCGACCAATTCGACGGACGAGACGATCAACGCGACGGCTTCCGAGCTTCATGACCGACTGACGGAAGCCGGAATCGAGGTTCTGCTCGACGACCGCGATGAGCGCCCGGGCGTTAAATTCAAGGATGCGGATCTGATCGGCATTCCGATTCGGATTACGGTCGGCCGCAAGGCTCCGGAGGGAATCGTCGAATATAAGCTTCGTTCGGACGGAAACGTCGTTGAAAAGACCCCGGAAGAGGCCGTTGCCGAAGTGCTTCGGGAAATCGGGAGAATCTAACCGTTCTTCCTTGTCGATGCAAAAACAAAAACGATTGCGGTGATACCCGCACTCACGCAGGCGAGCGCAAAATCCGTGGAAACCTGCGAAGGTACGTTCGGGTGATTCAGATATCCGATATAGCCCAGCAGAACGGATCCGACGGAAACCGATCCCGGGCCCAATGCGCGGTTGATCGAAGAAACAATCTGCGGCGTGGATACGATGGAGAGTCCGAAAAACAGAAAAACGGCCAGCATTCCGAGACAGATCAGAAGCCCCCGAACCTTGATGATGCCCGCAAATTTCCGGTACGCGAAGAAGATCAAGAAGGAAAGAATGATTCCGGCCGGGAAAAGACCGAACGGGACCATTCCGAGCAGGAATAGAATCATCATTCCCACGAGTGCGCCGACCAGAGCGGCGATTGATCCGGGCAAAAACAGTTCCTTTTCGCTGATATCCGAGGAAGCGTAACGCGTAAAGCGGTTGTCTTCCGTTTTCTCCTTGAGGGACTCGCAAAGATCATCCGTCGTTCTTTTCGCGCAGGCCGGACAGAGGTACGCGCGAAGCGATTCGATCTCATACGGGCGAATATCGTCCTGGGTTTCCCCGCACAGATAGCATCCGCTTTCGATGTTCATATCCATGCCGATTCGTTCGATCGTTTCAAGGATTCGCGAGAAACGGAAGCGCCAGTTTGCTTCTATCTGAAGTAATATGCAGATTGAATTCTCATCAATCTGTAAATGGGATTTTCGACTGTCAATATATTCCTTGAAGGCCTGACAGATATCCGTAAGATCATCGTCCGTAAGACGAGTCGCACCGAAACGAATTTCCAGAAGACTGCGGGAGGGGATATGCTCGACCGTGACCAAAAGTCCGTTCATGACGCCCGCGAAAAAATGATCGCAGGTTTCCACCAGGGGGGTATTCGTTACAATTTCAAAGGTAATGTCATTCATTCGGACCGACCTTCATTAAACCTTCAGACCCGCAAACGCGGAGTCGGGTCGCGAACGGATCGTTGCTCCGGTTCGCGGCGTATTACATACGGCAATTATATCGGAAAAGACGGATTTCGAAAAGGATTTATCGGGTAAAACGATTCATTTCCGGTCGGGACATGAGTCGAATCCTTTTTGCGGTCGATTATTCCTCAATACTTATGTCGTACATCGGTTCGATCGAAAAGGTCCGACCGGAAAGACAGCGGTGCATGTTATCGGGAGGGATTCTGGAAAAGATCAGCGAAGAGGCATAAAGCTGCTGTCTTCGCAAATAGCCGCCGCCGGCCGTCCGAAAAAAACGGTTGTAAACGTTCCGCCCGTAATTGCCGTCTCCGAGGATCGGATGCCCGATATGTGCCATATGAGCCCGGATCTGATGGGTCCGGCCGGTGACCAACTCGACCTCCAGCTCGGATACATCCTCACCTTCGGGACCCATGCCCGCGTACCGGTTCAGAACGCGGTAACGGGTGATGATCGGAAGATCATCCGGACCGGGTTCGTCATGAATAAAAACATTACCGCGCGCGGGCTTTTCCAAAAAAGCCCGAAGCTCGGTCATCAGGGTGTCGTCCTTACAGACGCAGGGCGTTCCCCCGTCCGGGACACCGCGGACCAGGCAACGATACCGCTTGATCAGCCGATCCTCCTTAAAAAGACGCAGCGCGTGTTCCAGGGCATCCTTGCTTTTGGAAAGAAGAACCAGACCGCCGGTGTTCATATCGATCCGATGACACAGGTCGATCCGGTCGTTGCGCTTGTCCTTTCGGATGATGTCGATCAGGGTATTTCCGGTCTCTCCTTTGCCGGGATGAACCGCCAGTCCCGGTCGTTTGTTGATCAGAAGAAGGTGATCGGTCTCGAAAACGACGCGGTAATCGTCATAGACCTTCGATACCGTCGGAGCCGGATCCGAAAAACTGGAATCCGGGAGCCACAGATCCACGACATCGCCCGGAGACAAAGCGACATCGGCCGACACTCGTTTTCCGTTCACCTTGATGTCACGAGCTCTCAAAGCGCGATAGAGATCGGGTGCCTTTAATGCGGGAAAAGCCGCAAGCGCGGTGCGAACTAATTTTTTCCCCGGGGAATCGGGCGGAACGATGAAACTTCTCATGATCGGATCCTCCGTCTCGCCTGCCCGTCACCGGGCCATCGGCGCAGGCTTATACTACCAAATCCGGCGGCGGAAAAAAAGACAAAGGCGATTATCGTAAATAAAGCGCGCCGCGATGTTTCGGCTCTTCGCCGGTTTTGCCGGTATCCGCGCCGCCCGCAAGACAGGGGAAAAGCCTGTTTTATGAATTGTTTCTATGGAGACGTAAAACTGGTAAAATGTACAAGTAGAATTTTCTTTTCAAGGAGTATCGGAATGTCCGGGAATCAAAATTTCTCTGCCGAGTCGGATCCGCGAAACCGACCGATCGGTATTTTCGATTCGGGGATCGGCGGACTGACCGTCCTGCGTGAAATATGGAAGGCACTTCCGAATGAATCGACCGTGTATTTCGGTGACAGCGGCCGTTATCCCTACGGAACGAAATCTCACGATAACATCGTTCAGTTTTCGCTTCAAAACATGCGATTTCTTTTGAGCCGGAATGTGAAGATGATCGTCATTGCCTGCAACTCCGCCAGTGCGCACGCCGGAGACGAGGTGCGCCGTCAGGCGGGCGTTCCGGTCATCGAAGTGATTTCCCCCGGCGCAGAACAGGCGGCCGCGTTGACGAGAAACGGGATCATCGGAATCAGCGCGACGCGCGCGACCGTAACCAGCGGCCTTTATGAGTCGGCCATCCGCGAGGCGGCCGATCGAATGATTGCCGTTGGGGAAAATCGGGAGGCATTGCGTAATCTTTCGGTCCTGCCGGTTGCCTGCCCGTTGTTTGTCTCGCTTGCGGAGGAGGGGTACTGGAATCATCCCGCCACAAAAATGATCGCGGAAGAATATCTGTCGGACATCCGCGAAGCGGGAGCGGACGTTTTGGTTCTCGGCTGTACGCATTATCCGCTTCTCGGAAAAATAATCGGAGAAGTGATGGGGCCGGAGACAATCCTGGTGGATTCCGGTGCGAGTGTGGCACAAAAAGTGAGGCAGACGCTTTTCGAAACGGGGTTGAGCCGATCGGAGACCGGCACGATAAGCTATCAGTTTTTTACCAGCGACGATCCGGAAATGTTTGAACACCGGGCCGGGCCGTTTCTCGGAGGCGGAAAGCCTTCCGGTACGAGATTTGTTTCGGCGGAGTCTTTTTCGGAAGGGGTGAAGCCATGAAAATCAGTGTTCGGATCGCCAGTGACTTTTCCGAGGGTCCGAGTGGGAGCGGAATCGGAGAGTACGCGTTTGAAAACGGGAAGCGTTTGATTTCCTGGATTCAGCCGGCCGGTGAGGACGAGTCGATCGGAGCCAAGTATTCTTTGGTATATGACACGCAGACGGGCATTTTGGAGGTGGAGCGCTTTTGCGATCATATTTCGCAGATGACCTTTTGTTCGGGGGTCAAGACACGCGGGGAACTGCGGACTCCGGAGGGACATTTTGAGATCGAGATCTTCACGCATGTGCTGAGCATTCCCGAAGACGGTTTGGGTCAAGCCGTCCTGCGGTATGACTTGCTTGCACAAGGACAGGAGCCGATACCGAACACCCTGATTCTCTCGATTGCCAAGATTAACGAAGAATAGACAAAAAACTTTCATGTTTTCCCGAAAAGCCCCGAATATCAAAAAAATGCCCGGGAACGGTCGGAAATGTCTTGACAAAAGCCGGTCGGATGCAAGAAGCTTTTCGGGCGTCGAATCGAAACGATGCAGTCGCCGGCGGTGCTTTTCGATCGTGATCCTCATACTACCGACTCCGAAAGCGGATTGCACAACACAACTTTCTACATATATCCCAGTCCGACAAAGTAATTATTAATCATTTGTTTGTCCAATTCATCCGTGCTGAAAACCCATCCGCTGACTAACGCTTTGTCTGCGAGTATCGCAACCCAATATGTTGGAGATTGCCCACCATAGTTTCCGCTACTGACCAATATTTTGTATTCACCTTTATCGGTAATTTCGCATGTTCCCTCGAACGGTTCATCCGTCTCTCCCTCTAAAATTGATGTATGAATTGCCTCAAACTCCTCCATCGCTTTTTCCTCGACAGTGAAAGACTGATACCGATAATAGTACTTATAATCCGAATCAAACGCAGCGGTAAAGGTTTCCGCGAATTCATCCGTTGGTGTTATATCTTTAATGATTAGTCCCATGGCAATAAAAATATCCACAGCATCCTGATTGCGGATCGGATAAACCCGCTCGGCGGGTGGTGTAATAATAATATGAATGTCTGTCTCGATTGAAGCTACTGTAGTCACTAAAGTGCTGTCTTGCGATATGGATGTCATTTGATTATCCGTCTGCGTAACCATGGAGTTGCTTGTTTCCGACTCTCCGGAAACAGAAGTTTCCGTCGTATTTGAGCATGAAATACAGAATCCCGCTAACGTGATCGCACACAATAATATACATAAACGCTTGTTTTTCATAATGATCTCCTATTTCATGCGCTCATCGACATATACCCGAACCCGGTTCTGAATAATGGGCACGACTTCCGCAACTGTTTTTTGTCCGGCAAAAAAAGATGCACTTTCTTCCATAACGATACGGATAATCATATAATCAGCACTGGGAGGTGTATCGACCCTCTCGAGAATATCATAATACGAATTCCAAAAATCCATGTCTAAGACGGACACATCAAATCCGTCTTCCTGATTTTCCAATAAAAAATTCTCAACTTGCTTTGCCGAGGCTTCTTTACTGACCGGGATAAAACCCTCTGAAACACGGCTTTGGACGTCATCTTGCAAGAAAAGGCTAACGAAGTCCCAAGCCAAATCCGGGTTTTCACAGCCCGTTGTAATTGCACAAACATAGTTTGGAAAGAGTGGGAGTCCATCCGAAGTGCTGTTGGGATACCCCATATAAGTTGGAATATATCCTTGAGTGAAATAATTGATGTAATAAAAAAATGGCGAATCAATCCATGTCAAATCAATTGCCAGTTTTCCTGCTTCTACCTCCCAAGGAGCGACTTCGTAGGTATCCACATCCGATCCATATGTGTCTACCCAATTCAGCAAATCGGCAAAATCTTCTGAGTCAAAGGAAACGCGGCCGGTATTCAAGTCTGAAAAGTTTTTCATCGACATAACAAGTGTCCACTCCAGAAGATCCATCTTCGGAATGTTTGTGAGAATCTTGATCTCGGACCCAAGTTTCTTTTCTAACTCATAATAATCAGAGAATGTCCAAGAAAAGCTTTTGCCGACAACCTCGGGATTTCCATAAAAACACCGAGTAAAAAAACCGCAAGGAAACATATATAGTTTGCCGTTTGTCGCGTAACTAAACAGTGCGTTTTGATAATAATTGTCAAGTTTTATATCCGGATCGTTTTTGATGTATGGGTATAGGTCAATTAGGTAGGAGTCCGTTTCCAAAGCAGTTAATCCCATACTGCCGTTCACATCAATAAAAATGTCCGGTGGGTTGCCGCTTGCATATTCAAAAAACATTTGTTGGTTGAGTTCAACAACATCTTTTTTATAGTCATCGGAATTAAACGGGTATTCTTCTGCATAGTCCCTCAATACAATTCGACAATTGCTGTGGTTTTGATTAAATACTTTGACTGCGTTCATCAATTTGTCATCGAAGGCTGCATCGTATACACCAACAATAATTTCCGAAATCGCTTCGTGCGGATCTGTCATAGAAGGACTCAATACGGCTACCAGAATTTCTGAGGTACCATATTCAGCACCCGTTGCGACGACAGCTCCGCTACTGTTTATAAATACTGACGCAGGGAAAAAAGACATACCGACTTGATTCCACTCAAGCACAGTCTCCATCGTCCGGGTCTTTAGCGAAAAAGCTTTCAGGGAAATCGTGTTCGATCCATATACATATTCGCCTTTTATAAAAATGTTGTTACAGTCATCAAAAAAATCCGGTAAAACAATCTCTTCGCCAAAGCCGGAATGATTGGAAGAGAAAGGAGTAATCAAGCTTGTGAAGTCGCCATCGCTGTACGATCTGGAAACGACATATAAACCATCGGATGAGGGGAGTATGATTTCCGGATCAACATCACCCACCGGATACATTTCGAGCAAATTCCCGGATGATGACATGATCGCAACCAATCGTTTGCCATCCATGTTTTCTCCCGCTATATAATAATTACCGGCATTATCAACGCAAAAATCGGTTAGAAAAGCCATCTGCTGTTCAAGGGGAAGATTGGCAATGTAAGACTTTCGATCTCCATTCGTGTCATAAACAGATATCGTGCCCAGTACGTTGCCTTTTTCCCAATCGATACATGTGCTAAGCACAGAAATATCTCCATTTCCGGCTAAAGCAAGAAGTGGTCGAAAAGCAGAGGATGTCGAATCGCTTAAATAAATTTTTGTCAGTAATTCGCCGGTATAATTGTATATAGTAAGCATATAGTCAGGATAGATCGGATTCCCTGATCCATCCGAAACATAAAGCTGATCGCTGCTTTCTTCAAATCGCTTGAGTCCTGCCAAGTATTCCTCTGAAAAGGAAATGCTTAATGCGCAGCAGAAATCATCTCCTAATATCGTTTTGCTTTCGCCCTCATCAACATCAAATTCATAAACCGTAAAAAAGGGGGCGGATATCAATGGCTGTGTCGAGCCCGATTGTTGCGCAGTTTCCGTTGGTTGGGTGACTACTATTGTTTCTGATTCGCACCCGATCAGGAGTGTAATTCCCAATGCAAAAACAAGGAAAAGCGAAATCCAAACGATTCGGAAGCTATGAGTAAACCCTCCCGGTGTATATTGGTGATGCACGTGTAATAATCCTCCATGGAAAGAAAACGAAAAAATAAATGCGTTTTTGTCTAATATAGCGGTACGGCTGTTTCAGTAACACTCGACGAATTAAAATGTGTATCCAAGCGTTTAGTAACTCCAGGGCTACCCGCATCAATAATGTAACCGTTGCCTGCGCAGATTGCAACGTGATCGATATCATGGTATCTGTTATTGTTATTCTTGTATAAGTCATAGAAGATTAAGTCCCCATATCTTCGATTTGCATATGGTGTAGATTTTTTCATTGTGACTACTTGGTAATATGCTTGAGCAGCAGCAGTGCTACTTGGTATGTTTATGCCAATATATGCTTTGTATGCCAATCCACTACAGTCGTATGTATTCGGACCAAAGCGCGTTTCCCCTTCTTCTGCATAATCCGCGCCTATTGCACCTGTAGCATACGTGATGATTTTTGTTCTGTAGTATTGGATGACACTCTCCGGCGTTGCACTTACTGATGAATTCGTTCCTATAACAACAGTTGACATCATTAAAAACACTAAAACGAGTGATACTACCTTTTTCATGTTAGATCCACCTTTCTTCGATTTGCCTTTGGCTGTTCCTTTGAGTGAATGTTTAAATGTACCTCCCGACACCTCCTTGCATTTGGATTATTACACGAGCATCACATAAATTAGTCTTTCACCAGGACCGCCCTTTTTTGTTGATTATTGCGCAATCGCTTTGTTCTTCGAATTGACCAAATCAAAAATAGTTTTTATTAGATAGAGTGATTTTTATTGTTAGCATGTTAACATTTTTTTAGGGGGGGGTCAAGAATATTTGCTAATTTAATCGAATATAATCGAATCAAACGTTTATTTACGAGCGTGCGGCAAACGGGTACACTATTCAATAGAGATTTTCGGTAAGGAGAGTCGAACAGTGGGGACAGATGCAATGAGTACGGGCAACGGAATAAAGGATCGACCGATCGGCGATACCGAGTTGCACTATGACTGGGTCTGCGTCGGCGGAGAGCCGATCCGCAATACAATGGTGATTCCGTTTTCAAGGAAAAGAGGCAATAGTCGGTGCGTTTTCGATTCTTTCTGACTTTCAAAACGATTTTTTGCGAAAAAGTGTCGAAAAAGATAGGAGATGACTTGACAAAATACTTACGGGTGTACGATAATATCATTCGCGTCTTATTCATAGGAACGGGCGCGGAACGAGACGAATGAGTAATCCGACCGGTTATCGATGGAGGTATAGATATGGCACATCCGAAACGCAAATGGTCCAAGGCGAGGACGTCCCGGCACAAGAGCGCGTGGAAACTGAGCTTACCCGGACTGGTCGAGTGCCCTCAGTGCCACACGAAGATGTTGCGCCGTAAGGTTTGCAAGACCTGCGGATATCTGGACGGCAGAGAAATCATCAAGAAGGACGAAACGGCCTGATCGGCCGACGGCGCTTGAATTCAACAGACGACAGTGCGGGAACCGGGTGGGTTGAACGCACTGTTTTTTTATCCGGGAGAGAAATCTTGAAAAGAGGAAACGAGAAGAGCAGGACCATTGCGTCCGTGGCGTGCGGAAGTGTCGCCGAACGGCTCGGGATCACACCCGGGGATATTCTCCTTTCCGTCGATGGTGCGGAAGTGGCGGATGTGTTTGATTTCCGGATGCGTGAGCTTTCCCAACAATTGACGATTGAAATCCGACACGCCGACGGGACAATCGAAACGCGGACGGTCGAAAAGGACGAGTACGAGGACCTGGGTCTTTCTTTTTACGAGCCGCTGATGGACCGGCCGAGAGCCTGTTCGAACCGCTGTGTTTTTTGTTTTATCGATCAACTTCCGAAGGGGATGCGTCCCACGCTGTATTTTAAGGATGACGACCCGCGGCTGTGTTTTCTGAACGGAAATTTTGTCACGTTGACCAATATCGACGATAACGAGTACGCACGCATCCTATCGTATCGAATGTCTCCGCTGAATGTATCGGTGCACTCGACGGATCCGGAGCTGCGCGTTCGGATGACGGGTAATCCGTGCGCGGGGAATATCATGGAGCGTTTGAGACAAGCCGCAGAAGCCGGAATCGAAATCAACTGCCAGATCGTCCTCTGCCCGGGAATCAACGACGGAACGGCGCTTTCCCGCACGGTTTCGGACCTGGTCGGTTTGGGCGAGGCACTTCTTTCGATTGCGGTGGTCCCGGTCGGTCTGACACGATTTCGCGAAGAGAACGGGCTTGCGGGACTGAGCCCTTACGACGCTGAGTCGGCGGGCACCGTCCTTGATTACGTTCACCGCAGGCAGAGCGAATTTCAAAAGAAATACGGAAGAAGGATCCTCTATGCGGCCGATGAGCTTTATATCCGGGCGGAGCAGTCGATACCGCCTGCATCCCGATACGATGATTTTCATCAGTTGGAGAACGGGGTCGGTCTGTTGGCGCTTCGCCGGCGTGAATTCCGGGATGAGATTTCACGGCTTTCGCGTTCACGGCCCTTTCGCCGCGATTTTCCGTCCGGCTTGACCGGAGCGGATCGTTATCGGGTGATATCCGGCACGGATGCCGCTCCATTTCTTGCGGACGAACTCCGGCGCGCGAAAAGTGTTCTCGGGACTGTTCCGGAGGTTATTTCCGTGCCGAACCGGTTTTTCGGTGAACGTGTGACGGTTACCGGTCTTTTGACGGGTTCGGACATCCTCGATGCAATAGAGCGTTTATCCGCCGACCGGGGTGTACGCGCGGTATTGATTCCCGATGTTACCCTGCGGGCGGCAGAGGACGTTTTTTTGGACAACATGACCGTCGGTGAGTTGACCGAACGATGCGAGATCCCCGTGGTCATCTGTGAGACGAACGGGCGCGGATTGATTCGGGCTCTGATTGAGCTGGAAAAGACGGACCCCGGAGGAATTTTCGGGGATTTGACGAAAGGAGACAACTAATGAGCGCACCGGTTATCGCGATCATCGGACGGCCGAATGTCGGGAAGTCTTCTCTGTTTAACGCGTTGCACGGGGAACGGATCTCCATCGTTGACGACACGCCCGGCGTTACCCGCGATCGGGTATATGCCCGCGCGACCTGGAGAGAACGGGAGTTCGTTATGATCGATACGGGCGGCATTGAGCCGGATTCGGACGATGAGATTCTGAAGGGAATGCGCGCTCAGGCGCAAGTCGCGATCGACACCGCCGACGTGATTGTGTTTATCTGCGATCTCAAAACCGGTTTGACGGCCGCCGATGAGGAAATCGCGGTCATTCTCCGAAAATCGCGGCGCCCGGTTCTCCTTTGCGTCAATAAGTCCGATCAGGTCGGTGAGCCTCCGCCGCAGATGTATGAGTTCTATAATTTGGGGCTCGGTGAGGTGTATCCGATATCCGCGGCGCACCGACTGGGGATCGGTGAGCTTCTCGATGCGGTGTATGATTTGATGCCGCCCGAGGCAGAACCCGGCAATGAAGAGAGTGCGATACGTGTCGCGCTGATCGGGAAGCCGAATGCGGGAAAATCCTCGCTCTCGAACAAAATGATCGGACAGGACCGGTCGATCGTATCAAGCATACCGGGGACGACGCGCGACGCGATCGATTCCCGGATTGAGAATGAGTTCGGGTCCTTTACGGTCATCGATACGGCGGGGCTTCGGAAAAAGGGTCGAATTGACAGCTCCATCGAAAAATACAGCATGCTTCGCTCGCTCGCTGCGATTGAACGCGCCGATGTTTGCGTGATCCTGATCGATGCCTCCGAGGGCGTGACCGAGCAGGATACAAAAATTGCCGGATATGCACACAATGCCGGAAAAGCGAGTGTTTTCGCGGTCAATAAATGGGACCTTATCGAAAAAGAAACAGGCACGCTTGAAGCGATGCGAAAGGAACTGCTGGAGCGATTCTCCTTCATGGATTATGCGCCCGTCGTGTTCCTTTCGGCCAAGACCGGACAACGCGTCGGGACGCTTTTCGAAAAAATCGTTGCCGCTCACGGACAGTCGAACCGGCGCCTTTCAACGGGTATGCTGAACGATCTGATTGCCGAATCGGTTGCGATGGTACCGACCCCTCAGGACAAGGGTAAGAGCCTGAAAATCTATTACGCGACACAAGTCGCGGTTTGCCCGCCGCAATTCGTTTTGTTCGTCAACAGCAAGGACCTCATGCACTTTTCTTACATGAGATACATCGAAAATCAGTTGCGCAAGAACTTCGGCTTCGAAGGCACCCCGATCCGAATCTATTTGCGCGAAAAAACCAGGGACCAATAAGCTACAACGGGAAGGGGATATCATCCTATGGAACCGATCCGACATTTAAGAAATATCGCTATTATTGCGCACGTCGATCACGGAAAAACCACGATTGTCGACTCCATGCTCAAAATCGCGGGTATCTACCGGGAAAACGAGCAGATCGTCGAGCAGGCGATGGACAGCAACGCATTGGAAAGGGAGCGAGGCATTACGATCCTTGCCAAAAACACCGCCATTGATTACGGGGAGTACCGGATCAATGTCGTCGACACCCCCGGACACGCGGATTTCGGCGGCGAGGTGGAGCGAATCCTCAAGATGGTCGACGGCGTTCTTTTGGTCGTTGACGCCTACGACGGACCGATGCCGCAGACGCGCTTTGTTCTTCGAAAGGCTCTGGAAATGGGGTTAACGCCGATCGTCTGTATCAACAAGATGGATCGTCCCGACGCCCGGCCGCGAGAAGTATCCGATATGATTCTTGAGCTTTTCATCGAGCTCGGTGCCGACGATCATCAGCTGGATTATCCCACGGTCTATTCCTCCGGCAAAAAGGGAGTCGCATTTCAAAATCTCGAGGATTTTTCTCCCGATCGGGAAGCGGATTTTCGCCCGCTCCTCGACGCCATCGTGGAGCATATTCCCTGCCCGGTCGGGGATCCTTCGGCACCGCTTCAGTTATTGGTTTCCAATATCGATTCGGATCCGTATGTCGGACGGATCGCTATCGGCCGCATCGATCGGGGAACCATCTGTCAGGGTCGTAATGTTGTCGTCTGCGGATATGACGACAACACCGCTCGGGGAGCGAAGGTCGTGAAGCTGATGCGCTTCAGCGGGCTGGCGAGACAGGAAATCACGGAGGCATCGGTCGGAGAGATCGTTTGCGTCGCTGGAATCCCCGAGATCAATATCGGGGATACGATATGCGACCCCGAGCACGTCGAGCCGCTTCCCTTTATCAATATCGACGAACCGACGATCGCGATGACCTTTTCGGTCAACAACAGCCCGTTTGCCGGGCGCGAAGGAAAATACGTCACCTCGAGACATTTACGCGACCGTCTGTTTCGGGAGATGGAGAAGAACGTATCCATGCGGCTGGAGGAAACCGACACAACGGAGTCGTTCGTCGTTAAGGGCCGGGGAGAGCTTCATCTTTCCATCCTGATTGAAACGATGCGACGGGAGGGATATGAGTTTCAGGTCGGAAAACCCCGCGTTATCCTAAAGGAGATCAACGGCGTGATGCACGAGCCCGTCGAAACGCTTCTGGTCGATGTTCCGGAGGATTTTGTCGGAGCGGTCATCGAAAAGCTCGGCCGGCGGAAAGCGGAGATGATCAACATGCTTCCGCCCGAAAAGGGCTATACCCGAATGGAGTTCAAAGTCCCTTCCCGAGGGATTATCGGGTATCGTACGGAGTTTTTGACCGACACCAAGGGCAATGGTATAATGAACAGCGTTATCAGCGGATTCGAGCCCTTCGCGGGCGAGATCGAAACGCGTTCCGCCGGGGTTTTGGTTGCCTTCGAAGGCGGGGACGCGATGACGTACGGTCTTTACAATGCGCAGGAGCGCGGATTTCTGATGATCGGCCCCGGAACGCAGGTTTACGAGGGTATGATCGTCGGGATCAGTCCGAAGGGAGAAGACATTACCGTCAATGTCTGCAAGAAAAAACATGTTACCAACATTCGTGCTTCCGGAAGCGACGAGGCGCTTAGGCTGACACCGCCGCTTCAGTTCAGTTTGGAACAGTGTCTAGAATTTGTAGCAGACGACGAGCTTTGCGAAATCACCCCCCAATCCATTCGAATGAGAAAGCAGATCCTGAACGCGGAAATGCGCATGAAGCTTAGAGGCAAGAAAAACAGCGTTTGAGAGGAGTCGGTGATTCCGTATGTTTTCCAAAAGAGTTCGAATCGCTTTTTTCTCCGCGGTCATCGTAATCGGAGTAATCGGTTGTGGTTTGATCGGCGTTTTTCTCGGGTATAATTACGTTCTTTCACAGACCAAACGTTTCGATGCGCTCGAATCGGCGCTCTCGGAAGGAACGCTTGAAATTACGGAAGAGACTCCGGGAGCGGTCATGCTGATTATCGAAAACGGAGACAACACGGCGGATATCTCCAAGCGGCTGAAAGAACAAAAGTTGATTGATAACGAACTGTTCTTTACGATTATGTCCAAATTCAACGGCTTTGACGGCGGATACCTTGCGGGAACGCACTTTTTAACTCCGAATCTGACCTATGACGAGATTATGTATATCCTTTGCCAGGAGCCCAAGGCCATTCGCGTCACGATTCCGGAGGGGACAACCTATATCGAGATGAAGAATATCCTCAGGGAAGGAGGGCTTTCCTTCGACGAGGCGGAGCTCGACGCGAGTATGAACAGCCCGAATCAGTTCGTCGATTACTCTTTTGTTTCCAAAATCAAGGCGGACGAGGAGCGGGATTTTATTCTGAACGGATATCTTTTTCCCGATACGTATGATTTTGATATGAATGCGGATTCGGAGGCCATCATACGTACATTTTTGCGTAATATGGAAAGAAAGCTTCTGCCGGATTATTATTTTCGAGCGGAAAAACTGGGCATGACCATGGACGAGGTCATCGTTCTGGCTTCCATCATTCAGAACGAGGCCGTCGTTAAGCCGGAAAACGTCAAAGACATGTTCCTGATCTCCGCCGTTTTTCACAACCGAATGAATTCCGATGATCCGAGCATGAGAAAGCTTCAGTCCTGCGCCTCCATCAATTTCCTTCGTGAGAAGGACGGTCTTCCGAAGGTATGGGCCGCGAGTACGGCCGACATGATGCGGGAGAGCCCGTACAACACCTATATGTACGAAGGCCTGCCGCCCGGACCGATTTGCATGCCCGGCAAGCTTGCGATTCAGGCCGCATTGTATCCGGAACCGAACGCGAATTACTATTTTTTCTGTGCGACCGGAGACGGAGGCACGGCTTTTGCGGTAACCTACGAAGAACATTTGAAGAATGTCGCGTTGTACGAGCAGTATTGGACCGATCAGACCCGAACGGAAGGCGACGCAACCCAATCGAGCGAAAATGATTAAACCGGAAATCCTCTCGCCTGCGGGCGATTTCGAAAAGCTTCGTGTCGCGGTGGAATACGGAGCCGATGCCGTTTATTTCTCGGGACCGAGGTACGGTCTTCGGGCGGGGAGCGGCAATTTTTCGCGCGAGGAAACCGTTCGTGCGGTAAAATACGCGAAGGAAAGAAACGTTCGGTGTTATTACGCAATGAATATTCTCGCGCGCCCCGGGGATTTTTCCGCGCTTGATGAGGAGCTTTTATTTGCCCGTTCCGCCGGGATCGATGCGCTCATTGTGTCGGATCCCGGAATCTTCGGAAGAAGCCGGCGGATTTGCCCGGATACGGACATTCATATCAGCACACAGGCCAGTGTTACCAATGCGGAGGCTTGCCTGTTTTGGCTCGGACAGGGCGTGCGGCGCGTCGTTCTCGCTCGTGAGCTGTCGCTTTCGGAAATCCGTGATATTCGCCGGACGGTTCCGGATGAGTTGGAATTGGAGTGCTTTGTCCACGGCGCGATGTGCATATCCTATTCGGGCCGCTGTCTTCTGTCCAATGAATTTACCGGACGAAGCGGCAATCTCGGCGATTGTGCTCAGCCTTGCCGTTGGGCGTATCGCGTTGCGGAGGTGAAAAGACCGAAGGAGATTCTGACGGTACAAGGCGACGAGACCGGTTCCTATATCTTCAGTTCAAAGGATCTTTGTATGATCGACCATATTCCCGAGTTGGCGGAGGCCGGAATCGGAAGCTTTAAAATTGAGGGACGCGTGAAAGGGAGTTTTTATACCGCAAGCGTCACGAGAGCGTATCGTGAGGCCGTGGATGCCTATGTATCGGATCCACTATCCTACACGGTGTCCGATAAGTGGAAAAGGTTTTTGGATCGAACCGTTCACCGGGAATTCGGGACCGGATTTTTTTACGATCATCCCCGGGAAAACGCACAGCTGTATCCGGATCAGCTTGCTCAAAAACCCGCGTTTGTCGTCGGAATGGTTACGCGATACGATGACGAATCCGGGCGCGCAACCATCAGTCAAAGGAATAAAATCAACTGCGGCGACGAGTTGCGGGCATTCACTCCGAAGGGAGATGAATACCGATTTATCGCGACAGAGCTTATGGACGAAAACGGGGTGTCGATCGATTCGACACCCCATCCGATGATGAATTATTCATTGAAATCGCCGTTTGCGCTTCCGGAATACTCGTTTCTGAGCAAGGACGGGGATAAGGACCGATCGGGCGGCGGGCGAACCGGTTAGTCTTCGATGGTCTTTAAAACACGCCCGGTGAAGTCCCGAAGCTTCTTATCGAACGAGAATACTTTCAGTACCTCGATCAGAATCAGAAGGACGACCGGTCCGACTAAAAAGCCGATCGCTCCCCATATTGCCACTCCGATAATCATCGCAAAAAGCGTCGCCAGAGGATGCATGTTCATCGCGTTTCCGAGAATCGGAGGCTCAATGACCCTTCGAACGACGGTAATCAATGCCATGCCGGCCAGAAGAATCAGGAAGCCGACATAATTCCCCTGAATAAGCATGTAAATCATCACCGGGACCATGGTAGCGCTGACGCCCAGGACCGGCATGAAATCCAGGATTGCCGTAATCAGAGCCAAAACGACGGCGTAGTTTACCCCGGCGATATAGAACACGGCCAGCGCCTCAAAAAACGTGATAATCAGAAGCGCCAGGTAGCCGCCCAGAACACGGAAAAGAGTCGTCGAAAGTTGATCCAGAAGCATAAAGGACTTGTGTCTGAATGCGCGGTTTTTGATGTTTCGGGCAAAAAAGCGCAACAGCTTTTTCCCGTCCGTGATGAAATAGAGCCCGGACATGACTACGACAACCACAAAAAATAACATAATCGGAATGTTTCCGATGAAGGATAGCAGTTTCTTTCCGGTCGAAGTGACAAAGGAAGGAAGCAACAATAACAAATCCCTGGCATAAATGACCGCGGATTCCGTCAGTTCATCCGGTAAAAAGCCGCCGTTTGAAACGGAAAATTTCTGAATAAAGCTTTCAACCCAGTCCGTCGGGGTGATTCCGTTCTCGGATTCCTCAAGGTTTTCTCCGTCTGTTGTCCCGTCAATCATCTCCGTCGCATCCACAGAATCCGCCACCGTTGTCTGATCCCGGAACTGAGCACCGACCGGACTTGCCGCTTCGACGGGTGCGACCGGATCCGTGGGCGTCTCGATATCAAACCATGCGGGGATATTCTTGATCACCGTGTTCATCTGTCCGACCAAAGCGACCGAAGCCAGGGACAGAGAGCCGAGGATTACAATGACGAGCACGGCATACACCAGTAAGGTAAGCCGGGTCTTGAAAGGACGCGGTCTTTTGGAAAGCGAGGGAAACAAAAAGGACAAAAATCGGCGAATCGGATGTTTCTTTTGCCGGGTGACCATGACGGTTGTCTCGGATTCGATCGGCCGGTCCGAGATTTGGACGGGCTCCGAGGAATCCGGTTCGGGGATCGCTTCTTTTTTTCGTGATTTTCTGCCCGAAAAAATTCGTTTCACGAAACATCCGAAGGAAATCATCAGATTCGTGATGTGTCGGGAGGCCTTCGCGAGGACAAAGCCGAGAAGGAAGGGAAGAGCAATCACGACAAGCCGGCTGAAGAAGTATAAGAAAACGAACGCAATCAATACAAACAGTATATATTTGATCAGCGTCATAACGGTTGATCGGTCGTGGGCATAACGGGTTTTTTCGTCCATGTTATCCTCTCGTCTCCGGATAAAGATCCCGGAAACATTCTTTGAATAAAAACATTATACACGATTCACCCGATTGCGTCATACTCCGATCAGGGTCACCCAAAGCCCTGTAAAAAACAGGATGCCGAGCAGAAACGACCAGCCGAAGTGCTCGCGAAGGCTTCCGGGGGTTTTGGGCGGTTCGTCCATTTTTTCCAGACGAAGGTAACCCGAAATCCGACGAATCTGCGAAAGAATCGGGAACAGAATGATCGTGCCCATGATCAGTGCGGTAATCGAAATATACATCACCGTCGGATCGATATCCGCTTCGGTTCGCACCACGGCGACATCCAGATTCGGAAGGAGCGGCTGGAAAAGAAAATACGATCCGATCATCGAAAGTCGCGTCAACACACAGCACAGCGTGTTGTCCAATGCCAGGCGGATATAACCCAGCAAGAGACCGAGAAGAAAATAGGAGAAAAAATCGATTGGGTTTAGCATGAAAACGGCAAACAGAAAAGCGACGATGACCGTTCCTTTTCGATTGGACAGGATTCCGGGAAGACTTCCCGTCATTAATCCGCGAAATAACAGCTCTTCGGCCAGTATCGGCAGGATGACTCCGACGGCCACATAAAGAAGGAGTGCTTCCCCGGAACCGTCCCGGGTCGTAAAATAGAAGGCCTGCGGCGGGATCCGCACCGAACGGAGAATCAGGAAGCGGATCAGCAGATTGTGAAGACTGATAAATATCAGCATGACGGGAAGGCCGAGAAGGATGCTGTGAATAATCGCCCCGAATCCCGGATGCGAACCGTACAGAATAGGATCATCGGCGTGATATCGGGAAGCGAAGAACACGAGCGGAAGCAATAGACAGAGGAACACCCGGAGCACGCTGATCAGTGAAAAACCGATCAGAGAGCTTTTCGAAAAAGGCAGAATCGATTGCGGAATTGCGTTCCAAACCAAAAGAAGAACGGTCATCGCAAGTGCGGAAGAACCGAAAACAAAACCGACCGATAATGAATCGGGAATCGGAAGAAAGGGACGTATTTTTCGTAAAAAACGAACGATCATGAGAATAAAATCTCCAAGGTTCCCCGGATGTTTTCGGAGTAGTACCGAAAAATCGGTGTCTCAAACAAAAGGAAGCAAAGGGTGCCCAGTGCAAGAAACGGACCGAAAGCAATATAGTCCGGGTCGTCCGCGAAAGAGATTTCCCGCTGCTTTATCAAAAGAATCTTGCGTGCCCGTTCGGGATCTTCGCTTTGACGGATTTCTCTTTCCTCGCGCGCGATTCGCAGTCGTTTTCGTATCAGCAGCGGAACCGCCGCGACGCCGCCGAGCAAAAAGGAGAAGAAAAGGACAAAAATCAAGCCGTAGCCACCGGCAAGAAGTCCGCAAACGGCGATAAACTTTATGTCTCCGTGCCCCATTGCCTCTCTTTTACTGACCAAAGCGCCGATCCATCCGAGTAAAAGAAGAAGCGCGGCTCCGATCAGTCCTCCGATCAAACGATTAATAAGAGGATGCCAGAAAGGAGCGTCCGCGGAAAACCAAAAACTGCCGCCGATCGAGTCCGCGACAAATCCGAGAACGGAAAGGACACCCGAAACGACGACGACATGATCCGGTATAATCCGGTTGAGATAATCGGACATGATTACGACGGCAAAGGGGAGCGACGGCAGAAACATCAGAGCGATGCGAAGAAAATCCATTTGCTCAAAGTATAAAGGATTGGCGAGCGCTCCGAGGAAAAAAAGGATTGCGGTGGCCGGGATCAGGATCAGCGAGTGAGGGAATCGTTTCATTCTCTTTGCCGGACGTGTGTTTGCGTCCTTCGGATCGTAATCGTAATCCTGAAGCCAGGCCTCGGGCAATCGATTGAAAATCGGCTGACAGGCGGCACCCATCAGCGCTCCTCCCGCGGCACAGATCAGGGGAATGACAAAGGACGCCATATTTTTCCTCCGAATCGGAATATCATCCCGTACAGAATACCGTTTTATCGATGAACACGCAAGAATTTACAACGCCGGTTTCCTGTGAAAAATCATGTGGGTTTCGGGCCCGCATCCGCAGAAATCGGAAAAGACATGAACAGAAGTGTCGTGACTTGCGTAAAGGGTATGTCATAAAAGCATGAGTTGACCCCCTAAAGCCCTGCTGATACAATCAAGCGTGGAAAAACTGAATCGACCGGGAGGAGACGGATCGGCATACGTCGAATCCGCACGTATAAATGGTTATCAAAAAATCACCCGAAGAGCTTCGCGACGAGATTGCGTCTTTAGTGCGCGCCGAGGCCGGAAAAGCGGCGGAAAGAGGCACGCTCAGAAATTACTGGCAGGCGCTCGGAAGAGCCGTCGTCGGTCTTTTGGCCGATCGGTGGGAGAAGACACGAGACATCTATGACAAGGTCCCACAGGCGCATTATTTTTCGGCCGAGTTTTTGGAAGGCCGATCTCTTTTAAATAACCTCGTGAATTTGGGGCTGTATGAGGATGCCAAGGAAGCGGTTGCTTCCTTGGGTGTTGACATGGATACGCTCCTTGAGGAGGAGACGGATCCGGGACTCGGAAACGGCGGTCTCGGCCGTCTGGCGGCTTGTTTTCTCGATTCCTGCGCGACGCTTGATCTTCCCGTTACGGGGTACGGAATCCTTTATCGATTCGGGCTGTTTCGCCAATCCTTCGAGGACGGCTTTCAAAAGGAACACCCGGACAGTTGGATGGAGAGAAATTATCCGTTTATCGTTTCCCGTTGCGAGGAGCGTGTAAAGGTCCGCTATAATGACCTCACGGTTTGGGCCGTTCCGTATGACATGCCGATCACCGGCTATAAAACGGATAATATCAACCGCCTGCGGCTTTGGAAGTCCGAGCCCGCCGAGGAGTTTGACTTTAATCTTTTCAACTCGCAACGGTTTGATGATGCCGTGATTGAAAGAAATCGCGTGAATGATATCTGGCGCGTTCTTTATCCCAATGACGCTTCGTACGACGGAAAGGTATTGCGTGTGCGTCAGCAATACTTCTTTGTTTCGGCGTCGCTTCAGGATATCGTTCGTCGTTTCGTCGCGGTGCACGGTAAAGATTTTTCAAAATTTCCCGGTTTTAACACCATACAGCTGAATGATACACATCCGGTCATCGGAATCCCCGAGTTGATGCGAATTCTTGTGGATGAATACGGGACGGATTGGGAGAAGGCGTGGTCGATCGTTAAGGAAACGTTTGCGTATACTAACCATACCGTTATGGGAGAGGCGTTGGAGCGCTGGGATATCGGAATTTTTCGCTTCCTGTTCCCGAGAATCCTGGAAATTGTCGAGCGAATCAACGAGCAATTCCGCAATGAGATGATCAAGGCGGGTCAGCCCGGAGATAAAATCGACCGTCTTGCGCCCATCGGTGACGGAAAGGTCCAGATGGCGAATTTGGCTGTTTTCGGTTCCCGATCGGTAAACGGGGTCGCCCGTCTCCATACGGAAATATTAAAGCGCGATACGCTGAAGGACTGGTACTCGGTGTATCCCGGAAAGTTTTCGAATAAAACGAACGGAGTCACGCCGCGAAGATGGCTTCGGATGTGCAACCCCGAGCTTTCCGCACTGATAACGGAATTGCTCGGCGATGACTCCTGGGTTACGGACCTGGACCAGATTGCCGAGCTGGAAAAATATACCTCCGACGACCGGGTGATGAAACGCTTTTTAGATATCAAGCAGTCGGGAAAACGGTCTTTGTCTGCGTATGTTCGTCAAAGAAGCGGGATTACCGTCGATCCGGAATCGGTTTTTGATATTCAGATCAAACGGATGCACGAATACAAGCGTCAGCTGATGAACGCGCTGTACTTGCTGAATCTTTATGATCGGATCAAGGAAGACCCATCCCTTCCCTTTCCGAAAATCACCGCGTTTTTCGGAGCGAAAGCGGCCCCCGGGTATTTTCGAGCGAAGGGGATCATCAAATTCATCAACGAGATCGCGAAAATGATCGAATCGGATCCCGAGGTCCGGGATCGCCTGCGCGTGGTCTTTATCGAAAATTATAACGTCAGTAAAGCAGAGCGGCTTTTTCCCGCGGCGGACATTTCCGAGCAGATCTCGACGGCCGGACTGGAGGCCTCCGGAACCGGAAATATGAAATTCATGATGAACGGCGCGGTGACGCTCGGAACGATGGACGGAGCCAATATCGAGATCGCGGAAGCGGTCGGCGATGACAATATCTACATTTTCGGATGCCGCTCCGAGGATATGTGCGCAACGCGAGGATATTATAACCCTCAATGGCAGTACGAGAATGTCCCCGGACTCAAGAAGGCGATCGACCGCTTGATCGACGGAACATTTGACGACAAGGGGACCGGTATGTTCCGGGATATCTATCAGTCGCTTCTTTACGGGAGCAACTGGCAACCGGGTGATGTTTACTATGTTCTCGGAGATTTTGAAGACTATCGAAAAACCAGAGATCAGGTGTATATGGATTACGGGGATCGACTGGAGTGGGCGCGGAAATGCTGGATGAACATCTGCCGATCGGGACGCTTTTCTTCGGACCGGACGATTTCGGAGTACGCGGAGGAGATTTGGAACATCCGGCCGTTATGCGTTACCGGTTTTCAGGAGCCCTCATCCCGCGCATAAAAGACAGATGAACGACCTGCGGCTTTGAGAACAATCGAAGCGGGAGCATACCGCACCCGACACCGCGGGTTACGTAGCCCGAAACCCCGTTTTTTTGTAACGGTCCCCACAAAAAACCTTCTTTCGGGAGGCGGTCGCCGCGCGATATTCTCATCAGACGGATCAGCGGAAGGGCAATTTGGCCTCCGTGCAGGTGGCCGGACAACTGGTACCGGTAATGAGGGGGCTCCGTTTGCGAGAAAACGAAATCCGGGTTGTGAACCAGTACGATTCGCCGAGCGGCATCGAAATCCGAAGGGAGGTCCGTCGGTAAGCCCGGGAAGAATCGATTCTTTTTTCCCGGATCATCGACTCCGATCAGGAGAAAACGTGCACCCGATGCACCTTTTAATTCAACGTATTCATCGGCCAGAAGTCGAAAGCCCGCATTTCTTGCCTGATCGCTAGTTATCAGCCGATCGTGATTTCCCCGGACGGCAAAACACGGGATGCCGGAACGTCGTGCCCGATCGGATACCGCCCGGAGAATGTGAAGACCTTCGGCAGGTTTTTTACAAGAGTCGGCAATGTCCCCGGCGAACAAGACGGCGTCGCAAGGCGTCTGAAATATTCCGTCGAGAAGTTTCGGAAGCGGAACCTTACAGCCTTTTCCGTGAATATCCGAAAAAAAAGCAACGCGCAGAAGCGTTTCGTCGGACGCCGGATCGGTCGAAGGGACAGCGTTTTCGGAGGAAACCGAGATCGGAACGGAAATCGTAATCCGATCAATCGTCAGAAGATGCGGCTCGATCAGGGCGCGAGCGAGGGCCGCAAGTCCTCCCAAGAAGAGAAGGACCCCGGAGGCCATCAGAATCTGCATCCAAATCGGCATGTCCGATAAACCCTCCGTTCTTACGACCCGTTTGAAGATTGCCCGAGTATGCTATAATCATGTAGTATTTCAAAAAGGGTGTCAACGACTCCCGGGATACAACAACCAATCATGTCGGAGGTAGATATGCCAAAGGGAGAGATTACATCGGAAATCATTAAAGAGATCGGGGTCCTTTCCACCGGAAAATCCGGATGGAATCGGGAGGTGAACATCGTTCGCTGGAACGGCGGAAATCCGAAGATTGACATAAGGGACTGGGCGCCGAACCACGAAAAAGCCGGCAAAGGCCTTACGATGACCGGCGAGGAAGTCGCGGTCCTTAAGGAATTGCTCGCGGAATACGATCCGTACGAGGCGGAAAGTCTTTAATCGGAGGAAAAATCTTTGAACGGCGGGAAGCGGGCGCTGATCGTATCCATATTGCTGTTCTTGCTGTGGGGGACCGTCCTTAGTGCTCCCTTTCGTTTCTTCGTCGGCGCACTGCGCGGACCCGCGGATCTTCTGACCGGTCTTTTCCCGTTTTCTCCCGGTGTGACAGCGATCATGCTGACCGTTCTGTTTCTGGGGATTCATCTGTTGTATCTGTGGATGCGAAACGGAGTGATCAGCGAAATCATCGCACCGTTTCCGGCCGCTTATGCCGTGATTTACCACCTTTATATGTGTGTGGTGAACCGGACCATCGAAAACGACGCCGTTTGGGTCGTCCTCGGATTGGCGGTTGCCGTGCTCTTGATTCTTTTTCGTGCCGACAAGGCATCCCGCATATTAGCGGATGCCTATTTCTATTCCATTCCGGTCTATCTGTTTTATGAATGGGTGATGACTCCGGTTTTTATCGCCGCAGGTCTTCGCGGAGATTTGCTATCTCCGTTCATTCGAGTGGGATCCGGAGGATTGGCAACCGATGTCGGTGATTTTCTCGGCTTGCCGTCCTGGGTATGGGGATCATTTGTATTTGTTTTAACACTGCTCCCGATTCTGTATTTGTCCAAGGGGCGAGCGTCGGAATATCGGGATTCGTATGAGTTCAAGCTATAAATCGATGAAAACATACGTAAAATCGCAGATTGGGTAAGGAGATCTTTTCGAAAGATGGAACCGTGGGAGAGAATTTCGGAGCTTCGCGAGCAGATTTTTCGTCATAACCGGCTGTATTACGAGCGTGACGAGCCGGAAATCTCGGATTTCGAGTACGACGGACTCGTACGGGAGCTCAAGGACCTCGAAGAAAAATATCCCCTTCTGGCCATGAAGGACTCGCCGACCAAAACGGTCGGCGGAAAGGCTTCGGAGCGGTTCGCGAAGGTCGAGCATAAGAACATCATGCAAAGCCTCGCCAATGCATTTTCCCGGGAAGAAGTCGAGGATTTCTGCGCACGCGTTATTCGGGCAGGATCGGAGGCCGGAGTGCCTGTTGATTTTGTCGTCGAACAAAAAATCGACGGCCTTTCCGTGTCCGTCGAGTACGAAAACGGAAGATTAACGCGCGCTTCGACGCGCGGCGACGGCGTTGTCGGCGAGAACATCACTTCCAACATTGCGTTTGTGAGCGGTTTGCCGGAGCGTATTGATCCGGATATTTCTTACCTTGAGGTGCGCGGAGAGGTGTTCATGCCCATCGACGCGTTCGAAAAAATTAATGATCTGGCCATGATCCGGGGAGAGAAGGTTTTCTCCAATCCGAGAAATGCAGCCGCCGGATCCTTACGCCAGACGGATCCGGCGATAACCGCGTCGAGAAGTCTTGAAATTTTCGTATTCAATATCCAGGAGATTTCCGGACGATCGTTTATAACGCACAGTGAGGCTTTGCGTTTTCTGACCGGTCTCGGGTTTCAGACCGCTCCCGATTATCGCGTGGCGCGTTCGGCGGATGAGGTGTGGGCCGCGATCGAATCCATCGGAGAATCCAGAGATACGCTTCGTTACGGTATCGACGGCGCGGTCGTCAAGCTCAATCCGATCGATTTGCGTGAACGAATCGGTCAGACGAGCAAGGCTCCGAAATGGGCGATTGCTTATAAATATCCTCCGGAGGAAAAACAAACCGAGCTCCTTCGTATCGAGGTTTCGGTCGGCCGGACGGGGAAATTGACTCCGGTCGCGGTTCTGAATCCCGTTCGTATTGCAGGGAGCACTGTTTCCCGAGCCACGCTCAACAACGAAGACTATATTCGCGAGAAGGACATCCGCGCGGGAGATACCGTAATCGTCCGAAAAGCCGGCGACGTAATCCCGGAGGTGGTAGCCGTTGTATCCGGCTTGCGAAAGCCTCACAGCGAAGCGTTTGTTATGCCGTCCGTTTGTCCCTCGTGCGGGGCTCCCGTCATTCGTGAGGAGGGAGAGGCCGCCCGGCGCTGTACCGGACCGGACTGTCCCGCACAGCTTTTCCGGAACATCCTTCATTTTGTATCCAAGGATGCTTTTGATATGGACGGGTTAGGGCCCGCGATTATCGAAACACTCCTTGATCGGGGACTGATCCGAAGCGTCGCCGATATTTTTGTGCTGAAAGAAAAAGAAAGGGAGCTTCTTTCTCTGGAACGGATGGGCGCGACATCGGTCGCGAATTTGCTGATGTCGATTGAAAAGGCCAAGGACCGGACGATGGACCGGGTTCTTGTCGCACTCGGAATTCGTAACGTCGGAGTTGTCGCGGCACGCACACTCGCCGAGCATTTTGACTCTATCCGCGATATCGGCGATGCGGATGAAGTCTCGCTCGCATCCCTTCCGGATTTCGGAGAGATTACCGCCCGCTCGGTTTGTGATTTTTTTGAACTTCCTCAGACGAAGCGCCTTTTGGATGCGATGGAACACAACGGAGTTCCGCTTAATAAAAAACGAGCCGCGGCGAGAAACAACGGAGCCTTTGCCGGAAAGACATTTGTTTTGACCGGGACTTTACCGAAATTAACGCGTAACGAGGCATCGGAACTCATTCTCAGAAACGGAGGAAGAGTATCTTCCTCCGTTTCCGCGAAAACCGACTATGTCCTTGCCGGAGAGCAGGCGGGAAGCAAGCTCGACAAGGCGGTAAGCCTCGGAGTCCGGATCATCGACGAGGCTGATTTTATGGGTATGATTTCCGAAGCGGACGGCTATTCGGAGGAATCGAATTGAGTTCTTCAACGGACCTGCAAAAACAAGTGTTGAGAGAGCGGATGAAGCAACTTCGATCGAAAACGACTGCGAAGGAGCGGATTCGTGCGGGAGAGCGGATTCTTCGAGCCGTCACGGGGAAAGATGCTCCGATTCCGGGACTTGGGCGCGGAACGGTTCTTGCCATGTATGCATCCGACGACGGAGAGCCGGATTTTCTGCCTTTTCTTGCCGATCTTTTGGCGTCAGAAGTCATTTGTTGCTTTCCTGCTTTTCAAGAATCGGAGATGGTGTTTATCCCGATTGAGGACGAATCGGATTTTATACCCGGCGCTTTCGGTATCCGACAGCCATCGGGAAGGATCCAGCCCGTCGCCGGAGATCAAATCGACATTATGCTGATGCCCGGACTCGCGTTTGATTTCCGCGGCGGAAGACTCGGACGAGGAAAGGGTTACTATGATCGATATATCTCGCGTATCGAACCGAAGAAGAGACCGATGGCGATCGGGACGGCTCATGATTTCCAACTGCTCGACTTTGTGCCGACCGATGCGGACGACATTTCGGCGGACTATGTCTTTACGCCCGAGAGGTCGTTTTTTGTCCGATCGTGAGATGATGCGGGGATTTTCGCAAGAATGTGCCATTGGCGGCCGTATGTAATACAATGGATTCATCAAGGAGGTGAACACGCTTGTTGTATTTTTTTCTGAATTTACTCGCACACGCCGTGATATCCTCCGGTCTGGTCCTTTTGTTGATTCGCCGACTCCGGATCAATGCGGAGCGAAGGAATCGCCGGGGGATTACATATCTGTTTCCGGCGATTCTTGCCGGTTTAATCCTTGTGCAGATGATTCTCTTTACCATTCCGAGAATGCTGGATACGACGGATGTTATCCGCGGAACCTATGCCGTTCGTACCGGTACTGTCGAAAAAATCGATTTTCTCAATAACGCCATGACCGTTGACGGTGCGGTTTATTTCTACAATCCGTTGGTTCATAAGCCGCAGGTCGGCGACCTGCTGGAAATTTCGCACACCCGATATTCAGGATATATTCACGAGATGACCAAAGCGGGGCTGTCTCAAAAGACTTGAAAAAAGTCAAATGAGGCAGTTTTTTCTTCGTTTTGATTCAGTCCCTTTTTTTGCTTTTCATCCGCGCTTTCTTATTTTGAAATTTTCGAATATATCCTGTTGATTCCACTTTTTGGGGATGACAGAATAGTACGTACGATAGTTTTTCTAAAAGGAGAAGGGAAATGGCTTTTGAATCCGAAACCAACCATCGGACTGCTTTTGGTTACAGCATGAATCCGGAGCGTGAAGTCGGATTCTATGTGGTTTGCAGTGACCGAATGATCCTCGATAACATCAATTCGCTGATGAGAAAGAGAGGGATGGTCGGCATTTCGGACACCGCGGGCCGTCTGCACTACTTAGTGGATGCCAGAACCGGTGTGCCTTCCGCCGTGAAGCGAATCACGGGACAAGCTCTGAAGGGGCTGGATCACTCGTCGCTTTCGAACGCACAGTTGCTTCAGGGCGTCGAGAACGTTTTGGACCGGTACTTTCTCGACCGGATCTTGCTCGGCACCCGGATTGCCCGGTATATGCTTGTTCAGAGCGTGCGCGACCCGTCGCTCATGAGCGCGGTAACGAAGCGTTTGTATCCGATGGCCGGCAAAGAATTCGGTATCAGCGCATCTCAGGTGGAACGGAATCTTCGATACGCTTTTCGCAAGATGAGGCTGTTCGAGGAGGGGCGCCGTAATGTCTATATTCTTCGTAAACTCTTCGATGAGGTAACGGCGCTGCTGGTACGAAACCATGACTGTATCCCATATCCGGCCAGCATGTCGATATGAGACAATTCCATCCTTGCGGACATCCACAGTCCGAGGGTTTTTGTTGAAAACGTTTTTTTCGTAAAGAAAAGAAGCCCCCGAATACACAAGAGCTTCCTGTTTTCTCAGTCATGCCATCCGGAACGGATTACTTGTTGACCTTGTCCTTCAAGCCTTTGCCGGCACTGAATACGGGCGCCTTGGACGCGGGAATATTCATCGGAGCACCGGTGCTGGGGTTGCGTCCTTTGCGAGCATTACGCTTCTTGGTCTCAAAGCTTCCGAAACCGACCAATACAACTTTTTCTTCCTTGGCCAGAGCGTCGGAGATGGCGTCGATTGTCGCGTTAATCGCGGCCTCAGCCTGCTTCTTGGTGAGATCTGTTGCCTGTGCAACTGCATCGATTAGGTCTGTCTTGTTCATAGTAACGTAGCCTCCTTCAGGCGATATTCACACTCGGCTGATAATAAATGATGGAACACCATATTGTCAAGCCCGGTGTGTCGTAGTGCTCGTAAGAGCCAATCTTACTTCGTGCACGAAGCATTTTTTGCAACGTGCATCATAGACATTCTACTTCATGGAGCGGAATTTGCATAGTGGAAAAATCAGTTTTTCTTAAAGAAAGTGAATAAAATCGGTCTTTTTCGGCATATGCAATCTTCTTTTATCGGGAGATCGGAAAGAAAGACCCTGTGCGCCGAATCGACGGTTGTACTCATCACAGCCCGAAGGAAGCGTTTTTACCGTACTCGAAAAACAGACAAAGACGTGTTATAATGTAATTGGTATTTTAGATTTCGGTGTTATCAGATGATTTTTGGTCCGACGAGGCATACCACAGGCAGATGATTTCCCGGTCGACTCTTTTCATTTGAAGGAAGGACTCGCCGACTCGTTTCTTTTCTTTTTATTGACACAGCTTTTCGGATGATTCCTTAAGACAAGATTATTTGTACCGACGGCGCGGGAAAACATTTCTTTCGCTTATTGAGGTGTCGGCAGACGCTTCGGTCAGCGCGAAGAGGCGGAGGCGTTTTCTATGCCCGATCGATATTCGCATTCTTCCGGCGGCATCGTTTTCAGCAGGATGCGAAATCTGGCGAGCCAACACGAAGGAACAAGGCCGGGCGTTTCGAATCGGCTTCGTATCCTTCATGTCCGCCGATATTTCGGCCTTCAGCTGATACGCAGAAGGCTTTCACGTTTCCCGCCCGGGATGATTACCCTCATTCCGGCATCACGATGGCTGTTTGAGAACTATCACAAGCTGTACCTGAGTTTGAAGTCGTTTCAGGCAAAGGGCGGAGCGGGTTGCTTTCGCGGACTTCCGTTGATTTTAAGCGGTCCCGGAAAGGGCTTTCCGCGTATATACATGATTGCCCGTGAAATCCTTTTAAGTACAAATATGCACGTCAGTGAGGACGCGGTCATCGATCTGATCAATGAGTACCAGAAGATTCGAGTTCTCACAACGGCTGAGTTGGATCTTCTTCCGGACGCGCTGACGCTCAGCTTGCTGGATATGGTGATCGAACAGTCGAACCGAATCCTGCCCGCCATTGAGTGCAAAATCCGGGCGAACGATATCATGGATAAAGCCGCATTACACTTTATTCGTGACGAATCTGAAGGCTTTCGTTTTCTTTCCGAACGCATCAGAAAAAAGGATGCCCGAAATCATACGTACAGCTCCCATCTGATTTATCGACTGAACGCCCTGGCGATCGGCAAAAATGATATCGAGGAATTTCTTCGCGAGACGCTCGGAGAAAATCAGGGAGACGGGATGGAGCTGGTTCCGGATATTACCGAAAAGGAACGGCTGTTTGAGTCTGACTCCGAAAGCATAATCAGCGCATTGATCGAAAGCCTGAGCGAGGTGTCCGACCTCGATATCGATCGTTATTTTTCTTCCGTATCGACCCTTGAATCGATGCTCGGAAAAGATCCTTCCGGCATCTATTCGGCGATGGATGCGCCGACCAGGGGATTATACCGAAGAAAGGCCGTGCGATTCGCCAGAAGATACGGAGTGGATGAATCCTTTGTCGCGGAAGCGGTATTGAAGATCTGTCGGTATCCCCCGAAAGACGGACATTTTTCAAGTGAAAATCATGTCGGGACCTATTTGCTCGGAGAGGGCCGTCCGTACCTTTGTGCGCATTTATCCGGGAAAAGGGTTGTGCGGCGAATGCCGGCGGATATTTTCAAGTCTTTGGCGCGCGTTGCTTATTTTCTCATTATGTTGTCGTTAACAATGGCGGTCATTCCCGCGGTTTGTGTTTTTTGCGCAATTCGACTCGAGGCGTTCAGTTATCGGGAGATACTGTTTGTTCTTTCCATGATCGTTCCGGCGACCGGAATCGGTGTGTTTGCGGTCAACACCGTTTATACGAGACTGATTGAGCCCCAGCCCTGTTGTTCGATGGATTTTGAAAAAGGAGTTCCCGAATCCTGCTCTACCTTTGTGGTCATGCCGGTTATTATTTCGTCGGTGTCCGGCGCGAAAAGTATGACCGAATCCATGGAGCGACACTATCTGGCGAACCGGAGCGATCATCTGTATTTTGCACTATTGGTTGATTTTCGGGATGCTCCCGCCCAAAAAATGCCGGAGGACGACGCGATTCTTGAAGTTGCCCGTCGGGAGGTGGAACGACTCAACCGGAAACATACCGATCACAGGGATCGATTTTTCCTTTTTTATCGGGAGCGTGAGTGGAATCCGAAACAAAAGTGCTGGATGGGCTGGGAGCGAAAAAGAGGAAAACTGGAAGGGTTTAATTCGCTTCTTTGCGCAGAGGAAGAAAAACGTTACCGGATGCCGGTCGGTGATGCTTCCGTTTTTCCGTTAATTAAGTATGTAATCACGTTGGACGGGGATACCGAAATTCCTCAGGAGAGCGCGAAAAAAATGATCGGGGTCATCGAGCATCCGCTGAATCAGCCGGTTCTCGACGCCGATGCCCGAACCCTGAAATCCGGGTACGTGATCGTTCAGTCCGAGATCGGGAACCGAATTCCCGCTCCCTCCGCCGGGTTGTTTCAAGTGATGCTTTCCGGCCAGGCCGGTTTTGATCCGTACTCGACGATTGTTTCGGATGTATATCAGGATACTTTTCACGAAGGAATTTACGCGGGAAAGGGGATTTATCACCTTCGGGCGTTTCATGCTCTGTTGAAAAAGAAAATCCCGGAGAACAGTGTTCTGAGTCATGATCTTCTCGAGGGGAGCCTGACCCGGTGCGCGTTTGCAAGCGGGATTAAGCTTTTGGAGCGGGTTCCGTCACGCATCGGAGCCTATATCAAACGCGAGCATCGATGGATTCGCGGAGACTGGCAATTGCTCCCGTTTCTCATTCGGGCCGAAAGACTGAATCTGCTTTCCCGATGGAAAATGCTCGATAACCTCCGAAGGAGTGTCATGCATCCGGCACTTCTGATACTGATTCTGTGCAATCTTTTTCTGGTTCCCGGTACACCGTGGATCTGGATGATTTTTCTGTTTTTTGAGCCGGCCGTCAACATCATTCGCGTGTTTTTGTATACTTTTTTTCGAAAAACACGGCGTGTTTTCGAGCGGATATCCGTTTCGATCCTCGGTCAGAATATTTTTGACGTGATGATTCAATCCGTATACCGCTTTATACTGGTGCCCGTACGTGCCGTTTCGGCGTTGGACGCGATAGTACGGACACTGTACAGACTTCTTGTCAGTCACCGGAATTTGCTTGAATGGCAGACTGCCGACTCGGTCGAGCGCGACGCGCGCTCGTCCTTCGGCGCATATCTTCGGTTGATGTTACCGTCCGTGATGATGTCCGCCGCTTTTTTCCATGCCGCCGCATTGCCCGTATCCGTCGGTCTTAAAGCGGCCTTCGCAATATTTTGTTCCCTGTTTGCGCTCTCACCGGTGATTGCCCTGCTCTCCGAGAAACAGATTCCGAGGGAGACCCGCCTGTTTCCCAATAAAGAGCAAATCGCTCAAATTCGTCGGATCGCGGTTCGAATTAAAAGGTATTTTGCGGATCATTCGAGAGAAGAAACGCATTATCTATGCCCCGATCATTTCCAGGAGATCCCGGGCCCCAAAACGGCGGATCGGACGTCGCCGACCAACATCGGGCTCCAGTTGCTCGCGTCACTTTCCGCCCGGGATCTCGGATACTCCGGTCTGTTGAGTTTTGTTGACTCCGCCGACAAAGTAATCGAAGTGATTCGAAAGCTTCCCAAATGGAACGGACATCTGCATAACTGGTACGATACCGTTACGCTGGATCCGATCGAACCGAGTTATGTGTCGACGGTGGACAGCGGTAATTTTCTCGCGCATCTGATCACCGTCAAGGAGGGTCTGATGGAGCTCAAGGAGCTTCCGATCTTCCGACCGCCTCTGATTCAGGGCCTTTCGGATCTTCTGCTTGCCGACGAGGAGGAAATCATAGATGACATCAGCAGCAGAAAAAGAATAAGGCCCCGAAAACCCGTCTACGCAAAGGCTCCCCGGAAGCAATCCGTTATGGCGTCACTTCTTCGCTATGAGACCGAGGATTCTGTTCCCGAAGAGCGACTGGGTGTCTTCTTTATGTTTGCGGAAACGCTCCTGGTTGATCCGAAAACCTGGAGCCAGACGACAAGATTTTGTGAAGAGCTAATCCGTGATCGCGATAAACTGGCGCGCGATCAACTTTCTGATCTTCTTTTCAGTCCGGCCGAATTGGCCGAAAAAGGCAATCGAAATGCAAATATTCTGATTCGACGCATGGACAAACTGATCGGTGAAATCGACCGAATCATTGCCGCCGCCGATTTCCGACCGCTTTTCGATAACCGGAAACGATTGTTTTATATCGGATATCATGTTTCGTTGCAAAAGCCGGACCGGGGACATTATGATTTGATGGCCTCCGAGTCGAGGCTGGCAAGCTTCCTGGCGATTTCGAAGGGGGATGTTCCCAAACGACATTGGGTTCGGTTGGGACGGCCTCTGACCTTGGTCCGCGGAATGCCGGCTCTTGTTTCATGGAGCGGATCCATGTTTGAGTATCTGATGCCCAATCTGGTCCTGCGTACACCGCCGGGAACCATTATGGATTACAGTTGTCGCGCAGCGGTCGTAAGTCAGATTCGGTACGGTCGAAAGCATCATATCCCGTGGGGGATTTCCGAATCTCAATACTATATTTTCGATAACCACGCGAATTATCAGTACGGTCCGTTCGGAGTCAGTCGCATGAGACTTCAGCCCAGTTTGAAGCCCGTCAAGGTGGTTGCCCCGTATGCGACGATATTGGCTTTGGGTATTCAGCCGCGAAAGGCGCTCGCAAACATCCGTAAATTAATCCGAGAGGGGGCCGGCGCAAAATACGGTCTCTATGAGGCTCTGGATTACGGAAGTCCCGACCCGAATACGATGAGCGAACACGCAACGGTTCGCAGTTTTATGACGCATCATCTGGGGATGAGTATTGCCGCGATCAATAATTTGCTGAACGAAAATATTTTACAAACTCGCTTTCACAGAGAACCGATGATCCGGGCAAACGAAATTCTTTTGGAGGAGCGCTTTACTTCGCCGATGGTGACCATTGCCAGTATCGGCTATACCATCGATGTCGAAAGCGAACAGGCCGCCCGCGAGGAGATGCAGAGCCGTATCCTTCACACGACACATCCGGAATACCCGACTGCGCATGTGCTGTGTAACGGTCATTACCAGGTGATGATTACCTCGGAGGGCAACGGGTTTTCCGCATATGATCACATGAGAATTAATCGTTTTCGTTCCGATCGGAGGTATGGCGGAAGCGGAACCTTCGTATATATAAGAGAACCTGCCACCGGGCGTCTTTTCAGTGCAACATACGCGCCGGTCCAAATCAAACCGGATTCGTATCAGGTGATTTTTTCCCATGACAAGGCGGAGTTTCGAAGAAAGGACGGAATGATTTCGACACAAACCGAAGTGACGATATCCCCTGTGGATCCGATCGAGATTCGTCGCATCACGCTGACCAATCACGGAAACAGTCCCGTTTATCTCGAGCTGACCAGCTACCTGGAGGTCGTTGCCGATGATGCGGCGGCCGACGCGAGTCATCCGGCATACAGTAAGCTCTTTATCGAATCACAGTTTCTTCAGGAAAGAAGCCTTCTGATTGCCCGCAGGAGACCCAAATCCGAAAAGGATCGCGTCGGATATGTAATGCATTTGGTTCGAACCGATATGGACCGTTTTGCGCCGATTCGCTTCGAGACAAGCCGACAGGACTTTATCGGGAGGGGCGGTTCGACGGCTTGTCCGGAGGCGCTTATGCCGGGCAACACCCTTCCCGGAAGAGGAGGGGTATCCACCGACCCGATCCTAAGTCTTCAGATCGGAGTGACCATCGGCCCCGGAAGGAGTGTTTCGGTGAGCTTTATGACCGGATACTGTCCGTCGATGAATGCGCTTCTCAATCTTTGTGACAAGCTTGCGATCCGTATGAGCGACGAGGATATTTTCCGAATGGCCAGGACCAGCAGTCTTCTGGAAATCGAATATTTTAAGATCCGTTCCGTACAATTGAACGCGATCCAGAATCTGGTCGGTGCCATCTACTATCCGACGAATGTTTTTCGGGGCGGAACCGACGAATTGGCCGACAATAGCCTGGGCCAGAGCGGGCTGTGGCGCTTCGGGATATCCGGTGACCGTCCGATTCTTCTGCTGCGCGTTTCCGAACCGGAGGATCGAAGCACCGTAAAAGAAGTGCTCCTGGCATATGAATTTTTACGCCTGCAAAAGGTTTCAACGGATCTGATTATCTACAACGAAGCCGAAGGCGGATACGACGATTCATTACAGCAGATGATTTTTGAGGAAACCGCACAGGTACGCGTATTTGAACACAGCCTCAACCGCCTCGGGATATTTATCATCCGGGCATGCCGAATCGAAGAAGCGGAGCGGACGCTTCTTTTGTCGGCCGCCCGCATAATATTTACGCCGCAGACCGGAATCTATTTTCGAAAAATTGTCCCCGGCGGCAAGGAGAGTACAAACGGAGACGTCATTCATCTTCCCTCGGGAAATTTCCCGACGGCCGGAGGAAACGGTTTTTGCGGGCACACCGGCGAAGCGGTTCCCGAGTTTTTCAACGGGATCGGAGGATTTGTCCGGAACGGACGCGAATATGAGATCCGATTGAGTCACGGAGCAAAAACCCCGGCACCATGGCTCAATGTGATTACGAACGGCCGCTTCGGCTTTCAGATTTCCGAGATCGGATCCGGGTATACATGGAGCAAAAACAGTCGTGAAAATAAACTGACGGTTTGGAGCAACGACCCCGTTACGGATCCTCCGTCCGAGGTGCTTTATGTTCGAAATAAAAAGACCGGATTGATTTGTTCTCCCTGTGCGCTCATACCGGGTGCCGACGGATATTTTCGCGTTCGTCACGGGTTTGGATATTCGGTTTTTCAAAGGGAATCCAGAGATTGTGATCTCGAGCTTATGCTGTTTTGCTCCGCGGATGCCCCGGTCAAGCTGATGATTCTAAACATTATTAACAAGACAAATCAGTCGGCCAAATTCAATGTTGCGTTTTATGCGGAATGGGTGCTGGGTGTTTTTCGCGAAACGACGGAGCGATTTATCGTTACGGAGTATAACGGGAAATCGGAGATCCTTACGGCTCGAAACACTTATTGCACCGAAGAATCGAAAGGTGTGACATATCTGTTTTGCGACCATCCCGTTACGTATAAAACCGGTGACCGTCAAACCTTTTTCGGCCGGAACGGGAATATTTTATATCCGGAGGCTCTCGTCACGCCCGCCCCGTCGCAGTTGGGAGCCGGTCTTGATCCCTGCGGAGTGATCGCCTGCGACGCGAAGACGGCGCCTCACGGGCGGACTTGTGTCGTGTTCGGTCTCGGACACGCGGAGAATTCGGAGCGGGCGGAGATTACGGCTTCCCATTTTCGAACGCCGGGACACGCTCAGGCGGAGCTGAAAACGGTACAGAAATTCTGGGAGAAGCTTCCGGGCAATATATCGATTCGCACACCGAACCGGGCCATGGACATTCTCATGAACGGCTGGCTGCTCTATCAGGTGATTGCCTGTCGACTGATGGCACGCGCGGCTTTTTATCAATGCGGAGGCGCGTACGGGTTCAGGGATCAGTTGCAGGATGTGCTCGCAATCATGGATTACGACGCGGAAATGACCCGCCGTCACATTCTGCTTTGCTGTTCCAGGCAATTCAGGGAAGGAGATGTTCAGCACTGGTGGCATCATCCGGACGGAATGGGCGTACGGACGAAAATATCCGATGACCTTCTTTTCCTTCCGTACGCCGTCGCCGAATATATTCGACACACCGGAGACGCCGGAATCCTGTGCGAAAAGGTATCGTTTATCGAATCGGAGCCGCTGGGACCGGAGCAAAGCGAGAGCGTTTCCACACCGGTTATTTCGAAGAAGACGGGGGATGTTTATGATCATTGTGTTTTGGCCATTGAGCGAGCCTGCGCGTTCGGACGACACGGTCTGCCGTTAATCGGCGGAGGAGACTGGAATGACGGAATGAACGCGGTCGGAAAGGAAGGTCTGGGAGAGAGCGTATGGTTGGGCTGGTTTTTATATCATGTCATGGATTTGTTTATTCCGGTTTGCATCGGTCGGGGGGATCAGGCAAAAACGGAGCGTTTTCGCCGGCACATGAGCGAAATTAAGAATGCTCTCGAGCGATATGCATGGGACGGACGGTGGTATTTGCGTGCATATTACGATAACGGCCGCCCGATGGGCTCATCTCATAATGAAGAATGTATGATCGACTCAATCAGTCAGGCGTGGGCCGTCATCTCCAAGGGCTCCGATCGGAAAAGAGGCGAGACTGCGCTTCGATCCGCGCAAAATCTGTTAATCAGCAGGGGGGAAGGTATCGTGCGATTGTTGACCCCTCCGTTTGACCGGGGGGAAAACAATCCGGGATACATCAGCGGATATAATCCGGGTATTCGTGAAAACGGTGGTCAGTATACGCACGCCGCCGTTTGGATGGCGATTGCTTTTTGCGAAATCGGGGACATGGAGGAGGCATACCGGATTCTGAATATGCTGAATCCGATTCATGCGACCGCTGATTTCCGGTTGCTCAACCGTTATCAAAACGAACCGTATGCGATGACCGCGGATGTCTCCGACGGATATCCGAATGTCGGAAGGGGCGGATGGAGCTGGTACACGGGCGCCGCGGGGTGGATGTATCGGGCAATCCTGAATCCGTTCCTCGGATTGAAAAGAGAAGGGGAGTATCTGGTGTTTTCACCGAAAAAAGCGATTCCTTTCGACCGGTATCAGATTGAGTACCGCTTCGGATCGACGATTTATGAGATTGCTTTTGAAAAACGAACGGACTTTGACGAAGCCGTAACCATCTACTTTGAGGGAAAAAAACAGAAAAGTCATCTGCTGAAACTGGTAGATGACGCCTCTGTTCACCATGTCGAGGTTCGTTTCTAATCCGGCCGATTCAATCGGCGAGAAGATGGAAACGGATCGGCAACACTATTGCTTGTTGCTCCGGGTCATGATATTGTAATCATTACAGATTAACCCCCGAAAGGAGGAATGCATATGACAAAGATTACCAAAGAAATGATTATCGCCGATGTCCTGAATCTACATCAGGGAACGGTTCCGATATTTCTTCAGAACGGCCTTCATTGTCTGGGCTGTGCGATGGCAAGCGGCGAGACGATTGAGGAAGCGTGTGCGGTTCACAACATGAACTGCGATGCATTAATCGACGAACTGAATCGTTTTTTCGAAAAGGCGGAAGAATCCGGAACCTGACATGTATTTCCGACCCGGGATTCGTTTGATATTCGGGGATCCTTATTCGGTCGGATCCATTGACTCAAGAGAGCGGCGCGGAGTCGGGGTCTTCCCGTTTCCGGGTCGCTCTTTCCATGTCCCGGGGTCCGGCCGACGGAAGGATTACATGAAACGAAGAGCCTTCTTTTTCGACACTGTCCGCCCAAATGCGGCCGCCGTGCTTTTCAACGATGCTTTTCACGATGGAAAGGCCGAGACCCGAGCCGCTTTTGTGGATGGAAGCATTCGTTGCACGATAGAACCGATCGAAAATATACGGGAGCTCGGAAGAAGGGATCCCGATCCCGTTATCGCTGACAATAATGTGCACGGAGTCGCCGCCCAGCATCGCGAGTTCCCGGAATGCGCGGATGTTGATTTTGCCGTCGTCCGCCGTATAGCGCATCGCGTTGACGATCAGGTTTTCGAAAACGCGTAACAGCCGGTTCGGATCACCCATTACCGTGAGCATATCGTCCTTCGGAAGATCCAGATGTAGTTGCTTGTTTGAGCCCTCCGATTCCATCAGATACAATTCGTACAGATTGTCAATCATATCCCGAAGATTGACCGTTTGGGTTTTTATGTCCGCGGGATCGGATTCCAGCCGCGTCAGTTGGACCAGATCATCGATCAATTGCTCCATTTGAACGCTTCGTGTATGCATGTTGGTCAGATATGTCCGGATCGTATCACGCGGTGTATTGGCCTTCGCGTTCATAATCAGCTCAATGTACCCGCGGATTGCCGTAATGGGCGTGCGAAGATCGTGGGAAACGTTGGACATCATCTTTTTTCTCGCTTCCTCATTTTTGATCAGCATTTGATTGGTGGAAACGAGCTCCGCGTTGACGCGGGCGATGCTACGGGTCTTCTCCTGCACCGCGTTTTCCAGTTCGACGGTGAACCGTTTGATTTGGTTAAAGTTGTTGACGTATCGTATCGTGAAGTATATGGCCGTTCCGAAAATCATTAAAACGATTCCGACGGAATGAAGGGGAATGAAAAAGATCTGAGGTGATCGAATAATCATCGTCGAAAAAATGATGCTTGCCATCGCGGCTGAAATCAGATAAAAAGTTCCTTGCTCCGGATAGCGCGGAGTCATGTACAGAACACGTAGAAAATTATAGGAGTTGATGATCGTGACGAACGTGGAGTTCGCGATCACCGAGGAATTATAATACAGCAGATCCGGACGCATCCAATACACGGCCAAAAACGCGCAAACCATCGTTGCAATCAATACGATATCCCAGTTTTTGATCTTTGCGAAAAGACTGTCGTCATTTTTGGGATACAGGGAGGAAAAGTACAATGCCGCGTTCAGGGACATCAGAAGGAAGAATGTGGTCTGCAATAATTTGTTCCAATTGCCCGGCATCGGATTGAAAATTTTATCGCTGAATTCGTAACTGATCGAGATCATGATGATGAGGATGAAAAAATAATACTTCAGTTTACGGCGAAATGTAGATGACACGTAAAAACCGGTGATAATCAACAGCACGAAAAGGGTCACGACACCGCTGATCCACATTTTTGAAACGGTGTCGATGGCGTCGATTTGCTCCGGAGTCCCGATGGCCGGAGGGACTGCGATACCGCCGAACGGGGAGGAAAAATTCGAGCAGGGGATGATGATATCGATCATCCCGTCCTCCGAGGGACTGACCCGTATATCCGAATACGCCTCTTCGTTTTCATAGCCATCCACGGACTCGGATATTTTGCCGAAAGACGCAAGCAGCTTCCCGTTTGCGTAAATTTTCGCTGCATGATTGATTTCCGGGAAATCCATTGCGATGACGCCCGAATCGGGTGCGATTCGGATTGCGATGCGATAGGTGCCGTACCCGAATTCGGACATCACCGGAACCGATTCGGAAGAGGGTTCGGCAGAAAGACCGAAATGTGTCCATCCGTTCGTTGAGATGGATACGTTCGTATAATGAGGATATGCGGAAGCGGGCGTAATCCTTTCGAACGAAGGGCCGGGACCGTCCGAATCGACGGGATATCCGAAATCCTGAGGGGTCAGCAGCTGATTCGGATAAAACGTCCATCCGGCGTTAATATAATTACGACCGTCATGCTCAAAGGACCAGTGCTGAAGGTCAAGGACCCCGCTTTCCTCGTCCGTGACCAGATGGATGCCGTGACGTTGATTGGTCAGAAGAACAAAGACATAGATAAAAAGAAGGACAATCAAAAAGACGACCGTACGCACAAAAATACGCAGGACCTTTTTGTTGTCCGTCTTTTCCAGAAGCGCGTCATTTGTCATTTTGCTTATCGGCCGATGTGCGTGCGTTTACTCCGGACGAAGGGTATTACGAATCGGCGGGTACGCGAAGGAATATCCGCTGCCCCACTCGGTTTTCACAAACAGCACGTCCGGAGCGGCCTTCTCCATCTTCTTTCTCAGATAACTGATATTCACCATGACCAGATGATTGTCGCACATTCCGTCGTCACCCCAAACCACGGAGTAGATCCGGGAGAAGGGAACGATTACGTTCGGCGTTTCGGCCAAGAGACGGAGAATGTCAAATTCACGGTTTGTCAGGTGAACCTGCTTGCCGTTCAGTATGACCTCGCGGGACTTGATGTTAATCGTCAACGGCGGATAATCCATCAGGAAACCGTCTGCCGTCATGTTTCGACGGATATGAGCCGAAATTCTGGCGGACAGCTCCTGGAGACTGTAGGGCTTGGTCATATAGTCGTCTCCGCCGACCTTGAATCCGGTAATCTTATCCTCGAGTTGATCTCGGGCCGAAAGGAAGATGATCGGCGCCTTCGTATACACGCGAAGCTTGGAGGGCAGATCATATGCACTTCCGTCGGGAAGCATGATATCCAACACAATACAGTCGAAAGAGTTGGTCGCAACCTTCTCAAGCGTCTGCGTCATCGTCGTCGCAACGCCTACTTCATAACCTTCGTTCTCAAGATAAGCTTTGTTTACTTCCAGAATATCGGTGTCATCATCAACCAGTAACAACCTTTGCTTTGCCATAAATCCACCACCTTTGGGAGTCAAAACGACTGCCCCGAGGGCAGACGTCCTATGTGTAAGCCTATTCCTATGCTCAATTATATACCAACTTATCAAAGATTTAAAGAGTACAAAACCTTTTGAAGATATATAAATGAGGAATTCTTGCAAACATTCGGTGAACATGGTAGAGTAAAGAAGAACAAATGTTCTATTTGTTCCGATCCGTCCGTTTGACTCGGACTCGATCAAATGATGAAATGCTGCGGAAAAGAAGGGGTTCTATTGGATCGGAAAATTTTACACGTGGATCAGAATTGCTTCTACGCTTCGGTTGAAATGGTCAATCATCCCGAGTTCCGGGACGTGCCCTTGGCGGTCGGCGGGGACGAGGAAAAGCGTCACGGAATCATCCTGGCCAAAAACAGACACGCAGCCGCCTTTGGAATCAAAACGGCCGAAGCGATCTGGCAGGCGCGACAAAAATGCCCCGGACTGGTTGTCATTCCGGCGAACCATGAGCAGTATATGTATTACTCGGCAAAGCTTTTCGATATGTATTGTCAGTATACCGATCGCGTCGAGCCTTACGGACCGGACGAGTGTTGGCTTGATTTGACCGGTGTGGCGGGGGTCGGTGACCCGGTTCGGATTGCCGATGAAATAAGGATGCGCGTACGCGAGGAACTGCACTTAACCTGCTCGGTCGGTGTAAGCTTTTCCAAAATTTTTGCCAAACTCGGATCGGACTACAAGAAACCGGATGCGACAACATGGATATCCCGCGATAATTATCGGGAAATTGCCTGGCCTCTTCCGGTCGGGGACCTTCTTTTCGTCGGTGAAGCCACCCGAAAAAAGCTCGAAAAAATAAATATTCGTACCATCGGAGCGCTCGCGACCATGTCACCCGAATATTTGCGGGACTATATGGGGATTAACGGAGTTAAGCTTTGGCTTTCCGCAAACGGGGAAGAGAATCTGCCCGTGGCGCATTGCATGCGGCAAAGGGAAATGAAATCGATCGGAAACAGCACGACCACCGCAAGGGATATGTTGGACGAAAAGGATGTCTGGCAGACGATTGTTGCGTTGTCGGATCAGGTTTCCGGAAGATTGCGAAAGCATCATTTTCAGGCACAAACGATTCAGATATGGGTTCGGGGATCGGATCTTCACGGTTTTGAGCGACAAAAACGGCTCTTTGCCCGTACGGACCAAACGGATGAAATTGCAAAGACCGCAATGCGTTTGTTTCGCGTCCACTATACTTGGGATCGGCCGGTGCGGAGCATGGGCATTCGTGCGACACAGCTTGTCCCCTCCGATTCGGGGCGGCAAAGATCGCTTTTTGACGCCGATTTCGGTCCATCGGGCGCGGCAGACATCGATGCCGTAATCGATAAGATCCGAATGCAGCACGGCGTATTGTCGATTCGACGCGGGATTCAGGTAAAGTGCGACTCCGGACTCATCGAAAACGGTGTCCTGGAGGAAAATCGGGGCGGATTTTCGGCAATCCGGGGTTTCGCGTCCCGTTAAAATCTCAGCTCGGACCGGGCCGCGCGAAACGGGTTCTCTTGAATCAATCGGTGTTTTATACTATGATGCAAGGAGGCGGGTTCCGTTGCGATCGGCGATTGATTCGTCAACGGAATTCCCGAAAATCCAAAACGTCCGGAGGAGAGCATTATGTGGAAAGAGGTCAATCCCGAAATTGTTCAAAAGGTGATCGACCGGGAGAGAAGGGAAGCGCAGAAAAAATTCTGGGCGTTTTTTCTTCTGTGGGTGGTTTTATGCATGCTCTGGATCATGGGTATCTTGCCGCGTGCCGAGCTGTACTCGCTGTCTCTTCGAACCGTACAGATCAGTTATATGATCCTGCTTGCACTGCTTGCGATCATCTTCTTGGATGTAATTGCGGATTACAACCGTCGAGTCGCCACATTCAAAAACGCAAAATACATGATGACGGTACCCTGCAAGCAACGTGACCGGCTCCGGGCGAAAGGCAGTTCCGATTTATTTCAGGGGCATTTTGTATCGTTTGAAAAGTCCGGGAACAAGGATTCCGGGTGGGTTCCCGTATCCCCGGAGTTCTATGAAAAATGCACAATCGGGACCGAGATGCTGATTGTTGCCGCGGATCAGGCAGATCCGATGAAAATGTTTGCCCTCGACCCCGAGGAGTACGATTCGGATCTTCTATGAGCGGCGTGAAAATACCTGCTTCGAATCAAACCGATGAAAATTCCCGCGCCTTACGGGTCTGGGTGGCCGGGAATGCGGTTTTAGACATCACGCCGGTTTTTCCCGCTTCTGCGGCGGACCGGAACGATTTCCGGGACGAGCTGGTTCCCGGTCGCCTGATTCCGATGAACGGCGTGGATATTCATGCCGGAGGAGCGTGCTGCAATACGGGAGCCGCTCTTCGTTTTTATGGCTTTGACGTAGAGATTTCGGCGGGTATCGGTTGTGATGCTTTCGGCGATATTCTTTCCGGCCTGATCCAAAAATGCGGGCTGAGCGGAAACCTGACACGGATGGAAGGTGCGAACACATCATACACGGTGGTCCTGGCGCCTCCGAATACCGACCGGATATTCCTTCATGATCCGGGAGCCGGGGATTATTTCGACTCCTCTCATGTCCCGGAAATACCCGCCGAGTCTCCGGCGTTATTTCATTTCGGATATCCTCCGTTGATGCGGAAAATGTATGAAAAAACCGGAGAGGAGACGGTTCGTCTGTTCCGGCGTTTTTCATCACACGGAATTCCGACTTCTCTGGATATGGCGATGGTTTCCGGGGATTCGCCGGCGGCTTCGGTGGACTGGACGGCGATATTTAAGCGATTGCTACCTTTTGTCGATTATTTTCTTCCCAGCCTGGAGGAGATTTGTTTTTTCATTGATCCGAACCGATATCATCAATGGAAAAAAAGATGCGGCGAGAACGGTAATATTCCCGAGGATTTATCGATTAGCGAAGATATTGCTCCGCTGGCGGAGCAATTGCTCACGCTCGGAGCGGGCGTGGTCGTCGTGAAGTGCGGAGCATACGGAATCTACTACCGTACGGCGGACAAAAAACGACTGACGGAGACCGCGAAACGCATCGGACGCAGCGCGGATGAGCTTTGCGACCAAGCCGGTTTTGTTCGTGCATTCCGTGCGGATCATTTGGTTTCGGCCAACGGAGCCGGCGACGCCGCGGTCGCCGGTTTTCTTGCGGGAATCCTCCGGGGTCATTCGCTTGAGGAGTCTGTTCGTTTGGGCGCCGCATCGGGTGCGTGCAGTGTCGGAGGTTATGATGCGGTCGGATCTCTTCTTCCGATCCGGGCGCTTATGGAAAAAATTCGGGACGGCTGGCCTCCGGGCAGAGAGATCAGAGCGTAGAAATGTTTATTTAATATCTCTTCGGGTAAATGAATCAAAGGAAATATACAAAAGACAAGAGATTAATACGAGCAGATACACCGAAGAAAACAACAGCCCCGGACGATAAGAAGCTGTCGTAGCCATCTGCATTTGCCGAATCATATCCGGAAGCATGTTGTCGGCAAAAGGAAACAAGTCGGAGTGCAAATCAAAATTCAAAAACGGCACGAAATCCATCCATCTTTTTCGAATACCGAGCAAGGCAAACAGTTGCGCGATATTGCCGGTGAACAGATACGACGCGAGCGACAAAGCAACGGATAATGCCGTGTTCCGGAGCACCGTGGATAGCATGAAAGCGAACAGGAGGAAAACAAACAGATCGACGCTTCCGATCAGAACGGAAAGGAAAGAATACACAAAGTAAGGAAGGGTGGCGACGTTTCCGTTATTTATGTACATATAGTCTCCCATACTGTCCGGACCGAACACGACAAGGGACATCAGCCGGTATAGAAACGAAAGAATGAGCAGTGATCCGACCATAATCGAGAGAAGAGAAAGAATTTTTGCCGTGAATATTTTCCACCGTCGAACCGGCGCAATGATCAATGATTTGATCGACCCGGTTGCTATTTCCTGAGAGACCGCGCTTCCGGCAAGAACAATAATCATCACGGCGATGATAAATTTTCCGAACGAAACGGAAAAAAAGTTGGACAAACCGGCCATGACCGAATTATCCTTGTTTACAAAAACACCGGATATTACCTTGTGCTCTTCAATCGCGATCTGATCGGAAAGATTTTTTTGCTCTTTCGGAGAAAGGGGAACAAGTCTCTCGCCGGAAAAATCGTATACATAGGAGTAACCGGAATCCAAAGAATCCTTCAACTCTGTAACATAATCGAGCGATTCGCGTAAATGCCCGTAATCCACTGTGCCGTCGGTCCCGCCGCTGGGATCGGCTTTGTACATCAAATCCATTTTTGAAGATAAAACCTCAAATAACCGGTCACGATCACCCTGTATGGAACTCAAATCATACCGGAGCTTTTCCTTGTGCATGGAAACAAATGATTCAAAATCGTGGTTTTGAGGAAAAGCATAGATCCGATCAATACTTTCCTTACAGAAGGATAAGTATTCATCCTGTTCGACGGAGCGAAGATCGGAAGGAATTTTTTCAAGTTCACGGATCGTTCTGCGGTATTGAGGCAGTGTTCCGATCGCTTCCACCACAAAATTCACCACGGTTTGGTCGGTATAGCCCGACGCAATCAATAAATTCAACCGTTCAAGCTCAAATTCGGATTCGGCTTTACTGTCCAACAGTTCGATTCGTCTTTGATTGGGACTCCCGTCGGTACCGATATTTTCAAGTTCTGTCTCGATGCGCTTGATTTGAGCGACGACAATATTCCGATCATCTTCCGCAGACGTCATGTATTCATCCCCCGTAATGCCGATAAAATAATCAGACACACGAATGATCACAGGGATGAAAACGCATCCGAGTATAAGAACGCATAACAAAACCAAAGTGCTGACCTTACGAAGTATCTTTGTCATCTCGTTTATGTATAAAAGGAAAATTTTACGCAACGGTAATCCCTCCTCCCGTAATCTGCATATATGCGTCTTCCAACGTGCCTTCCGTACGGCTGACGGCAAAAATATCGACCCCCGAGGCCGTAAGTGTTCTTATTATCCCGGGAACTTCTGTTTTTTCCGCGCAGATACCGAACGATTCTTCCGTAACGTCGGAAATTTTTCCGTCGAAAGCGGAACCGAGGGATTCGATCGCCGTTTTCGGCGATGAAACGACAAATTTATATTGCCCGACGGCCAACGATTTGAGTTCATCGACGAGTTTGATGTCCAAAAGTCTTCCTTTGTTGATGATCCCGACCCGGTCACACATCATTTGCATTTCGGACAAGATGTGACTGGATACCATAACGGCGACGCCTTGCTCATGAGCCAGTTTTCGAAGGATGTCCCGAAGGTCCTTGATTCCGACCGGATCCAGTCCGTTGGTCGGTTCATCCAAAACCAGGACCGCCGGCTTGTGAACGATCGCCTGCGCCAATCCGATTCGTTGTTTCATACCTAAGGAGTACTTCTTGACTTTGTCTTTTGCCCGATCCTGCATGCCGACCGTACGAATCACTTCGTCAATTCTCTCGCGGGGCACGTTTTCATGAATGCGGGCGTACATGGTAAGGTTGGTAATCCCGCTGAAGTCACGGTACATTTCGGGATTCTCAACGATACCGCCCAGCCCGGACATTGCGCGCTCATATTCCTTTTTCCGGTCAAAACCGTTGATTTCAATCGATCCCTCGTCCATGGAAAGAAAGCCCATGATCATTTTGATCAAAGTGGATTTGCCTGCTCCGTTCGGTCCGAGGAATCCGAAAACCTCTCCCGCATGAAGGTCAAAGGAGACATGGTTCACCGCAATGTTTTTCCCGAAAGCTTTCGTTGCGTTTTGTATACGCATCGCTACCTTTTCTTCACTCATAGTACGCTCCTTATCCGTTGAATGTATAAGTCAAATCGTAAGATAATCGATAGGTATCGTACCGGGAGATAATCCAACGATCTCCTTCCCGGAAGAAAAAAATCTGCTCATCAAAATTGCCGGAAGATTCTCCGCTTTCGCCGTACATATCCGTATACTTGATATTGTCGCGCGTTTTAAAGGCAAGAGAAGCCTCATCTTTATAAACGGAAAACTTGCCGAATCGGATAATCTCGGGATTTGTCTCCGTTATGTATCGACCGTTGAATATCTGTTGATAGTAAGATTGAATCAGGTGGTTCAACGCATATGTCCGTGCAATCCATTGCGATGAAAAATAACGATCAAGTGTTTCACGGTTTTGGGAATAGTATTCATCCAATATCTCGTTTGCCAGAGTGCCGGAATATTCCACTGCGGTGTCGTATCCGTAATCCGACTCTTCATATACTTCGTGCATTATCCCTTCATTATGGGCGTCGTAGTAATCATCACTCGTCGGCATCAAAGAAATCGACGGTCGCTTATCTTCCGGAATAACAGGGGCCGACCTTGTGTCCGCGAGAAAACTCGCCGTCATCGCCTGAAATTCGGATTCAAGCCTTCGGTCCGCCTGATCCTGAACAAACAGGTAGATGAGAACGCCTGCGAGTAAAAGGACGAATACGATCAGGCCGCGGTTCGTCAGTCGAAGTATTTTATTCATTTTTTCCTCCGCAATACGCCGTGGACATCCGCGAAAATCGAACCGAAATTCGGGCGTTATTCGCGAATAACCGGCGAGTCAATCCCAACCATTGTATCACTCGGATGAAATTGAGGAAACCTGAAACCATTAAATAATTTTGAATAAATTTGAACGAATCCGGATTCGTTTATCTATTCCTTCGTCCGGTGAATTGACTTCACGAAAAATACGGTGAGGCTTATGTTATAGTATCATCATAGGGGAAAAAGATTAAAGAAAAGCCCCGGGAGAATCAATGGGATGAGGAATACCGAGGAAAAGAAATGTTTTCACTGATTGACCGACTGATTGAAAAGCTCGGACTGACCGGGCTTTTCGCGCAGATACTGACCTATTCGTTGCGAGCCGCATTTGTCATTTTTCTTTGCTTCGCGGTTTTTTTTATTGCCAAACGATTGGCTGACGCCGTTTTCTACCGAATCCCCGCGGTACGGAAAAGCACCGTCGCGGAAATCATCAAGCGAAGAAAACTCATTCCCAGAACGATGCACTTGATTACGCCCTTGATTATTCAAATCAGTGCGCATGGTTTCGGTTCCGCCGAACCCTATATCATCAAGGCGGTAACCGTATATACCGTCATCATTCTTGTCTTGGTCGTCGATTCGGTCCTGGACATCGTCGATGATTTATACCGAAGAAACGAAATCGCCAAGCGTCGTCCGATCAAAGCCATTTTGCAGGTGGTCGAAATCATTGTAATCGTCGTGCTCGGTATCGTGATCATTGCGTCATGGATCGGACAAAGTCCTCTGGTCTTACTGTCCGGATTCGGCGCGATTGCGGCGGTTCTCTCCTTTGTCTTCAAGGACACGCTTCTCGGATTGATTGCCGGCATTCAGCTGACGTCCGACGATATGGTTCGAATCGGGGATTGGATTGAGGTGCCCGGGCACAACGTGGACGGAACCGTGACCGACATCAACCTGATCTCCGTGAAAATCGATAATTTTGATAATACGACCAGCACCATACCCGCGTACACCCTGATTACAACCACATTTAAAAACTGGAGAAAAGTCAGCCAAACCGGCGGGCGGCGAATCAAGCGATCCGTCCATGTCGATGTAAACAGCGTCCGGTTCTGCAGTGAGCGGATGTTGGATAAATTTTCGAAAATTCGTTTTCTTGAGTCCTATATTCGCGAAAAGCGGGATGCGGGACGAGAACCGGTCGAAGGAGATAAACCCGACTCAGAAGCGGCCAACGCTTTGCATCTGACGAATATCGGCGTTTTTCGCGAGTATCTTCACCGATACCTGTTCCATCACCCGGATATTCGACAGGACATGATGGTTCTTGTGCGGCAACTTTCGTATGACAGCCGGGGAATCCCGATCGAAATCTATGCCTTTTCCGCAAAAACCGATTGGGAGGAGTACGAGGGTGTTCAGGCGGATATTTTTGACCATGTGTACGCGATTGCTCCCGTTTTCGGGATATCGCTGTTTCAGGAGATCAGCGGAGGAGATATCCGTGCGATGCGAGAATAGTAAACGAATTCCGCTTCAACAGGCCGAACCGAAAAAATATAATCCGAATCACTCGCCGATGATCTTGATCAAAACGCGTTTATCGCGTTTTCCGTCAAACTCAAAGTAAAAAATCTGTTCCCATGTCCCGAAATCCAGATCTCCGTTCGTGATTGCCGCAACAACCTCACGGCCCATGATCGTTCGCTTCAGGTGCGCGTCCGCATTGTCTTCGTAACCGTTGTGATGATATTGCTCGTACGGTTTTTCGGGAGCCAGCTTTTCAAGCCAGAGCTCGTAATCCCGATGTAGTCCGCTCTCATCGTCATTGATGAATACGGACGCGGTGATGTGCATCGGATTTACAAGGACCAAGCCTTCGCGAATTCCGCTTTCACGGATTGCCTCCCGCACTTTGGGGGTGATATTTATGATCCCGCGTCGCGAAGGAATCATAAAATGCAGTTCCTTTCGATATGATTTCATGAAGATATCAACTCCTTTTCGACAGATTCAAGCGCAAAAACATCATAGTGCATTTGAGAATCAATGTCGAATTCGTAAACAAATTTTTTCCGTAACGTTTTGCTCTCAACGTCTAAACTGGCGAAAGCCTTGACCCATAGGCATTTGGCGATTTTATGTTTATAATGCACAAAAATCAAAGATGAAAAACGCCGATTGTTGTGAAAAAGCCTTGACAGGATGCGTGTCCATGCTATAATTAAAACAAGCTCCAGGGAATACTAGAGAACACCGATTCCTTGAAGGAGTGCCGCCACACCGGACGCAATGATCATTCGTATCGGAGATCATATCAAGGTAGCGAGTAGGAGCGTTGGGAAGTGGAAAGCGAATAGCGATTGACGGTACGCGAAGGCGGACACAAGTCGCGGGCATGGGCGCAATGAGTCAAGATCTTACGGAAGGAACGAGTAGGTGGAAGCCGAGTCGCGATGTCCGGGGGGTCGGAAGGATTGAAAGGCAAAGGTGAAAGCCGGCACCGAGTAGGTTCGGAATCAGAAGGATGGAACGGCGAGGGCATTAGTTCGAACCAAGTAAGTCCGCGAAGATACGGTTCATTCGTCAGGCTATTGAGATTCGCAGATAATAAAGGGCAACCGGAAACAGTCGGAAGTATCGAATAGGTTCGCTGGAGCCCCTTTTTGTCCCTTAACGGGACCGGAAATAGAAGCACCCGCCGTTATCCGGCGGGTGCTTCCTGTTTTCGAAGAGAATGAATCACGTAAACGCCGGTCATATATCCACAATAACTATCAATTACGGATGATCCAGTTCGCCGATGTACGGCAGATTCCGCCATTTTTCGTCGATGTCCATTCCATACCCGACGAGCCAGGAGCGGCTGACTTCAAATCCGTAATACGCAATCGGAACGTTAATCAATAAACGATCCGGATTGTATAGAAGAGTACAAACTTTCACATCAATCGGTTTTCGGGCCTCAAGGCTCTGAATCAGATAGGCGGTCGTAAGCCCGGTTCGGATAATATCCTCGATGACCAAAACATGTTTACCGGTGATATCCAAATCCAAATCCTTGGTAATCCGGACGATTCCCGTACGACTGGTTGTATCGGGGATGTTTCCGATGGATATCATATCGACACCGATCGGGATGTCAATCTCTCGGGTAAGATCGGCGAAGAAATACATGGAGCCTTTGAGCACCGCAATCAGCACCAACTCTTTATCGCGATAATCCTCGGAAATTCTTTGCCCAAGCTCCGCAGCCTTTTTTTGCAGAGTTTCCTGAGAATAAATAATCTGTTTGATGGACGGATCGCTCATTGCCTTCTCTCCCGATACTTAGTTGCCGAACGATTTGAACCGTTCGATCAGCGAGATGAAATCTTTCTTGTATACGATTCGGATGTTAATCCCGGGGTAGAGCTCGCGCACCTTCTTCAGTTTTCTGTTTTTTTCGGTGACATACCTCTGGCTCATGGTCGTCAGCTCCAGGTATGTGTCGAATTTCGGCAGGTAGAAATCCGGACTGAAGGCCAAGGTAATGTTCCCTTCGGCATCCCATTCGACGGGGAAGGTTTTTGGCTCATATTTCCACTCGATTTGGTACATGTCCAGAATCCGGGCAAACTCGGCCTCGGACGGATTTCGGAAGACGGACAGCTCGGTCATATGGTCCAAAGTATCGGATTCCTCATTTTCGCTGCGCATACGAAATCGCAATTCGTGCTCCTGCTGAAGGGCGACCAGAGAAGTGACGCATTCATCCTCGCTTAACATGCCCGTATTCAGGGTAATATGATAATGCGCCGGGTCGGTTAAATCAGCTCCGAACACCGTGGAAACGAAACGTTTATGCTTCTTGTCCGCCACAGAGAGGATGGAGCGTGCCTCCTCCTCCGTTACATGAAACTGCTTGCGAATCCGATTCAGGCGCGTCCGCTCGGGCGCGATGACCCGCACGTGGATGGCACGGGCGTCGTCCGCAAAAATGACCTGTGAGCCGAATCCGACGAGTATAGCGGACTGAATGCCCGCCAAATCATAAAGGGATTGCTCGAGAAGATCTTTGTATGTACCCTTGCCTTCCACTTCCGTCAGGTAAAACTTCGCGCTCTCATTTAACATGTGTCGTTGTGAAGCGTCGGCAAATTCGGCAAAAAATCGGTCGATCAGATGACTTCGAGTAATCAGTTCCCAGTCTAATTTACGTGCGAGCGACTCGGCAATCTCGTCTCCGAGACTTCCCATTTGTCTGGATATCGTGATGATCGGCAATGAATTTCTCCCTTCGGAAGAAAAATTTGTGCTCTCGGACCGGACGTTTTCCGACGTCTTTGACCGTCGATATCGACAAGCATTTCTCCAATAAAATTATATCATATCGATCTGCTGAAGACAGAAAACAAACCGGCATATTTCATCATGGAATACGGGGGGCGTGCGATTTTCGGTTTTCGGAAGGATCGTGAGTTTCGACGCTTTTCGTTTCGGTTGAGAACACAAGCCGGAGAAGGTATAATGAATAAGGACTTGATACGCTTAAACGGAGGAATGTGTAATGAAAAAGAAGATATTAATTCTGTTGTTGGTTTTTGCGCTTGTGTTTCCCGTAACGGGATGCTTTGAAAAAGCAACGGTAGAGAGCCTTTTAAAGGACGCCGCGGAAAAACTTGAGAAAACGGAATCCTATGAATTTACGGGAGAGCTCGATATTGACGTTAGTATTGAGATTCAAACGATGAGCGTGGGTGTGCTTGCGGAAGGAAAGGCGGATGTAAGTGTCACCGAAGACGCGACTCATATCAAGGGAAGCGGATCCGTTAAGGCGATGGATGAAAACGAGGATGCCGAATTCGAAATTTACATGATGGAAGGAAAAGACGAAATAACGGTGTACGCCGATATGGGAGAAGGATGGACCAAGAGCGTAACCGAGGACGAGGATGAGGTCGATGATGTCCTCATGGTTCTGGAGGCCGTGAAAATTCACAACCTGATTGATATTCTTTCCGATCATGATGATGATCTGGAGCTCGCGGACGATACCGAAAAAGTAGGAAAGAATAAAGCATATGTAATCGAGGGAACGGTTTCGGGAGAATATCTCGAGGATTTACTGAAATCCATTGATGTCGACGAGATACAGGACGAAGTGGATTCCATGCTCGAAGAAACGGATGTTGATTTTTCCGACTATGAAGTGGAAATTCGTCTGTTGATTGACACGAAGACGAAACTGCCCGTATCTCTTGAATTGGATTTTGCGGACGCCGTCACAAAAATCGTCGAGGAAGTGATGGAAACCATGATGGGATTTCAGAGCATGTACGATGACGAAATGGATTACGAGGATTATGACGAGGATTATGACGAGGATGACGAGGATGACGAAGATGACGAGGATCCGGCGGACGAAATCAGCGTCAAGGTAAAAACATGCCGGATCGAATTGGAGTTTGCATCCTTTAACGAAGTGGATGAGATCGAAGTGCCCAAGAAGGTTCGCGACTCCGCGAAAGAGAATGAAAACGGCTTGCTGGACGGAGATATGATCGATGATGTAATCGACGAAATCGACGTGTAGATGAGTACGACGGATTTTGGTACGTCATGAATGGAAAACCGATGATACGAGTCGCCCGCAAGGGCGACTCTTTTTCCAAATAACGAAGCGCCATATCTGTCTCCGAATGAGTGAAAAACTGAATATCGGAGTATAATGAGGACGTGTGGAAGAAAGGAAGCGGGCAGGGAGCCCGGCTCGGCAAGTCGCAATGATCGAAGAAAAAAGAAGCATCATCAGCTGTATCGTAATCGTCTTTTTTGCCGTATTGTGCGTCGGGGTGAGTTCCTGTGCCATTTCCGTGAAGACGGATCCGGAGGCATCCGTTGAAACCACAACCATCGAATCGGAGGATACGGCGTTTCCTTCCGAAGTTCAAATCAATCCGGATGCATCGGGCAGTCTGGAGCGTTCGAAGCAAATTCAAAAATATCTGAATTCGGTAGAATACAACGGAGCCGTTCTTGTGCAAACGGAAAACGAGGTGATTTTCGAGGGCGCGTACGGTTTTGCAGACCATAAAAACCTTTCTGAAAACCAAATCGGAACGGTTTTTGAAATCGGGTCGATTACCAAACAGTTCACGGCCGTCGCGATTATGATGCTTGCGGAGCAGGGAAAACTGAGTTTAGATGATACTTTGGCAAGTTATATTCCGGATTATCCTCGGGCGGATGAGATAACGATCCTCAATCTGCTTAACATGACCTCCGGAATCCCGGACTATATTACATGCGGAGCCCTCGGATTGAGTTATCACGATATCGAAGAAGCTTCCCCGGAAATGATTGATGAAATAACGGAAATCGTCGGCAGGGAATATTCACGGGAAGAAATCATCCGAAAGATATCGGACTACGAGCTTTTGTTTGAACCGGGCGACGACAGTTTTTACAGCAATACGAATTATTTCTTCTTGGGCATTATCCTCGAAAAGATAAGCGGAACAACGTTTTTCGACTTTGTCGAAACGAACTTTTTTGTACCGCTTGAGATGAAAAATTCGTCTGCGGATTCGCGGGACATTTCTTCTTCGGGTATTTTTCGCATCGCAAACGGAAGGGTTTATCTTCCGCACACCGATCGCTCGTTGAGTTTTTCCGCCGGATCGATCTGCTCGGACATCAGGGATTTGCTCCTGTGGGAAAACGCCTTGATGGAAGGCCGTTTTCTGTCTCCGTCGGGATGGGACAGCGTTTTTGATCCCGGAGCATTTAACTACGGATTCGGATGGAGAATCAACGGGGATTATTATTATCACGGAGGTCAAACCGCAGGATATAACACATTCGTTTTGATTGAACCGTCCTCAGCAACCGTTATCATCGCGTTGTCCAATATCCAGGGCACGGACGGGTATTTTTCCGAAGGTGTCGTTCGATCGGATCAAGTGGGTTTTGAAATCTATTCAATTATGCAACATTCCGACACGGAGAAAATCAATGAAAACCGAGGGTATGAACCGGATGCGTAAAATCGACAGGAATGTATATCCGGTCATCCGGGGGCGTTCTCGAGGAACCGGTGAGTTCAAAATCCGAAGGCACAGCGATTCATAAAAAAAGGAGAAGATTATGGACAGAAAAGGCGGAAGCGGAAACAGAAAGAAAAGAGTCACCACCGGTTCATCCGGAGGCGGCATCTATAAAAGAGGCTCGGGATTGAACCGACCGGACAGAAAACCCGTCGGCAACGCTTCGGCATACCAGGAGCGCAGAGAACGTCCGGACGATGATTTTTCGGAAACCGAACCCGCTCACAATACGGGGGGGATCAACTTCGGGAATATATTGGGTCATTCTTCGGGTTCCATCATTCGATCCTCTAAAGGGTGCGGCTCGTGTTTGCCGAAAATCATCCTGATAGCGGTCGTTATCATCATAGTGATTTTCATCTATGTAAAGTGTTTTTCGCCCAATCAGGGAGTCGATTCGGAAAACAGTGTCATTGACTCGTCAATCGAAAGCGATACGAATGCACAGGACAGGGATCCGGCCCTTACCGGAGATCCGATTCACAACAACATCAGTCCGATGACCGGTATCACGGGCCCGCGAACCCGGAGGACCGAAATCCTCGGAGACGGGAAAGACGTGATCACCGTCATGGTATATATGTGCGGGACGGATTTGGAGTCGGATTACGGAATGGCGACGGCAGACATCAACGAGATGTTGTACGCCGACATCGGTGAAAATCTGAACATCATCATTGAAACCGGAGGAACATCGAAATGGAAGAATACGGTGATCAAGAGCAATACCAACCAACGTTACCGGGTCATCGAAGACGGGCTGGTGCCTCTGGATGAAAATGTAGGGAAAAAACCGATGACCGATCCCAAGACATTATCGGATTTTGTTTCCTTCTGTGCCGAGGAATTCCCCGCAAACCGGTATGCGTTGATTTTCTGGGATCACGGCGGCGGGTCTTTGGCCGGATTCGGTTACGATCAGCTTTTCCCGAAAAACAAGTCGATGACCTTGGATCAGATCTACTCCGCATTGGAAGAGGCCGGTGTTGCGTTTGATTTTATCGGATTTGATGCATGCCTGATGGGTACTGTAGAAACCGCATATATGCTCAATTATCACGCCGACTATATGATTGCATCCGAGGAGCTGGAGCCCGGCATCGGTTGGTACTATACCGATTGGATCAGCGCTCTTTCAAAAAACACATCGATGGCGACCACAGCGATCGGGAAAAATATCATCGACAGCTTTGTGACTACCTGTCAGACAAAAGTGCCGCGGGATATTGCAACTCTTTCGCTGATCGATTTGGTGGAACTCAACAATAACGCGGACCAAGCCTTCCGTGCTTTCGCTTTATCCGCGGATGCCCTGCTGGACGAAGATTATAAAATCGTTTCGGAAGCGCGCAGCAATACTCGCGAATTCAACCGGTCAAGGACCGACCAGATCGACCTGATCCATCTTGCCGAGAATATTCAGTCGAAGGAAGCGATCGAACTGGCCGAAGCCATGCGCAAATGTGTGAAATATAACCGAACCACTTCCAATATAAAAAACGCGAACGGCCTTTCGATCTATTTTCCGTATGACGAACTCAAAACCATGTCTCCGATGCTTTCGGTTTATGATCGGATCGGCATGGGGGAGGAATACACCGGACTTGTCAAGAAATTCGCAAACATGGTGGTCGGCGGACAAATCACGACAACAGGCTCGTCTTCTCCGATATCATCACTGTTGGGCGGCTTGCTCGGAGCTTCCGGCTCCGATTCCGATATCTGGTCTTCCGCATGGAACTCTTTTTTCGATCATCCGGATTTCTCGGCATTCACCGGACTCTCTTCCGGAGACACGGGATCATGGATCGATTCAAACCTGATTCAGTCCGGCGCGGATTATTACCAAGAGCATTTCCTGAATGCGGCTGACCTGAAACTGGTCGAAAAAGGGGACGGATTTGTCGTTTCGCTGACCGACGAGCAGTGGGATTTAATCCTTCGGGTCGAATTGAATGTCTTTTTCGATGACGGGGAAGGATATATCGATTTGGGAATCGACAATATTTATGAATTTGATTCGGACGGTGATCTCATCATCGGATTTGACGGAACGTGGATTGCGCTCGACAAGCATATCGTCGCATTCTATATTGAATCGATCGAGGAAGACGAAAATTCCTATACCGTCGTCGGAAGCGTTCCCGCTCTTTTAAACGGAGAGCTTGTCGATATCATTGTGATGTTTACGAGCGAGAACGAGTACGGCTATGTAGCGGGAGCCAGAATCAATTACGGCGACACGACCGATACCATGCAAAAAGGATTGATTGAAATTCAAAAAGGAGACGTTATCGATTTTCTGTGTGATTACTACACATACGATGAAGACTATGACAACAGCTACTTCCTCGGTGATCAGATGATTTCGGACGGAGATTTGACGGTCAGTTATCATTCGGTCGGCGGAAATGAATGTATGATCACCTATCGGCTGACCGACATATATAACAACACATACTGGACCGAAGCAATCCTCTATCAGGAGTAAATCCGCTTATGTAAGCGCTGAATCGAAAAAACGGTGGAAGAAAGCGATCAGTCAATATCCTCGGTAATTTCCTCGAGACGAGTCTCTAGTAGGCTCGGGTCGAGGAAATACTTTTTTGCCAGCGAAAAGGAGTTTGCCATATAAAGACCGTCGCAAATACGATCGTCAAACGAGTAACCGATTGCACAGCATTTTCGTGCGACGACTTGTCCGTTTTCAACGACGGGGAGCATCTCCGTTTTCCCGAGTGCGGCAAACACACCGGCGGTTCCGACATTATACGGGTGGTGATACACGTAGTCCGTGCGGATGGACTTAAGGTAGGTAAGAAACATCGTCGCGTGGAACGGGCTGGCGTCGATGACGGATTTCGGAAGAAGATTGTGTCGATCCGTCCATTTGATCAATCCGACCAGTGCTTTTTTAAAGATTCCGGGCATCGACAGAATGAATGAGACCAATTTTCCGGTTTCCGTTTCGGAGGGCGCATGTTTGGCTTCTTCGATGGTTTTGTTGATGATTTCGGTCACCTCGGTGATGGTTTCATGACCGGTAAAGGAGAATTTCACGGTGATTTCGGGTCCGCTGTCACGAAGATCCGGCTTGACAACCATCGAAAAGGAAATCCCTTTGCGGGCGTATACCTTTCCGTTCATGATAAATCGGTTGACGTACGGTCTTTGCGCGATGGCGCGGAGATAAACCGCAATGAAGACGTGCAGGTAAGTGATTTTAACGTCCTCGGCGCGTTTCGCGCGAATATAATTGTCGATTCCTTTCGTGAGAATGATTTGCTTGGCGTAAACCTGTGCGTCGCTTCTTTTTTCGATAATGAAGGGGTACAGTTTCTCAAACGGGCCAAGGCTCTTGATGATTCTTCCGTCATGTCTTTTCATAAACACCTCCGGTTCGTCTCTACTGTCGATTTTACCATCAAATGACGAGGGAGTACGAATTATTTATTCATCGAAAAGACACGGATGCGGTGTCCCGGAAATGATAAAATTGTAACGATGCTACCGATCGACGAGAAAGGCTTTCCGGGGCTTCCTTTATCCGGCGTTTCTCGGAAAAGAAAACGGGACATCGAAATCAAGCGGGCAGCGGCTCGGTTTTTGGGGGAATACATAATGAGCGAGATGAAAAAACGAATCCTGATGACGGTAATCGGTGTTTTGGTTTGCGGCTTCTCCGTCGGGATGTTTAAATTCTCTGCCTTCGGACTGGATCCCTTTCAGGTTCTCGCGCACGGAATCGCGCGGCATGTACCGGTCGGCTTCGGGACCCTTTATGTCATGATCAACGCAATCATGCTGATCGCAATCTTTTTTTTGGACCGGACCAAGATCGGGCTCGGAACACTGATTAATCTTTTTCTTCTGGGCTACGTCGCGGAGTATTCGGAGAAACTTTTCATTTGGATGATTCCCGAAGCGGATTTCTTTATTCGTCTGGGCATTTTGCTGATCGCGATTATCATCATCTGTCTGGGCTCCGCCTTCTATTTTACCGGGAATCTCGGTGTATCAACCTACGATGCGGTCGCACTCATTATGGCCGAAAAGAAGATTGCGAAATTTCAATATTGCCGAATCGGTACGGATTTGATTTGTACCATCACAGGGTTTTTACTCGGCGAAAAGCCCGGTGTCGGAACCATTATCACGGCCTTTTTTATGGGTCCGATTATTGCCTTCTTCCGGCATCATCTGGCGATGCCTTTCCGCTACGGAAAGGAAAAGACCCGCGAGCTGATTCAGATCGAGGAAGAGGAACGAAAAAAGAAAAAGGACGTAAAACAATAATAAGATATCGAAAAACGATATAAATATATTGCAAAACGAGTTTCTACCTGTTATTATGTACGCATCGGCGAGCCGTCTTCGGCAAATGATATCGCGAGGTGTGCATATGGAACGTATGGTCAATAAAGGTCTTTCTCTGACTCTTCGGCTGATTACGGATTTTTTATTGCTGGTGAATCTTGCGGCATGGATCGGACTTCCGTGGATTGCGCGGGAAATGGTGGACTTTTTGACGCTTGCGTACGGATGGTCGGAGCCGTATGGGTTCGTACTCATGTTTTTCTATTATTGCGGAGTCTGGACCATGGGCATTCTTTTACAGGGGCATTTTATCTTACGGACTCTGGAGAAGAACCAACCTTTTGATTCGAATAATTCGGGACGGTTATTCCGTGTGGGGATTTTCTGCATCCTGATTGCGGCGGCGTTTCTGATCAAGATATTTCTTTATAACACGCTTTTAACGACGGCGGGCGCCGTAATTTTTATATTGGTCGGATTGATTTCGTTTATTCTGGCCGATATCTTCCGCAAAGCCTCGAGAATTTGGGAAGATCAGCAGCTCACCGTTTGAAGGAGGATGAAATAATGGCAATCGTGATTCGACTGGATGTCGAAATGGCCAAGAAGAAAATCAGCCTTTCCGAATTGGCGGAACGGATTGAGTTGTCTCCGGCGAATCTTTCGGTTCTTAAGAACGAACGGGCAAAAGCGATTCGTTTCTCAACCCTGGAAGCGATTTGCCGCGAGCTGGAATGTCAGCCCGGAGATATTATGGAGTATGTACAGGAGGGAAATCAGTGAAAAAATATATCAGAATACTGATCGCGGCTATCATCGGATCTGCGGCGGTCGTAGAGTATATCTTTTATTCGGACGGGCATACGGCCGTAAACGCGACGGTTTACTACACTTCCTTGTGTCTGGCGTTTTTTCTTGCCGTCGGGCTTCCGCCGAAGGGTGCGCGGTCCAGAGGATTTCAGTATTTTCTGATGGGATCGGTATTGGCGATTTCCTTGATGTTCGTCCTTTTTGATAATCGCGGGCTCCGCTTTACAAACGGTGCGGTGATTCTATTACTCATGGGGTTCCTGTTTCTTGAAAGAATCGACGTTAAGCGATGCGGCGTCGGACAAAACGGTTTTCTGCCGGAGGTGATCCTCGGATATATCCTTCGACCGTTTGTTTGTCTTGCCGATCCCGTCAAGGAAGGCATTGAGGTCTTCTCCAAAAAGACCGGAGAAGGGGAGACCGCGAAGAAAAGAATCGGCATTATCCTTATACAAATCGGGATCGCAATTCTTGTCGGCATTCCGGTTGTCTTTATTCTTGCGATTATTCTGATGTCTTCCGATCCCGTTTTCGCCGATTGGTTTTCCGGTTTTTATAACTTTTTCAAGGAATTATTCTCGGTGCGGGCCATTGTCCGGGGAATACTGACTTTTGTGCTCCTTCCGTTTTCCGCAAGTGTACTTTTCAGCTATGTGAACCGGCGTGTGTTTTTTCAAAATTTCTCGGATGCTTTGGAAAAAAAGCCGCTTCGGATACCCGGATTTTCAGCGGTAACATTGCTGGTTCTCATTAACGCGCTTTATCTTGTTTATGCGATGATTCAGTCGGTTTACCTGTTTGGTGCCTGGGCGGAAAATCTGCCGGGGAATCTGACCTATGCTCAGTATGCACGTCAGGGCTTTTTCGAGCTCGCATTTATTTCCGCAATCAATGCGTTCATGATTCTGATTGCGATTCGCTATACCAAACGCGAGGGAAGGGTAGGGCATACGATTCGCTGCCTGTCCGTTCTTCTGATTCTTCTGAGCTTTGTACAGTTGTTTTCCGCTTTTCGTCGGATGACGCTTTATATCCGTGCATACGGACTTTCAGAAGACCGTTTTCTGGTGTCTTCGTTCATAATTCTTCTCGGAGTCTTGTTTATCCTGTTGGGGATCCGTGAATTTTCAGAACATTTTCCGCTGCTTAAGGTTTCACTCGTTGCGGGTGTGCTCGCTCTTATCCTCGTCAACGTTTGTGTACCGGGACGGATCGTCGCCAATTATAACATCAATCGATACTTGCAAGACGAACTGAAATCGCTTGATACCCGGTACCTTCAAAGATTATCATCCGATTCTCTGATTGTGCTCCTGGAAAATGAGAAAGAGCTTCGGGAGACCGGGGACGAAACGGTTACAGAGTCAATGGATGATGTTCATGAATTCATCTGTGTCTATTATCTCGGCGAAGAGAATAGTGATTATGAACACTCGGATCATCGATATGATTCGCATGAGGTCGGATCCTATCGTGAGGCGATGGAGCAGTCATGGAAAGGCTTCAACTTGAGTAAGCATCGCCTCATGATGATTTCAGGAAAAGACTGACACATTTCTTTTCGAAAAATGGTCTCTGAAACTTCGTCATGCGCCCCAATCCGGGTCAAATGGATCATTTTGAAAGATCGGCAGACCTCTTCTGCGTGCCAATTCAAAACTGGATTGATTTACCAGGGGCGTCGCGCGCCCTTGAAATTTTTCGTCCAGAAGTCGGTTTTGCAGGAGCGGCGGACGACCTTTCCGTTCGAAGAAGAGGCGTCGATCATTTCTCCGTTTCCGATATAGATCCCAACATGACCGATCGACTTGCCGCCGGTGCTGAAAAACAACAAGTCTCCGATCTCCAGATTGTTCATCGACTTGATCTCCTCCCAATCCGTGACCTGTGAGTATCCCAAGGCGTTATATCTGCCGCGAGAAGAGCCGGCCTCTCTGAGACAGTAATAGACCAGACCCGAGCAATCAAATGAATTCGGACCGACGGCTCCCAAAACATATTTGTCGCCGAGCTGCTCTTTTGCGATAGAGATGAACGTCTTGATGTTTGCACGTCGGTTTTCTTCTTGAATTTTGCTTGCGCTCGCCTTGGCTTTCGGCGAATAAATGAGAGCCAGCGTTTGCTCGCCGGTTTTTCCATCGACCGTCAGACCGTTTCTTTCCTGAAAGTCCTTAACCGCGTTGACGGTCATGGTCCCGTAATATCCGGTGGCTTTTTCCAAATACCCCAAATCAACCAGTTGGCGTTGGAGACTGTCGACGTCGTTACCGGAGGTTCCTTTCAGTAAAGTATATTTTTTCGCGTCCCGGGAAAACAGAAGGTCCAGTGTTTTCGGTCCCGCGACTCCGTCCTGAGCAAGCTCGTGTTGCCGTTGGAAAAGTTGGATGGCATATTTGGTAGCCGTTCCGAAATATGAAGTTGCCTCATCCAGATCCATATAATTCAGATCCATGAGACGCTCCTGAAGCTCCCGGACCCGATCATTTTCGTCGCCTTGCCGAAGTGTAGGATCGGGCGTCGGTGTCGGAGTACATGTCGGGGTCGGCGAAGGTGTCGGCGAAGGCGAAGGCGAGGGTGTCGGGGAGGTGGTCGGGACCGCGTCATCTTCGGTGCTCACAAATACAAAATCGTTGTTATGAATCGGGTCGCTCGGTGATAAATGTGCTCGAATCTGCTGAACGGTCAAAGCGGAAAGAAAAACGGACGCAATCAAAATAGAGAACGCCAGCAGGATGAAGCGATATTCCATGGCCAAAAAAGCGATAAACTCAATAAGCTTCCGCCATTGGCTCGGCTTCGCCGGAGTATCGAAGGATTGGTCTTGTTGTTTCAGTTTCTTCAATTTTGGATTCCTCAATTTAATATATTCAATTTTAATCGTTATTGCCTGACTTATGCAAGTCAAATCCGAAAGTGCCGCAAAAATACTCCTTTTTCGAAAAAAATGCGCCTTGTTGCTCAAGACGCGATTTTATCACAAAACAAAAATGAATCAAAACGGGGGATTACTCTTTACTCCAAAGATCCTTCGGCGTTTCCTCTTCCCAAATCGGTCGCTTCGGAATTTTTGGTTCGGGTGAAGCCTTCTTTTTTGGGTTCGGCGCGGCCGCTTCCGTCGGTGTCGGTTCTTCTTGGAGAATTTCGGGCTCCGGCTCCTCCGGTTCGGGAGGAATCGGCTTAAATATCGGCATCGCCGAGATTTTCTCGCGGAGCTGGCGCTCTCTTTCTTTCATAAGAGCGGCTTTTAAAACGGTTCGGTCAAAGAAGGACTCCTGAGAAAAGGGGGAATTTTCATCGCGGAGCGCGGAACGAATTTCATCGGTGGTGACGGAGCTTTCCTCCGTCTTTAAAATGTTCGAGAAAGGAATATGTTCCGAACTTGTGTCCGAAGCTTTTTCGGATAGGGGTTCCGGTTCCGTGGCGAAATCTTCCGGTTTCTCCGGTTCCTCGGCGACATCCTTCGGCGGTTCCGGTTTTGCGGCGACAGTTTTAGAAGGTCTTTTCTCGTCGACCGGCTCTGAGGCCTTTGTCATTATTTTCTCGTCGACCGGCTCCGGACGATCTTTTTCCGTAACGACTTTCGCATCCGAAGTATCCGTTGCGTCTGCGTAGGATCCGGTAATTTCAATGATGTTTCCGTCCGGATCACTCAGTGTGAAAAAATAATACGGCGTATCAATATTGACATACAAGATATCCGATAAAGGTCCGATACGAAGCGCTTCCAGACGTTCATACTCATCGTTAAGATGCGCTGAGCGAAAATGATGGATTACATTATTTCCGAAAACGGTGTTGTGCTTTCGTAACCGATCGATATAAGACTTGTTATATTCTGCAGTTACTGTTTTCCCTGAAATAAGCTCTTTATAATCAAACATTTGATTAAAAATGCCGAAGCAACCACCGCTGATATCAAACTGAGCCCACCGATCTGAAATTCGAGCGGATGGCTCCATCCCGAACAACAGAGAATAAAACTCAACGGATCGCTCCATGTTTCGAGCGATAATGTATGTCGAACTCAGTTGGAGCATAATCATCCTCCGTTTTTCAGACGGTAAATCGTACAAACCGCTCAGATTTTATTGTAGACTTTTTATATGTCCAATCCATAACATAACATGAACGAAACAAGAAAAATATGTGAAATACGTTTAATCAGATAACAAAATCCGTACCGGAATATTCGGCACGGATTGATTCAAAATCAAACAAGAGGAGAAATTATCCGTTTTTTACTCGTTATGATTTTCAAAGATTTCTTCGGCGTTTTGGGCCGTATCCCTTAATTCTGAGTTCTCCAAGGCCTCGGACGAGACGGTTTCATCCGAAACAACAGCAGGTTCCGAATGGGCTTGGGGCTCCTCGCCCTTTTTCTTCTTTTTTTCTTCCCGATAAATCCAGATCAGAAATAGAATCAACAAGAAAAGAAGCAGGAGAATCAGCAGGATCCACATAAAACAGGAATAATCCGTGTCCGGAGTGTCCGGGATCGGAGCGGTCAAAAGAGATGTGACCGTTGCTTCCGAAGGAGAATGGCTTTCTTCCGAAATTCCGGAGACAACAGCGGATTCAGTCACCGGGACCGGTTCGGTTGTTTCTTGTGATAATTTTGTTTCCGGAATCGTTTCCGACTCGACTTGCCGTGTTGTTTCCGATGATTCGCTTTGGGTTGGTGACGTGGCGGTTGTTGCGCTTGTGATCGGTGCGGTCGTCGTTGCCTGCGTTGCATCCGAGGTTTCGGAGGTTGTGTCTGTCGTTGATTCCGAAGTTTCTGTCGTCGTCACGGTCGCAGTGTTTTCCGGGGTCGTTTCTTCAGAAGATGACGGCGGGAGAACACCCGTCGCTATATAACCGCCTTCCAACGAAATATCCGAGGAGAGGGTTGTTGACTCAGTAGCACTCGTCTCTTCGGTTGTCGCCACACCCGCGAAAACCGCAACGGGAAAGGAGAAAAGAATCAAAGCAATACATAGAGCGATCATTATGGGACGGTTGACGGACTTTTCTTCCGGTATCATTTACATCACCCCGATCCGTATACGGTAATCCAATGAAAATGTATCCTTTCGTATGATTTGATCATATCAACGGCAGGAAAATGATGTATGAACAATTCAAATACCATTTGTAACGAATACATATCGACTTATAAATTAACAAAGAACGGAAGACGATCGAAATGAAAAGGCGGTCCCGATCCATCGAAACCGCCTATTTGGAGCCGATTGTCAGACTTGAACTGACGACCTGCTGATTACAAATCAGCTGCACTACCAACTGTGCTAAATCGGCAAAAAGGATTGGATAATGCCATTTCAGGGGCAAATGGAATTATATGAATTTACGCGGGTGATGTCAATAATGAAAGGTGCAAAGCGACTACAAACTCTCTTCGAATTTTTTCCGGACCGTACGGTTTTGGACGGATAGTCGAATCGCGGAAATGATTTGCCACGGCATTACAACGATTCCTGCAAATACGGAAAGTGCCGCCTTGAAAATCAGGTGCAGGAGAAACAGAAAAATGGAAGTCGAGAAGAAAAAGACCGGGAATAGGGAATGGAGAAAACGCCAGCCCCAAGGAATCGTAGCGATTACGATCAGTAAAAGCCACCAAAGCGGAGATAGAAAAGCGGCTGAGCCGACCGCGATAAACAGAACGGCCGCCGTTACCAGAAAGAAGAAAGAGCCGACAATCAAAGTATACAGAAAGGATTTGCGTTCCTTCTCGTTTGCCTGGATCAGACAATCCGCACACCTCGGCGGCGTCGAAATCGATCCGCAATAGGAGCACAAGCCCTTCCGACAGCCGACACAGGTGCATGTCGCCTCCGTTTCATGATGATAGAAGCAGTTCATCTTGTCTACAACTCCTTTTCACATTATCGTGATTATAGCATACGTAAGTTCCGGAAGGACGGAGACTGCATTGAAAATTACCCGGGAAAAAATACGGAGCGTGGTTTAAGATCTTCTGGTGTAAAGGAGAACCATATGCTTCAGACGAGAGCGGGCGACAAGAAGAGCAGCATCAGAGGAAATTCGTCTATGTAACGGTGCCGTACGTGACGAACAGGGAGGCAATTGAAGAAAAGAAGCCATTCTGATCGTAAGGATTCGATTGTCGGTAGGCGTCTTTTTGATGATATAATCGTTGGAACAAAGCGATTGAAAAAACGGGCGGAGACGGGGGATTTTTTGGATAATTACATCATGATGCAGTATTTCGAGTGGGATCTTCCCGCCGATCATCGCCACTGGGAGCGCCTGGCGGCTGACGCGGAGCACTTGGCCGCGCTCGGCGTGTCCGGCGTGTGGATTCCGCCGTGCTGCAAATCGACCTCTCCGTGGGATGTCGGGTACGGGGTCTATGACCTTTTTGACCTCGGGGAATTTGACCAGAAGGGAGGAGTTCCGACCAAATACGGAGATAAGCAATCACTTCTTCAGGCGATCGAAAGGCTTCACTTAGCGGGGCTCAAGGTGTATGCGGATGTCGTTTTGAATCATAAGGCCGCAGCGGACGAAACACAGGAAGTGCGGGTCGTTAAGGTCGATCCGATGGATCGTAGGACGATCCTGTCGGAGCCGTTTTTCATCGAGGCATGGACGCGGTTCTATTTTCCCGGGCGCGGAGAAAAATATTCCGGCTTTCAGTGGAATTGGGAGCATTTTACCGCAACCGATTATGATCAAAGGACCGGGGAGACCGCAATATTTAAAATTGTCGGTGAAAACAAAGATTTCTCGGACGGTGTTGACGAGGAATTCGGCAATTATGATTTTCTAATGTTTGCGAATATCGATTACAGCCATCCGGATGTTGTCGAAGAAACCATCCGGTGGGGCAAATGGATCACCGATGAACTCAAGCTGGACGGGATGCGACTCGATGCGGTAAAACATATTGACGAGAATTTTATCGAGCGGTTCGTGAAAAACATTCGCGAGGGTCTGGATCGCTCGTTTTTTGTCGTCGGGGAATACTGGAGGGGTGAGCCGGCCAGACTGCGTGAGTATTTGTCGGACGTGAATTATCATCTTACGCTGTTTGACGTGCCGTTGCATTTTAACCTTTTTGATGCATCACGGGCGGGAAACGGCTACGATCTTCGTACCATTTTCGGGGACGCACTTGTTTCCTACAACCCGATGAATGTCGTTACCTTTGTCGATAACCACGATTCTCAGCATCGGCAGTCTTTGGAGTCATTCATCGAAGAGTGGTTCAAGCAGATTGCCTATGCGCTGATCCTTCTTCGCAAAGACGGCTATCCGTGCCTCTTTTACGGGGACTATTACGGGATCGGCGGTGAAGCGCCGAAGGCTCCGTTGAAGGAGCGCCTTGATCCGCTTCTTCTTGCGCGCAAATATCTGTCGTACGGCGATCAGGAGGATCTTTTCGAGCAGAAGAACTGTATCGGATGGAAGCGAAGCGGAGATCCGGAGCATCCCGGATCGGGCTTGGCGGTCGTGATCAGTAACGAGTGCGAAAATGCGCTGCGGTTCTCGTTCGGGGCGGAGCGGACCGGCTCGATATGGATCGATATGACCGGGAATCGGGGAGAGCAGATCGTCCTTGATGAGACCGGCTCTGCGGATTTTCCGGTCGCGGCCGGATCGGTCAGCGTCTGGGCGGAAAAGCAAGCGGCCGAAGCCGCGTTGCGCGGCCCCGGCCGGGTCTGATTTTACAAAACGGATTACTTTTTATTTTGCGACGATATTTGCCAGACGCCCTTTCACGTATATGAATTTAACAATGTTACGTCCGGCCAGAACCTCGGTCAGACGATCGTCGTCCCGGACGAGTTTCTCAACCTCCCCGGCGGAGAGTTCGCTATCGATATCGAGCTTGAATTTGACCTGCCCGTTGACCTGAACGGCGATCTCGATCGTATCGAGGACGAGCGCGGCCTCGTCGTGTTCCGGCCATTTTTGGTTAAAGATCGAGTAGGTGTTTCCGAGCTTCTCCCACATCTCCTCGCAGAAATGCGGCGCGTAGGGTGATAACAGCAGAAGGAGGGTTTCACACGTTTCTCTCAGGAGTGCGGGCTTGACCTTTCCGGAATCGCGATATTTACCGATCGCATTCAGAAGCTCCATCAATCGGGCGATCGAGGTGTTGAACTGAAACCGGTCGGTATCGGCGGTAACGGATTTGATCGTGTAGTTCAGAGCATAAAGAAGCGCCTTGTCGTCGCCGGACGGATCCCCGGAGAAAGGTTTACCGGAAGGCGCGTCTGCAATATCTTCGATCAGGCGTTCGATACGCCCGATGAATTTGGCGATCGCCTGAAGTCCTCCGTCGCTCCACGGGCCGCCCTCGGTATAAGCGAATCCGAAGCCGAGGTAGGTTCGAAAGACATCGGATCCGTATTTTTTGACATATTCGTCCGGAGCGACTGTGTTCCCGCGGCTCTTGGACATCCGGTTGCCGTCCGGCCCGAGGATGATGCCCTGGTGAACGAGAGAGGAGAAAGGCTCGTCGAAATTGAGGTAACCCATGTCGCGCAGGGCTTTTGTAAAAAACCGCGCGTACAGCAGATGCATCGCCGCGTGCTCGGGGCCGCCGACGTATTTATCGACCGGGCACATCGTATTGATGAGCTCACGGTTAAAAGGAGCCTTGTCGTTCCGGTTGTCCGGGTAGCGGAACTGATACCAAGAGGAGTCGACAAAGGTATCCATCGTATCGGGGTCTCTCTTGGCGGGCGCGCCGCAACGGGGGCACGTCGTGTTCATAAACGCATCGTTTTTCGCAAGCGGCGATTCGCCGTCCGGGCGAAATTCCACGTCGTACGGAAGAAGCACGGGCAGGTCTTCATCGGGAACCGGGAGGACGCCGCACTTTTCGCAGTGGACGACCGGGATCGGTGTGCCCCAGTAGCGTTGACGGGAGATCAGCCAGTCGCGCAGGCGGAAATTGATCTTGAGCTCGCCCATGTTCTGCGCGGATAGCTTATTTATGATCGCGTGTACTGAATCTTGAAAACCGAGGCCGTCGAATTCGCCGGAGTTTACATTGATGCCTTTTTCGATGAAGGGAAGCTTGTCTTCGGCGTCCGGAGCCGAGGCGATGACGCGGAGGATCGGAAGGCCAAACTTCGTCGCGAACTCAAAGTCGCGTTCGTCGTGCGCGGGGACGGCCATGACGATGCCGGTTCCGTAGCCGGCGATGACATAGTCCGCCGCCCAGATCGGAAACTTCTTTCCGGTGATCGGGTGTATCGCGAAAGATCCGGTGAATACGCCGGTCTTTTCCCGCGTCGTGGACATACGATCGATATCGCTGGCTTTCCGGGTCAATTCCCGGTATGAAGCGACGTTCTCGCGACACTCGTCGGTGGTCAAAAGATCACAGATCTCGGACTCGGGGGCGACGACGACATAGGTGACGCCTAAAAGGGTGTCCGCGCGCGTCGTGAAAACGTCGAGCTTTACGGGCTCATGATTGTCGTCGGTAAGGGGCTTTCCGTCCTTCTCGCACAGAAAAGAGATCTGCGCGCCCTCGGAGCGGCCGATCCAGTTGGTCTGGATCTTCTTGGTCTTCTCCGGCCAGTCGAGCTTCGGAAGGAAATCCAGAAGCTCCTGCGCGTACTTCGTGATCGCGAAAAACCATTGCGTCATATTCTTTCTTACGACTTCGGCGGAACAACGCTCGCACGCGCCGTCGATCACCTGTTCGTTCGCAAGGACGGTATTACATTGCGGGCACCAGTTGACCGGTGCGTTCTTTCTGTACGCCAGGCCCTTTTCGAGCAAACGAAGGAAAATCCACTGGTTCCAGCGGTAGTAGTCCGGAAGGCAGGTTGCGAGTTCATAGCTCCAATCGTAGGTCGCTCCGATCTCCCGGAGTTGCTTCTCCATTGTACGGATGTTATTGAGCGTCGAATCCTGCGGGTGAATGCCGGTCTTGATTGCGTAATTTTCCGCCGGAAGTCCGAAGGCGTCAAAGCCCATCGGATGAAAGACGTTATGGCCCTGCATGCGCTTCATGCGCGCCCAGGAGTCGGTGAGCCCGAAATTGTACCAATGACCGACGTGAAGGTTGGCGCCGGAAGGGTAGGAAAACATCTCGAGGCAATAGAGCTTCTTATCGACGGCGTCCGGGTCGAACTGATAAAGCCCGGTTTCTTCCCAGCGCTTCTGCCATTTGCGGTCGGTCTCGATCGAGTATGCCATGATCATCGCCTCACTTGAAAAAAATGGGTTGCGCGCCGTGTCGGAACGGGCGCACTCGGGGTTTTACTTCAAAAGATTATAACAGATAGACACAGGAATCACCAATGCGGTATGCTGTAGGGAAATCAACCTGCGGATTGCAATATTAAGTGTCGCAGTTGTTAAGCGACCCGGGTGTATTCTTCTTGTGGCGTCCTGTAGTCCAGTATCTTCCGGGGATATGTGTTCAGCCACTGTTCAATGCGATTGATTTCCTG
>JAAYCT010000007.1 GCA_012729635.1 Clostridiaceae bacterium | reverse complement strand
TCAAACTCTCAAATCCATTTTGAGAGCCTTTTGGCTCTTTGTTTACTTTTCTTTTTCAACTCTTTTGAATTGATTTAGGCTCGTCTTTTGTTCTGCTCTTCTATTCAATTTTCAAGGTCCGTTGCGCATGCGTTTCCGAACGCGCTCATATATAATAGCATCGGGGTTAGGGAGTGTCAATCACTTTATGCTCAAGATTTCTATGATTTCAACACCTAATCCGACCCGTCACCTATCCCTTTCCCGTCCGGGGGAAAGCGGCTTCGGAGCTTGATTTTAGTGTATCGATCGGGACGTGTCAACAGGGGAATAATGCAAAGAAGGAATCAAGGTTTTTTCGAAAAATGTTGGTAGTCCTTGGATGTCGTCCAATCTCCGCCCCATGTAAAGCCGTGCTTGATCAGAAGTTTATAGCATAAATCATCGTGATCAATGATATACGGGCAATCAACGGTACGGTCGACATACGGAGCTCCTCCCGGCGGATCGATAATCGATTCACCGTTCAGCTCGTACACCCACGGATTATAGAGCGGATTAACATCAATCGCCATCCCGAGCGCATGACGCGACAGGGTCGAAGATCCCACCACTCGTCTGAAATTGAAGCAGGAGGTATTGTTATCGGCCATGGAAAGATTATCATCCGCATCGTACTCATCGACCAGTATCACTTTTTCGATCGGATAACCCTTCTGATAAAGCTCGTAAAAAATATCCACAAAATCCTGGGCAATCTTCTTATTGGCAACCAGCTCCCCGACCCGGGTATTACCGTCGAATCCGATGTGGAGTATTCGAACGTACCGAAGGTCCGAACGCTTTGTGGTACAATCCGATTGGAAAGACTTTCCTTCCATTCGGGCAAATACCTCATCCGAAATTGCTTCATAATAAAAACAAGCACGAATCTCTTCCTCACTTAAGGAAGAACAGTCAACGATTGAAAATGCGGACATTGATGCGGTTAACGCCGGGGCCGCAGTGGATTCGTGCGAACTGCCGGTCGTCGCGGTTACCGTTTCGGTCTGTTGGGTTGTCTTCTGGGTCGTCTCCGACACGGTGGTCTCCTCTCTCGTTCCGGAATTCCCGTCTGCCGCAGACCGGTCCGTCTCTTTCTCCGTTTCCGATTCCGGAGCGGTCGTCCGGAATTCTTCACGGGAAAAGTCCGTTTCATCCGATCCGTTTTCTGTACTTCCGGAGTCTGCAATCCCTGCTTCGGATGAAAAGGAGATGACAACCGGAAGCCTTTCGTTCGATTCACTCGTACAACCTGATCCGAACGCCACGACGGACAAGATCACAATCGGGAAGGGAAGGAAACGGCCGAATTTCCGGAGCAGATTTTGTTCTTTCATGACTCAGAACCTTCCGCCGCCGCCGCCGAAGCCACCACCGCCGCCGCCGCCACCGCCGCCCGAGAAGCCACCGCCACCCGAAAAGCCGCCACCGGAAAAACTCGACCCCGACCCGGACGAGTGATAGGAGACGGAAACGGTCTCTCGCAAATATATGTCTTCATCCCCGACACTTACGGAATTCTTCTTGTCGAAATATGTGGATTGGTCAACCGTCATTTTCGTCCGTTTCCTTCTGGATATATTCCAAAGGATAATCAGCACCATGAGAATCGGTCCGATCACAAAAGAAGCATAGGTGAAAATCAAAAGACCGCTGATAAAATCATGGTTTCTGATTTCGTCCAGAGAATTCAAAACAGCAGGAGTGAATTGATTCTCACGAAGAAGATACAATTGCCGATTATAGATCGCATCGCATTCCGAGTTGGATATCGAAGCTCTCGCCGTTCCGTACGTTACGATATAAAAGAAACGATACTCCATATCGATGAGAATCAGGACTCCGGAATTGTCACGGAAAGTCTGGAAACCCGTCAATCTCTTAAACTGATCCTGCGCATAACGAATCGACTCGCTTTCGCTGTATCCTCCGTAGCCGGAACCTTTATCCACGACGGTAATGATCATGACGTTGATATCCTTCTCCCGGCTGATTTTTTTGGCCATCGAGCGGATCTCTTCTTCATCCTCTTCGGCAAACAAGCCCGCGTCGTCCTCTACGACATAGGTTTTTCTCGGAGGAATCGCCATCCACACATAAAATGCAACAGAAAGTATTGCGGCGATGACAATCAGCGAAATCACGATGAAAGACAGCGTCGAAAACTCGGAAAAAAGACTGATCTTTCGCTTGGCGGATTGTTTATTATCGCTCATCAAAAGAATCCTCCCAAAATCAGTCCGCCGACCAGAAGCTTGAATACAATGGCCGCCGCCGGTAAAATGGCAAGGCCCAACAACAAAAGCTTTAATCTGCTAATCGGTGGTTCTCCGGCAACTTTTCCGGTCTGACCGTTCATCACGAAAGTATATCTTTTCCCCAGATAATTATAGTTCAGTATCCAGACGGGCAAGAGCGCATAGGTTACATCCGGCTGATAGTATTGCGATCTGTTCTTCGTAGCGGATACGGTAGTGTACGAAGAAACCGATTTTTTGAATATCTGCTCAACATAGGTAGCGACCCGGGCTTTCACCTTCATCGTGAAAGCGTCGGACGGTACATCGTATCGATCGGCGAAAAACCCCGCCAAGTATTTCATGTCAAAATCCTTAATCGCCTTATAATCATACGGTTCGATCAATTCCATCTGTTTATCGTCAATGTCTTCGGCACCGTCGTACGGAATCATTTTCCAGCACACTTTTCTCTTTCTTCTGACCTGGTAGTACTTGGAGGTTGTCGTGGTCTTATTTCCGGAGGTACTGCTCGAGACCTTCTTACCCGTTGCCTCATAGTCCATATCCACCACAATATTGTAAAGCCAAAACGGAACATAAAGCCCGGTGATTTTTTCGATATTCTCGTTCTTAACAAAGTCCACGGGGGTAAATCGACCGGCCTTGCACCATTTAAAAAAACTGTCAATCGCGTTTTCACGACCGTATTTGAAAGGGATAACAAGATTCGGCTTTCGCGTCGCTGTTAAACGTTCCGGGATGATTGCGGGAGAACCGCAAAAGGCGCAAAAGGTCGCGGACGTATTTTGGTCGGTAAGGACCGCTGCGCCGCAACTGCCGCATACATACTGTACCGTGTCCTCCTCTGAAAAGAATTGTTCCGTCGGCGCTTCGATCGTTTCTTTCTCGTCGGGCAGTGTTCCCGATGAAGATTTCGCATGCGCCGCATCAATCTGAGCGTCTTTATCCGCTTCTTCCTTCATGGCCTCCGAATTCAGATAGACATCAGGGGATAACACGTCATCCGGCGAGAGTTTCGTGCCGCAGAACTTACATGCCATCAACTGTTGATCCGCGTCGAAAATCAGGTTGGCAGAACAATTGGGGCACTTATACGATGTTGCCATAATCTTTCCTTTCGTAGCAGTTTCTATAAGAGATTATACAATAAAAAAAGACACCGCGAAAAAGAATCGTACGTTCAGAAGGTATCTTTCGTCGGTACGGATCAGAAGCGACCGCCTCCGAAAAGAAAAACCCCGGTATCCGAAAATACCGGGGCTTGCTTCGTGTTCGGTAATAACTCGATTACTTCCTCTGAAGAATCGCCGCCTGAGCCGCAGCCAGTCGTGCGATCGGCACGCGGAACGGAGAGCAGGAAACGTAGGAGAAGTTCAACGTGTTACAGAAGTGGACGGACGACGGGTCTCCGCCGTGCTCGCCGCAGATGCCCAGTTTGATGTCGGGGCGGGTCTTGCGACCGGCCTCGGTGGCGATCTGCATCAGCTTGCCGACGCCGACCGTATCCAAACGGGCAGTCGGATCGCTCTCGAAGATCTTCTTCTGATAGTACGCGTCGAGGATCTTCCCGGCGTCGTCACGGGAAAGCCCGTAGGTCATCTGAGTAAGATCGTTCGTACCGAAGGAGAAGAACTCCGCCTCGGTCGCGATCTCGTCCGCGGTCAAAGCGGCACGCGGGATCTCGATCATCGTTCCGACGTGATACGGCATTTCGATGCCGGACTGCGCGATCAGGGCGTCCGCTGTCTTGACGATAATGTCCTTGACGAACTTCAGTTCCTTGAGCTCGCAAACCAGAGGGATCATGATCTCCGGGATGACCTTCGGTCCGCCCTCGCGGTTGACCGCGATCGCGGCGGCAATGATTGCCGTGGTCTGCATCTCGGCGATCTCGGGATAGGTTACCGCCAGACGGCAACCGCGGTGTCCGAGCATCGGGTTGAGTTCATGCAGACTCTCGATGATATCCTTGAGATCGCAACTGCGCATATTCAAAGCGCCTGCGAGTTCTTCGATATCATCTGCGTTCTGCGGAAGAAATTCGTGAAGCGGCGGATCGAGAAGGCGGATGGTGACCGGGTATCCCTTCATCGCCTTGAATAGTCCCTCGAAGCCGCCCTGCTGATACGGAAGGATCTTGGCCAATGCTTTTCTTCTCGCCTCTTCGCTTTTCGCGACGATCATCTGACGGAACGCGAAGATGCGCTCCTCCTCGAAAAACATGTGCTCGGTACGGCAGAGGCCGATGCCCTGAGCGCCGAGTTCAAACGCGACGTTCGCGTCACGGACGGTGTCGGCGTTGGTTCTGACCTTCATCGTGCGGAACTCATCGGACCAGTCCATGATCGTCCTGAAGTCGCCGGAAAGGCTCGCTTCCTGTGTTGCGATATTTCCGGAGTAAACAATACCGGTTGTACCATCCAAGGAGATGCAATCTCCTTCGTTAAATCTCTTTCCGTCCGGCGTCTGAAAATATTTCTCTTCTTCTTTGATGATCAGATCGGAGCATCCGGACACACAGCACTTACCCATGCCGCGCGCGACGACGGCCGCGTGCGAAGTCATGCCGCCGCGTCCGGTCAGGATACCCTGTGCGACGTTCATGCCGGCGAGGTCCTCCGGAGAGGTCTCCAAACGAACAAGGAGGACTTTCTTGCCTTCCTCTGCGGCCTTTGTGGCATCCTCGGCGGAAAAATACACTTCACCCGAAGCGGCACCCGGCGAGGCCGGAAGTCCGCGGGAAATCGGTGTGGCGGCCTTCAAAGCGGCGGGGTCGAAAGTCGGGTGCAGAAGTGCGTCGAGTTGCTTCGGATCCAGCTTCATGATCGCTTCTTCCTTGGTGTTCAAACCTTCCTTGACCATGTCGACGGCGACTTTCATCGCGGCGGCGGCGGTGCGCTTGCCGTTACGGGTTTGAAGCATGAAGAGCTGTCCGCGCTCGATGGTGAATTCCATGTCCTGCATGTCCTTGTAGTGGTTTTCGAGCTTCTCGGCGGTTTTCGCGAATTGCTCGTAGACCTCGGGCATGACGCTTGCGAGCTGGTCGATCGTCTGAGGTGTGCGAATACCCGCGACGACATCCTCGCCCTGGGCGTTCATCAGGAATTCTCCGTAGAGTTTCTTCTCGCCGGTGGCGGGATTACGGGTAAATGCGACGCCGGTACCGGACGTATCGCCCATGTTACCGTATACCATTTCCTGAATATTGACGGCGGTGCCCCAGCTTCCCGGGATATCATTCATGCGGCGATAGAGGATCGCGCGCTCGTTGTTCCAGGAACGGAAGACGGCCTTCACCGACTCCATGAGCTGAATTTTCGGATCCTGCGGGAAAGGTTCGCCCTTATTGACCTGATAGACGGAAAGATAACGGCGGACGACTTCCTTCATTCCCTCTGCGTCGAGGTCGGTGTCAAGTTTGGCGCCTTTTTCTTCCTTGACCGCATCGAAGACCTTTTCATATTTGCTCTTATCGATTTCCATGACGACATCGCTGAACATGGTGATAAAACGGCGATAACTGTCGTACGCGAAGCGCTCGTTGCCGGTCAGTGCGGCAAGGCCTTTTACGACCTCGTCATTTAAGCCGAGGTTCAAAATGGTGTCCATCATGCCGGGCATCGAAGCTCTCGCGCCGGATCGGACCGACACCAGGAAAGGATTCCGGGCATCGCCGAGTTTCTTGCCGACGTTCTCCTCTGTCTTGGCCAGCGTCTCGAAAATTTCCTTCTCGATCTCGGCGGCAATGATCTTGCCGTCTTCATAGTAGCGCGTGCACGCCTCGGTCGAGATGGTGAAGCCGCGCGGCACGGGAAGGCCGAGTCCGGTCATTTCCGCAAGGTTGGCGCCCTTACCGCCGAGAAGATTCTTCATCCCGGCATTGCCTTCGGTAAACATGTACACATACTTCGTCATAATGCGTCCTCCGTTTTCTCCTTGAATTTTCTTGTTATTTCAAATGCCTTCCGCTGCGGAAAACCCGGCACGGCGGATTCGGCATTCAGAACCTGAACTTGTCGGCAAAATAGCCGCGCAACTCCGATATCGGAAATCGAATATTCCCGGGCGTATACTCTGCCTTTTCCATCGTATCCCGCAACCGGATCTCGACACAACCGTCGTTCTCGGACTCAAAATCGTACACCACGCAGTACGGGGTCCCGATCTCATCCTGCCGGCGATAGCGCTTGCCGATCGATTGACGGTCGTCGAACTCACACTCGTAATCTCTGGACAGATCCCGATAGATCGGCATCGTCTTTTCGGAAAGCTTCGCGGAAAGCGGAAGGATTCCGATCTTGACCGGCGCGAGCGCGGGATGAAAACGCATCACGGTACGCACATCGCCTTCGCCCAACTCTTCCTCATCGTATGCCGAACAAAGGAAGGCCAGCGTGACCCGGTCGACGCCGAGCGACGGCTCGATCACATACGGGATATACTTCTCGTTCTTGACCGGGTCAAAATACGAAAGGTCGTCCTTGGAATGCTCCATATGTTGCTTGAGATCATAATCGGTCCGGTCCGCGATGCCCCAGAGTTCACCCCAACCGAAGGGGAACAGGAATTCGAAGTCCGTCGTCGCGTTCGAATAGAACGCGAGTTCTTCGGGGTTGTGGTCGCGCGTTCTTAATTCGCCCTCCCGCATTCCGAGCGAAAGGAGCCAATCCCTGCAGAAATTTCTCCAGTACTCGAACCACTCGAGGTCCGTTCCCGGCTCGCAGAAAAACTCCAGTTCCATTTGCTCGAACTCCAACACCCGGAAGATGAAATTCCCCGGCGTGATCTCGTTTCTGAAGGATTTACCGATCTGCGCGATGCCGAACGGGATCTTCTTTCGGGTCGAGCGCTGAACATTCTTGAAATTCACGAAAATCCCCTGCGCGGTTTCCGGCCGCAGGTAGACTTCACTCTTACTGTCCTCCAGGACACCCATAAAGGTCTTGAACATCAGGTTGAATTTCCGGATATCGGTAAAATTGTGTCCGCCGCACTGCGGGCAGGGTACGTTCTTTTCGCGAATGAACTCAACGAGCTGTGCGTCGCTCATGCCTTCAACGGCGACCTCCGGGCCGTTCTCCGCCGCGAAATCCTCGATGAGTTTGTCGGCTCTGTGACGCGCCTTACACTGACGGCAATCGATGAGCGGGTCCGCAAAACCGCCGACGTGTCCGGAAGCGACCCAAGCCTGCGGATTCATCAGGATCGCGCTGTCCAGACCGACATTCCACGGGCTCTCCTGAACAAACTTCTTCCACCAAGCCGCCTTGACGTTATTCTTGAGCGCGGTGCCCAAAGGGCCGTAATCCCAAGTGTTCGCGAGTCCGCCGTAGATCTCCGATCCGGGAAAGACAAAGCCCCGGGTCTTACAAAGCGATACGATGGTCTCCATCGACTTCTTTTCGAGCATTTACTCCGCGTCCTCCGTTTCGGCTCCGTCGAGCAAAGCCAAGTCTCTGACGTCTTCCTCGGTGATATCCTCGATTTCCCCGTCTGTCTCATCGTCCGTGACCATCTTTTCGGAATCTTCCTCGGAAACCTCCGGATTCAATGTTTCTCTATTTTCCTCGACATTCTCTGTCGAGCTCTTTTCTTCCGTCGGCCGTATATCGATTAAATCGGGAAAAGCATCAAGAGCCGCCTGATTTTCTGCCTGCTCCTTCGCAAGTCTGCGTGCCTCCTCAATTTCTGGGCGTAACGGAACGAAGGGAGTATGCATTCCCGGTATGCCGACGACCTTTCCGGCAACAATTTCTTCACAGGCCAAAGTGACCAGGTTCGGTGTCGTTTCCGGGACCATGGGCTGTGCTCCGTCGACCAGTTGACGCGTTCTTTTGGCAACCATCATCGCCAGCGAATAGCGGGAATCGGCCTTGGGTAAAAGTTCTTCAATGGGGGGTTGAACAAGCATTTTGCTCCTCCTTGTTTTTGTTGCTTCGATGTTTGATGCATATATCTCGTACCCGACCGTTAAACGCGGGTGATGATTATCCGTTCATTATCCGGTCCTCAATTCCGATTTGCCTGTGATAGCGGTGCTTCTCGGCCTCTATGATTGCGATGATTCTCGCGGAGGCAAGTTCGAGGTCGTCATTGATTACCGCATAATCGAAAAGATCCGCCTTCGGTATTTCGACGCTCGCCTCCAAAAGCCTTCGCTCCAAGACCTTTCCTTTCTCGGTGCCGCGACAGATCAACCGTTTTCGTAAATCCGTCATAGACGGCGGCAATAAAAAAATAGTCACCGCGTCCGGATATTTTTCCTTGAGCATAAGACTCCCGCTCACCGTCAGATCAAAAAGCACGTCTTTTCCGGCTTGGATCAGCTCCATCAGCGGCGCAATCGGGGTTCCGTAGTAGTGGTTAAGATAAATGTCGTATTCCAGTATTTCACCGTTTGCAAGCATTCGCTGAAATTCTTCCTTCGTGCGGAAATAATAGGAGACCCCTTCACACTCTCCGTCTCTTTTTGGTCTCGATGTCACGGAGACCGAATGCGCGATATCGGGCGTCCGCTCCCGGACATGATCAATCACACTTCCCTTTCCGACCCCCGATGGGCCGGATACACAGACAAGCAATCCCTTTCGAAAAGGAGTCTCGGTTTCCGGAGTCCCGCTCATCCTTGCTCCCCCGTTTCATTTGCTTCCACGATCGGTCCGAGCTGTCTTACGATCTCATCCGCGGGCATCGCAGATAATATGATATGATCACTGTCCATGACCAGGACGGCCTTGCTTTTTTTGCCGGAGGTAGCATCAATCAGAGAGCTCCTGTCCCGAGCGTCCTGAACCATTCGACGAACCGGAGCGGAATCCGGGGAAACGACGCATATCAGCCGGTCTGATGAGACAATATTACCAAATCCGATTTGAATAAACGACACGCCCACCTCCGCACACCTCAAACGAGGTTTTGAATTTGCTCACGGATTTTTTCCAGTTCCGTTTTCATGTCCAACACATCGTTGGTAATCGGAAGATCGTTTGCCTTGGATCCGATCGTGTTAATCTCCCGATTCATCTCCTGAAGAATAAAATCAAGTCTTTTCCCGATACTGCCCTCTGAATCAAGCGACTGACGCAACTGTCCGATATGGCTTTTCAATCTTGTGATTTCCTCGTCGATCGCACAGCGATCCGCGAAAAGAACCACTTCCGCCTCTCTTCTGTTTTCGTCAAAATACAGGCCGGCATTATCTCCGAGCAGCTCCTCAATCCTTGCTGTCAATTTTGTCCGGTATTCGGCGGGAACCGCTTCGGAGCGCGCTTCGACCCGTTTCAGTGTTTCTTCGAGCGAATACGCTTTACCGAGAAGATCCGCCTTAAGTTTTTCTCCTTCGATACGCCGCATGGTTACGATATTATCTATCGATTCATCTAAAATGGATAATAATGCATCACGAAGCATTTCCGGATCGCTTTCAACCGACTCCGTTATAAGCACCTCCGGCATCCGGGAGAGAAAAGACGCTCCCGCATCGTCGACCCGTCCGGTCACCGAAGCGATCTCCGACAAGGCTTCGGAGTAAGCCCGAGCAAGCGAACCATCCACCCGAACCGTCGTTCCTTCGGAATCCGATTCGACGGTGGAAATAAAGACGTCCACCTTTCCGCGCAGTAAACGGTTCGAAATCCGCTCTTTCATCTGCGGTTCGAGTGCCATAAGCGACCGCGGCATCCGGATCTGTACATCACAAAATCGATTGTTGACCGATTTCATTTCCACCAAAAAACGGGTGGATTGAATAACCCCCTCCGCTCTTCCGTAACCGGTCATACTCTCGGCCATCATTGAATCTCCCGTTCCGCGATTTTTGCCCCACCCGATTGATTACGCAAACGAATTTGCGGGCGACAGTCATTATATATTAACCCCGAAAAATACGCAACCGATCAAAAGCCCGTTTTCCCTTAGAGTCGTATGGGTTTAAAGGCAATATAATCCGCTGAAATCAGGCGGTATTCCACCCCGTTTACGACTCCTTCGACCGCCTTTTCGTGTCCTCTTCCGTGTAAATGCCCGTAAAGGCAAATCGACACCTTGTACTGCTCGCACAAAAGAGAAAACGGAGACACTCCACCTTCGAAGGGAAACGGAGGATGGTGAAGCATGACAATCAGTCGTCCGTTTTCCGAAAGCAAGCGGATGCCCTCCTGTAAAGAGCGTTCGAGCCGACCGACTTCCCGGTTCAATATCGTTCGATCTTTTGCGGAAAACTCGGTCGACTCCGGAAGGATCCAGCCGCGCGATCCGCATATTACATCCGACCCGCGCAAGTACGCGTTGTTTTTCAGCAGATGAATCGAACGGATTTTGTTTGCTTCCATAAAGCGCTCTACTTTCCCGTTCGTTCCCCACCAGAAATCGTGATTCCCCTTACAAAGAATCTTTTCTCCGGGAAGCTCTTCAAGGAAAAGCAGGTCGAAAAGTGCCTCTTCCTGTGTAATTGCCCAAGATATATCGCCCGGTATCAATACCGTATCGTCCTTACCTACGAATCGGATCCAGTTTTTCTTCAGCTTCTCTTCGAAATCAATCCAGCGGGAGCCGAAGATATCCATCGGCTTATCACAGCCTTTCGATAAGTGCAGATCGGAAATTGCAAAAATCGCCATTATTCCTCCCCTGTCCGATGAAAATGCCGGAACACCGAATGTGCATCCGCCTCCGTAATTATTCGGACTTGTCGAAGCTCTTCCTCCGAAGCGTCGCGTACTCGTCCGATTGTTCCGAAATGAGCAAGCAGTGCTTTTCTTTTCGCGGGACCGATTCCCGGAATGTCCTCAAGGGCAAACGAGAGATTTCTCTTCTTCCCGAGTTTGCGCTGATAGGAGAAAGCAAATCGGTGCACCTCGTTTTGTATGGCGGTCACGAGACGTAAAAGAACCAGCTCCTCCTCCGTCATTTGATCCGCAGAAGGGAATGCCTTCGTCGATCCGTCCGGTAAAACCAGTCCGGCGGTCTTATGCTTTCGATCCTTCACCATCCCCCCAACGCTTACCTTTTCAGAGAGACCCAGCTCCGCAAGAACCGATTTCGCCAACAGAACATGAGTTTTCCCGCCGTCCATCAACACCAGATCCGGCAGAGAACCGAAGTCCTCGCCGAGATGTGAAAAACGCCGGTGCAAAACCTCCCTCATGGATGAATAATCGTCTCGGCCCTCCTCGGTTTTGATTTTGAAGAGCCTGTACGCGGATCGATTCGGCCGCCCGTCACGGAAAACGACCATCGCGCCGCACCGGTCATCCTCACCGAGGTTGGAAATATCATATGCTTCGATCCGTCCGGGTATTTCATCCAGTCCTAATCGTAACCGAAGTTGTTCCAACGCTTCGCGAATTGCCTGCCCGGATTCGCCTACACGCAGAATCCGTCGGCGAAGGCTTTCCGCCGCATTTTTTTCCGCCATTTCCAAAAGACGAAGTCCGTCCCCTCTTTTCGGAACGCGTATATCCACCTTTCTGCCGGCTTTTTCGGATAAAAACCGACAAACCGCTCCGGTATCCTCGCCCTCGGACGGAAGAAGCACGACAGGCGGAATATACCATGCGTCCGGATAGTATTGAGTAATAAAGGCCGACAACACCTCCGTATCGTCATCCCCGTCATCGACCGTAAAAAAAGTCGAGGAGCCGACAATCCGGCCGCAACGAAGCTCGAGTTTTAATATGCAGATTTCTCCCGCATCCCGACGCAGTCCGATTGCGTCCGCATCCTTCTCTTTTCGGAAGGTCACGTTTTGTGACTCGACAATCCGGTTGAGCGCCTCCAGGCGATCGCGGTACAGCGCCGCGCGTTCATAATTCATCTCTTCGGATGCCTTGCGCATTTTATCGGTCAAGCTTCTCTTTATTCCGTCATACCGACCTTCAAAAAAGCGACACACGTCCTCCATGACGGCCCGGTATTCGTCTGCGGAAACGTCTCCGCGGCACGGACCGATACAACGGCCGATGTGATAATTCAGACACGGGCGCTGTTTGCCGATATCTCTCGGGAAAACGCGCCTGCAGGTTTTAGTCGGAAAAATGTCCCGCAAGCCGAGGAGTGCATGATAAAGATCTCCACCGAGGAAAGGTCCGTAATAACGCGCGCCCTTTTCGCGATCCTTACCTACCCGAAAAGCCTTGAGTATTCTCGGGTACTGCTCGTTCATCGTCACACACGCATACGGATAGCCTTTGTCATCACGCAAAAGAACATTGTATTTGGGCTGATATCGTTTAATGAAATTGGATTCAAGAAGGAGTGCTTCCAGTTCCGATTCAACGACGACATAATCAAAATTCGTGACATGCGCAACCATCGCACGGACCTTCGGAAGGCTCGGAGCACTTTTCGAAAAATAACTTCGCAGGCGGTTACGGAGATCCTTGGCTTTGCCGACATAAATAACAGAGCCCGAGGCGTCCTTCATCAGGTACACTCCCGGGCGATCAGGTACGGTATCCAGACGCGCGTCAAACTCCGTACGTTCTGATTTCATTATGCCTTCGGATTCGTAAGATAAGATACGAGTGCGTCTAAAGCTTCCTGCTGGTCCTCGCCCTCGGCCGTCACTTCGATTTCCGCGTTGTTTTCGATTCCCAGAGACATGACTCCGAGCAAGCTTTTTGCGTTCGCGCGTCGCCCGCTACGCGTCAGGTATATGCTGCTTCGAAAAGTCGACGCCTTCTGAATCAAAACCGCGACCGCTTTCATTTGAAGGGCCTCGTCACACTGGAAAATCACCGTTTTGGAAACCATTTCCATTCCTCCCCGGATTCTACGCGAAAATACTGTTCTTCATAATGTAAAGTATATGGACGGGATTTCTCAATGTCAACTAAAGAAGACCTTCACGCATTATTTTTGGCTATTTCGGTCATAAAGCGGTGATGTTCGCGTCTGTTTATTGTTCATGTAACACAGACCGTTATGATCCGATTCGGAGCGCGTACAACAGCGCATCTTCCTTTCCGTCCCCGTAATAACCCCTTCGGATTCCGACTCGCCGGAATCCCTGTTTTTCGTAAAGTCGTATAGCGGGCACATTGCCGCGACGAACCTCCAGGTGAAGGACGGAAACGGAATTTCGCACGCATAATTCGACCGCGGATTGGATCAGTAACGCCCCGATGCCCTTTCCCCGAAGCGAGGGCAAGACCGCGAGGTTACAAATCTCGGCCTCGTCCGCGGCAAACTGAAGTGCCGTGTAACCAATCACCCCGTCGCCCGGTTTCTGGTCTCTGGCAACCAAACATGCCCGCCGATCCGGCTGCGAAACGAACGATAGAATCGATTCTTCGCTCCAGGGGTTCGGAAAACTCGCCCGTTCGACCCGAACGATCGACGAAAGGTCGCCATCCCGGGCTTCTTCAATGCGGATCATCGTTTTCGGCCTCCGTACGATTGAATCTTCATACACTACGGGGATCGGCGTTTCGCATCATCGGATCCGGACACTCTTTCTTTTCGATGTTTCGTTCCGCGGCGGTGCGGGACAGGTACACGGGAAGTAAGGACTCCGGAACAAAACACGTCTCGCGCTCACCCGGTTCCGTCCGCATAAAAATCGCTTCGGCAATCGCCGCTACGGATATCGGATTGATTTCTTCATACTCCGAAAAAAAGGAAATGTCAGCTCCGCTTTTTCCCGGAGCGTCCGCGTACATCCGACCTGCGTTCCCGCAGACAAGAATCGGTTTGCCGGGAGCGTTTTCTGTCCGCCAGGACTCACATAAACCGATGAAATCCGCAACGGGTCGAACCGCCTCCGGCACCACTTCGATTCCGTTGCGGTAGGCCGCGGAAAAAACACGCGCGTTTCTTGCATCAATCATTGCCGCAACCAGACAATCCTTTTGTCCGAGCAAAGGAAATGCAAGTGCGCGCAAGGACGAAACCGGAACTGCGGGCTTACCGGCGGCAAAGGCCATCGCCTGGACCGCACCGACACCGATACGGATCCCGGTATAGGATCCCGGTCCGACCGTACATCCAAAAAAATCCACCTCATCATAGGATACCCCGGACCGGGCCATCGTATCGTGTACCATCGGCATAAAGGTCTGCGAGTGACGAAGTCCTGCGGAAAGAAAAGCCATCGATACCGGCTTTCCCTGCTTTGTGAGGCAACAGGAGCAGGCGGCGTTTGAAGTGTCACAGGCCAGCACGCAAAAGGAGCGCTTCGAATCCGACGGATTGAGTTGTGCCTTCGTATCTTCTTTGTTCGCTACCGAATCTTCGCTAAGCTTGTCCGATTGGCTCATATTCATCGCTCTTTCCTTCATTCCGCGAGGCATAAGACATCGCTTCGTCCATTATTTAAAGTTCATATCATTCTCTAAAATACGTTTCACCAGACGGTCTTTACGGGCGGACTGTCCGACCGGAAAGGAGATAAGGATTTTCCGCTGTGAACCGGTTCCCGTGATCAAAACCCGTATCGGATCGATCGGGACAGCCTCCGATATTTTCTCTCCCCACTCAACGACGCATACGCCGCGCCCATCAAAATATTCGTCCAGACCCGAGTGCAGGAATTCCTCCGCACCGCTTAATCGATAAACGTCAAAATGAAACAAATCTATTCCCGTGCCGGTCGAAGGATGTTCAATTACGAGCGTATAGGTCGGGCTGACCACATTCGGTTTCGCGCCGAGTCCATAAGCAATCCCCCTTGTCATTACGGTTTTGCCCGCCCCGAGATCACCGTCAAGCAAAACAATATCTCCGGGGCGAAGCTCCGCCGCCAATAATTTGCCCAATCGCTCGGTCGATTCGGGCGTCGCGGAAATAAGTTCGATCGGCAGGATCGAATCATCGGTCATCTCAGACCTCCGCGGGTTCGATACCGGATCGGGCCTCATAACGTATTTTCCCCCGTCCGACGAACAAAAGAAGCTTGGCGCGATAATCGAGCGGATTTCGGTCGAAAAGGCAAAAATCCGCCTCTTTTCCTTCCGTGAGACTGCCGTACCGATCGTCGATTCCCATTATTTCTGCGGGGCGAATGGTAATCGCTTCGATCGCTTTTTGTTCGGACATACCGCCGCTTACCGCAATTGCGGCCGACAACACCAGGTATTGCTGCGGCACACACGGATGATCGGTCATTACCGCAACCGGCAATCCCTTGTTCGCGAGCACCGCCGCCGTTCGGATGGTCAGATTCGATAGTTCAGGCTTACTGCGAAAACCGATGATCGGGCCGATGACGATTCCCCGAAGCCGGCCGCCGGGTCCGTTTCCGCTCCCGCGCCCTTCGGATTGACCCGCATTGTATTCCTTAACCAATACGTCCGATATCAGATGTCCTTCGGTACAGTGTTCCAGAGTATAGGTCAAACCGAATTCATTGCAGATTCGGATCGCCGTAAGAATATCATCCTGCCGATGAGCATGGATCTTCAAAGGAATTTTTCCCTCGATAACGGGAAGCATCGACTCCGCGGGCATATCCGGATCCGGCTTTTCCGGTTTTTCGGGAATGTCCTCTGCTTTTTCCTCGACGGCGGCTCGATATGCCGCAAGTTTTTCCTCGTACAATGACTGTTTCTCTTTGTAAGCGACCGCTTCCCGTAAGGCCTGACGAAGCAACGCGGCCGTTCCCATTCTTGTCTGCGGCGACTTATTGTCTTTCCCGTACTCTCTCTTCGGATTTTCACCGAAAGCCGCTTTTTGAGCGGCCGGCTCACACACGAGCGCGTCCTCGACCGTTTTCTCATAGGTTCGGATAATCGCAAATTGCCCGCCGAGAACATTTCCGCTTCCCGGTCCGGTCATGACCACACCGACTCCGCCCTCCATGGCCTCACGAAAAGATACGTCCGCGTTGTGGATTCCGTCAATCGCGCGAAGGTGCGGGGTAATCGGGTCGGTCATCTCGTTCCCGTCACTTCCCTCCATATCGAGGCTGTCGTCAAAAAGCCCCAGATGGGAATGAGCGTCGATAAATGCAGGCGTGACGGTTCCGCCCTTTCCGTCGATGATTTCGATATCGGCAGGATAATCCATCCTGTTCCAATCCGAACGGTTCATCACTTGATCAATCCGACCGTCCCGAACGACAATACATCCGTTTTCGATGACTCCTTTTGGATCCATCGTCATCAGTTTCACATTATGAATAATCATCATCATCATTCACCTCACTGCCCGGATAGGAGCACGGCGCACCCGGCAGTTTGTGCCCGGTGCGCCGCAAAAATAACTTCGATATGTTTCCGTCTCGGTCTCCCAAATGCTCTGAGCCCGAAGCGTTCGGTTATGACCGGAACGCGGCGCCGAAGGCGCATTAACGCTTGGAGAACTGCGAAGCCTTTCTCGCTTTCTTCAGACCCGGCTTCTTTCTCTCCTTCATTCTGGAATCGCGTGTCAGGAAACCGGCCTTTTTGAGAATCGCCTTGTATGCTTCCTCATCCGCTTTGACCAGTGCCCTGGAAAGACCGTGGCGAATGGCTCCGGCCTGTCCGGAAACACCTCCGCCGATTGCTTTGCATACGATATCAAATTTCCCGATCGTACCCGTTGCGACGAGCGGTTGACGAATAATCAGCTTCAGCGTCTCCATCCCGAAATATTCGTCTATATCCTTGTCGTTGACCGTGATCACTCCGGTTCCGGGGAAAATACGAACGCAAGCGATGGCGTTCTTTCTTCTGCCCGTTCCGTAAAAATATACCTTGGCGGTTTTCTTAACCATTTTTTATTTTCCTCCCCTTCTTATGCTTAAAACGTCAGCGGCTCGGGCTTCTGCGCGGCATGATCATGATTCGGGCCGGCATACACCTTGAGCTTCCTGTACATCTGACGACCCAAAGCATTTTTGGGAAGCATCCCGCGAACGGCCAATTCAATGGCTTTTTCCGGCTTGCTGCTCATCAGTTTCCGATACGAGGTTTCCTTAAGTCCGCCCGGATAAGAAGTGTGATAACGGTACATCTTCTGATCCAACTTGTTCCCGGATAATTCTACTTTTTCCGCGTTAACGACGATCACATAATCGCCGCAATCCAGAAAAGGAGTATATGTCGGCTTGTGCTTCCCGCGAAGAACAGTGGCCACTTCGGTACAAAGACGGCCGAGTTTCATCCCCTGCGCATCGACAACAAACCATTTACGTTCGATCTGGTCGGCTTTCGCCACGTATGTCTTCATTTAATCGGTTCTCCTCCTTCAATTCGGATCCCTTTTTCGCGTCCGGATTTCGGACGCCTCATCATAATACGGGCGCATCCCCGTTGTGTCAATAGAAAACAGAAAATATCTTCAGGATTTACGATTTTTCTCGATTTTTCTCGATTTTTCTCCGGTTTTCTCATGCGACAATCTGTTTTCGCTCTCAGATTCAAATGATGTACCGGTCAACTCGTCAAGAATGTCGATAATCTCGGCAAGAAGCTTAACCTTCCGGTCCGCTTTCGACAGGTCCTGTCCCTCCGAGGTCGGATTCAGGTAGCCTACCGTAAACATGCCCGCCGCTTTTGCCGATAATACCCCTGCGGTAGAGTCTTCGACCGCGAGGCATTGCTCAGGCAATACGCCGAGTTTTTCGGCCGCTTTCAGATAAATATCCGGAGCCGGCTTTCCGACTCCGATCTCTTCCGCGCCGGTGTACCCTTCCATATATTTTCGAAGGTCAAGATGATCGAAAACCGCATCGATAAAGCAAATACGGGATGATGAGGCGACAGAGGCGCGCAGGCCGTTTCTTTCGATATAATCCAAAAGCTCGGTCAAGCCTTCGGATTCGGCGATTCCCGAGATCGGAAGGTCACGCACGACCATTTCCCACTGGCGCTCTATGAGCACTTCTGTTTTTTCGGGAATGGAAAAACGACGGATCATCGCGTCCCACAGTGCTTCGCTTGTTCTTCCGACATAAGGATTCGTCACCGTTTTGTCCGCGTTGATACCGAAGCTTCGGAGGATTTCCAAATTGACTTTATCGTGTAACGGTTCGCTGTCCAGCAAGACTCCGTCCATGTCGAAAATAACCGCACGAATCATTGCTTCTTCGGCTCCTCCTTATCATCCACGCTCCCTTTCGGATAATCGCCCGAAAAGCAAGCGTCACAGTACTCGTGTTTTTCATCCCCGATCATGCGGGAAAGACTTCCTATGTCCAAATATCCGAGAGAATCCGCCCCGATTTGTCGCGCGATCTGTTCGATCGTATTTGCTTTTGCGATCAACATATCGCCGGTAGGGACGTCCGTTCCGAAAAAGCACGGATACAGAAACGGAGGCGCGCTGATTCGAACATGAACTTCCTTCGCTCCGCATTTTCGAAGCATCCCGACGATGTGCGCAATGGTCGTTCCCCGAACGATCGAGTCGTCAATCAGGATGATTTTCTTTCCGGAAACCGTTCCGCGAATCGGGTTCAGCTTGATTCCGACCGCCTCCAGTCGCATGGATTGCTCCGGTTTAATAAATGTCCTTCCGACATAACTGTTTTTGTAGAATCCTCGAACAAATGGGATTCCGGTCTCATGCGAGTATCCTGCGGCCGCATCCATACCGGATTCCGGTACGCCGATTACCGCGTCCGCCTCGACCGGATGCACGGATGCTAAAAGTCTTCCGGCACGAAACCGGGCTTCATAGACACTCACTTGGTCAATCACGCTGTCCGGCCGGGCAAAATAGATATACTCAAATATACAGTGACTTGGTTTTCCGGGCGGATTCGGGGTTACGGACCGCATTCCCGTCGCGTCACAAATTACGATTTCACCGGGCAATACATCCCGGACAAATTCAGCCCCTATAGCGTCGAGAGCACTGCTTTCGGATGCAAACACTTCCGATCCTCCGATTTTCCCGATACAAAGCGGGCGAAACCCGAAACGGTCACGAGCCGCAATCAGTTTTCCGGGCGTCATGATTAAAAGCGAATATGCGCCCCGTACCACATTCATCATTTCCGCGACGGCCATCTCAATCGAATGCGTTTTGACCCGATTTCCGGCAATCATATACGCGAGAACCTCGGAATCCGTATCGGTCTGAAAAATCGCTCCCTTTTCCGAAAGCTCCGACCGCAAACGATCCGCATTGGTCAGATTCCCGTTATGAGCAATCGATATGGCTCCCTTTGAATATTGAGTAACAATCGGTTGGGCGTTTTCGTAGACGCTTCTCCCGGCGGTGGAATACCGAACGTGACCGATTGCCGCGCTTCCGTTCAGACCGGATAAAACGGCCGGACTGAAAACCTCGGCAACCAGTCCCATGCCCTTATGACATACGATTTCATTTCCGCGGCGCACCGCGATTCCGCAACTTTCCTGTCCACGGTGTTGCAATGCGAACAATCCGTAGTACATTCGGATTGAAATATCCGATCCGTCCCGGTTATGGATACCGAAAACCCCGCATTCCTCGTGCAAAAACTCCGACATCGCTTTCCTCGCATATCCGGCGAAAGAGTGGGATGCTCCAACGTGATACGAACCCGTTCGCGGTTTAAAAAATATGTTCCGTAAAGTATTTTAACACGCGCGGGCGCGGGCGCAGTATTGTGTAATACGTATAAATTTCACGCTCGTTACGATTATGCTTTGACATTGTGTTTTTTGAGCAGACATGCTAATATATTGTCGTACAACTTGTAGTCAAAGGATGTTTATGATTAGTAACAAAACATTGACCCGTTGGATATCCTTCGTTCTGGTGCTCGGTTTTCTTCTGACTGCCGGGATTTCGTGCGCATCTTGCAACAAAAAAACGGATCCGAGTGTGCCGATCGTCGTTCCGACCTCATCCGGTTCCACGAATCCGAGTTCAACGGTCATTTGTCCGACCGTTACATTGACCCCGACTCCTCTTCCCGAATATCGGGTCGGTATAACCTCCCTCGGAGAAGAAGAACTTATCTATGTTCGTTCGGAGAGAAATACGACCAGCCGAATCGTCGGTGCGACGGTGAACGGAGTCGATTTTCAAATCCTCGACGAGGGTTCGCTTTGGTGTAAAATATTATTCGCCGAGGGTGAAGAGGGATATGTCGAAACCAAATACCTGCAGATCGAAACGCGCAAAACGGCACCTGTGATTCACGACTCGTATTTCTACATACCCGCCAAAGAAGAGATGGGCTTTGTACACACCCGATTCAGCGGCAAACTGAAAATTGTACCGAGCAAGTATATCACTACGGAAATGGTCCCGGAAAGTAACGCTCCCGGAGCGCCGTTGATTGAGATGGAAGTCGAAAAGGCTCGTATTGATATTTATTCGACCGCCAATGTTCTTTTGGCTTCGGATACAACCTTATACCTGAAAAATGCGATTATCCGAACCACTCCGGTTCCCTCTCCTTCCGGATCTCCCACGCCTACACCGACCGTCGGTCCGACTCTGACCGCCACCCCTACGCCGACCGTCGGTCCTACGCTGACCGCCACTCCTACGCCGACCCCTTCCGTCGATCCGACTCCGAGCACAACGCCGACCGAAAGTCCGACTCCGAGC